>JAEYRX010000075.1 GCA_023435225.1 Bacillota bacterium
TTTATTGTAAACCCTTGTCAATTCTTGATTTCTGTTTAGTTAGATAAGATCGAATTGATCGAATTTTTTGTGAATTTTATATCCCTTGGCTTTCTTACTTTTACCCAACTTGTGGGTAATGGTAAGGTCCCTGGATAGGGATAACCACCATGCTTTGGAGTAAATAACACTGAATAAATTCTGTCGGTTAGAAAATAGAATCCCCTCATGAGGATGGATTTTAGGCCTCCATGACCGGTGGTTGCCCCTATTTCCAGGGGCAAGGGGTCGCAGTTAAACCAACGAAGAATATTACCCTCACTTTCCAAAACTCTCAACGAGTCTTTTAAACAAATTCAAATACTCTCCGGCAATTGTTTGATAAGAATACCCGACTGCTGTTTGGAGGGCGCTTTTTTTGAATTTGCTTAATTGCTCCGGATTGAAGACCAGACCTACTACAGCTTCACTAATTTCAACCGGTTCTTGAGATACTAATAAACCGTTCTCTCCATGAACTATTGTATCATTGGCTCCGGCAGCTGAAACGGCTACTATTGGAACTCCCGAGGCAAGCGACTCCAACTGGGCCAATGGTTTGACTTCACTGGTGGATGTCATCACAAACAGGTCGGCGGCGGCTAAGTACTGAGGAACAATCGCCGGTTCAACCAGACCGGTGAAGATCACTTCATTCTTAATTCCTAAGGAATCGGCCATCCGGATTAAATTATTCAACTCCGGTCCGTCTCCAACGATCATCAACTTCAAAGAACCAGCCGGGGCCTTTGCCAACATTTTTTTAAACGAGGTTAATAATGAACCCAAATTCTTTTCCGGCGCTATCCGGCCAATATTAATCAGTAGCTTTTCAGCGTTCAACCCATACTTTTCTCTGATTATCCTACCGTTGTTGCCTGAAAATTTACTAAGGTCAACCGGATTTGGAATAACCTCTATAGGGTTGGTTACCCCATAACCCAATAGAATTTGCCGGGCCGAATCCGCCGGAGTGGTTATCTGATCTACCTTTTGGCTAAAATTTCTGACTTGCCTTTTGGAAAACCAGCTTACCAAGCCGCTCGGAAGAGGTACATAATGAGTATACTGGTCGTATTGGGTATGAAAGGTATATACAATGGGAATTTGTTTCTCCCGGGCTACTTTGAAAGCTAGCGGACCCAAAACAAATGGATGATGACTATGTATCAAATCCAGTTTTAATCCTTGAATTACCCGTTTAATCCGGGGAGAATAAGGAATCGCCACCGGATATTTGACTTTTCGGGTCAGGTCTACCGCCGGATACCGGTAGATTCCGTTGTCAGTATCTTGATAATCGCCAAAAGCCGGAGTAAAGATATAAACTTCATGTCCGGCCTCTAAAAAACCTTTCCGGAGCAGACTAACCGCTCCGACTACACCATTAACCATAGGATGATAACAATTGGTGAAAATCCCGATGCGCATTTTAACCCCCGAAATGTGAATTCAATTGAGAATTGAGAATGGAGAATTGACAATTAAAAATAACTAACAATCCATAAAGTATAAATCTTTATTAACCGCTAATCACGCAAATAACCACTAATAACTTCAAGTTTAAGCTCTCATTTTTTTATTGGTGGCCATTCGTGGTTATAATTGTTTTGGATTTATAAAACTTCTATTTAAACCACAAATTTGTGAATATTAGAATGAGGAACTAAAAGTATTATTCGCTAAACCGGAGAAAAAACCTTTGTTTTGGGAAATTAATCCAGGCTATTGGAAAATACTATGAAAAAATCGTTAAATGCCACTTAAAAATCATTGACGACCGTCAAAAAACCGATCAATACCACTAAAAACTCGTTGACAACCACCCGAAAATCGATCCACACCACCGGAAAATGATCGAATACCACCAAAAAATCGTTGCCGACCATTAAAAAATCATAGAATACCGTGTTAAAATCGTTGAATACCATCAAAGAATCATTGAATACCACCCGCCCTTCCAGAGCGCCGGTTGAATTTAGGATTGACTGCGGCATTCCGGCGTTAAAGCAATCCTCTACCAAGTTGTGGAAGGATTTTTATAAAATTTACAGAAATTAATTCTAAAAAATTCCGTACCTATCTGAAATTCACGTTAAAAAAAGCGGATTTGGAGATATACCGGTCAAAGCTGGATTCTTTGGGAATTGAATTAAGAGTGGTGATGATTAATGGAAAACTCCAACCGGATAATCGAATGGCTGTTGCATGAGTCTGATCCCTCGATTGTTTACCAAGTGAATAGAGATTTGCTGAAAAAACCACAAAAAGAAATACAAGAATATCAAAATCAAATTGTCCAACAAGGTTGGGGTAAAGAACTGCTTAATAAACGAAATGATATTGGCCACTGGGGAAATGGGTTTTATAATCCGAAATGGACTTGCACTCATTATGTTTTATATGAGTTAGTACAATTAGAGATACCAACAGACAATCAAAAATGTGTACAATCCACTGCAATGTTGCTTGAAAATCCTTTTGGAAAAGACGGTGGGATTAATTATGCCAAAACCGTGGAATATAGCGACGTCTGCATAAATGGAATGATATTGGCTATTACAAGTTATTTTAATATAAAGAACCCCAAAATCAATGAAATAATCGATTATTTGCTGAAAGTACAAATGAAAGACGGCGGCTGGAATTGTCAGTATCACCAAGGCGCCAAACACAGTTCACTCCATACCACCATAAGCGTAATCGAAGGCTTAAAAACATATTTGAGTAATAACTATACCTATCAAAATCAAGTGATTGAGGAAGCCTTAAAAAGATCCATTGAATTTATTCTAAAACATCATCTCTTCAAATCGGATAAAACCGGTGAAGTAATTAATGAAGAGTTCTTTAAACCCTATTTTCCGGTAAGATGGAAATACGACATTTTGCGATGTTTGGATTTATTCCGGAAATATAACATTCCATATGATGAAAGAATGGCTGAAGCTTTGGAAAAGATCAAAGAATCCTATAATAAAAACGGCAAATGGAAAGCATATTCCCAACCCGGGAAAACTTACTTTATTATGGAAAAACAAGGGACGGAAAGTAAATGGAATACTTTGAGAGCTTTAAGATTGCTATACCATTACAATATATAACTCCGATTATGTGACAGGTAAATAGCCCAAGCCACCGCATGGTGGCTGTAATGAGAAAGGAAACATATTAATGAAAAACAATATGGAGATTTATAAAATAAATACGGAGGGATAAAAGTGAAAAAACTATCCGACTTACCTAATATAGGCAAAGTGGCTGAAGCCAAACTGATTGAAGCCGGTATCGAAAGCTCTGAAGAACTCGTTAAAATAGGCAGCAAGGAAGCTTTTCTACGGATAAGACTCAATGATCCGACTGCTTGTTTGCATATGTTGTATGGCATAGAAGGAGCTGTGGAAGGGGTAAAGGATAAATTTCTATCCGACGATGTTAAAGAGGATTTAAAAACATTTTTTAAGTCTCTCTAGTAAATTGTAGCGACCATCAGATAGTAAAAAACCGGACCCTCTGACAAGGGATAACCACCATCCTCCGGAGCAAAAAAACTGAAATGTTTCAGACGCTTCGATAAAATACACTTCGCGAGCGTTAAGATTTTAGACTTCTATGAGTGGTGGTTTCCCCTAATGCAGGGGCAAGGGGTCGCAGTTAGAACACAATTACTATCTATACCTCAATAATTAAATTTAGCTATACAAAGAAATTACTCTAAAAGGAGTCTTAAAAATGGTCCAATCAATCACCCACATCGCTCTGGTTGTCAGAGATTATGATGAAGCAATAGAATTTTACACCAAGAAACTTAATTTTACTCTAATCGAGGATATCTATCAACCGGAACAGGATAAACGCTGGGTGGTAGTAGCCCCTCCAGGTTCAACCGGCGCTACCTTATTACTTGCCAGAGCCTCCAAACCCGAACAAGAGCCGTTTATCGGCAACCAAACCGGCGGTAGGGTTTTTCTCTTTTTAAACACCGATGACTTTTGGCGGGATTATAATGAAATGATCGCCAAAGGAATAGAATTTGTTAGAGAACCGAAGGAACAACCCTATGGGATGGTGGCGGTATTTAAGGATCTATACGGAAACTTATGGGATTTGCTACAGTTGAAAGAAGACCATCCGATTATGAAAAAAATGAAGTGTTCAATATGCAGACAAGTTTGCCCGAATGCTTTAGGTATAAAAAAAGAAGGAGTATCGGAATGAAACTATCTAAAAAGCTGCATTTGATAGTAAGATGGACAGCCAGAATCTTGGCTACTGCTATAATATTGTTCGGCTTACCGTTCTATTTCGGTTACGGAAATCCGCTCCCATTTATCAAACCCGAATATTCATTATGGGACAATGCTTGGCTGTCAATTTTTCCGCTAATGTTTATAGGTCTCGGATTGGGTTGGAAATTTGAAAAAATAGGCGGATTTCTGATAACTATTCCGATAATTTTCGGTTCCTTGCTGGGATTAATAACCCATAATGCTATGTCGGTTAATATGTTTATCCCTTTTATAGTTGGGCTAATGTACTTATGGTCCGGTTATATTAAACCGCAATCCGGCAAGTAAGTCATATATATTCACCACATTTTTTCACTCATGCAAGTACTTCATGTCAATGATGTTTGTCGATTTAGCCGGTTCAGATATTTTTTCTTGGATACCGGCTAAACGACCAGGTGAATAAAATTCAATTCATCAAACTGGAGGCAGGTTAAAGAAACCGCTCAAATAGTGAAATATAAAAAACGCTTATTCCGGAGGTTCTTTTGAGTAACCACATTTGCCGTCAAAGACCTATTTTAAAGAATACTATCATCATAATAATATTTATTGTTACTTTAGTCCTTAGTGGAGGGATTATCAAAAACATTATAGACCAGGAAAAGCTGGAAGTTATCTTGAAAAAAATGACCCTGGCGGAAAAAATCGGCCAGATGTTCATCTTTGATTTCCGGACTTATAACGGTAAAGGTTTGACTGATATCAATGATGATGTCGCAATAAAAATCCGCCGCTTAACTCCGGGGGGGATTATTCTCTTTGGAGAAAATACGGTTGAGGCCTTACAAACAAAAAATTTGGTGGAGGATTTTCAACGGAGTTCGCCCAAGATCCCCCTTTTTATCGGGGTTGATCAGGAAGGCGGAGCGGTAGCCAGACTGAAATATGCCACTATTATGCCCGGTAATATGGCCCTGGGGGCTACCGGTGACCGGCGATTGAGCTACAAAGTCGCCAAAGCCGTGGGGGATGAACTTAAAGCCTTGGGTATCAACATGAACTTTGCTCCCGTTATCGACATCAATAACAACCCCGCCAATCCGGTCATTGGTATCAGATCGTTCGGCGATAACCCGGAGATCGTTACCAAAATGGGACTACCATTCGTCAAGGGGTTGAATGACGCGGGGATTGTATCGGTGGTTAAACACTTCCCCGGACACGGTGATACCGGGGTGGATTCGCATATTGATCTGCCACTGGTGCCTCATGATATGGAAAGATTGGAGAAGGTCGAACTTTACCCCTATCATGCCATGATCCGCAATAATATTGATATGATCATGTCGGCCCATATAACATTCCCAGCTATCGACGATCGGGAAGGCATTCCGGCGACGATCTCGGCTAAATGCCTGACTACACTGCTTCGGAAAAAGATGAGCTTTAAAGGAGTCATTATTACCGATGCCATGAATATGAACGCAATAACTGAAAGTTTTGGTGACGCTCAGGCTGCGGAGATGGCAATAATGGCGGGAGCCGATATTATATTGATGCCGCAACAAAAAGCCGATACTTTAGGTTATATTATCTCGCGGGTTAGAGCAGGCGCTATTCCGATGGGACGAATTGACGCTTCGGTTAAAAGGATTTTAACCCTAAAGCTTAAAAGAGGGATTCTCGAACCCGGAAAACCGGTAAATGATCAAAAAATCTCCGAGATAGTCGCCTGTAAAACAAACAAAGAACTGAAAAAGGAAACCGCCGCTAAAGCAGTTACTTTGGTAAAAAATACCGATAATTTCCTGCCATATAAACTTGAGAACGGCCAACGAATCGTATTTTTTGCCCCCTCCAAATCAGGGACCAAGCTGATTAATGAGAAACTTAATGCTTTAACCAAACAATTATCGGTAAAAAACCTTTCCATAATCGACTATAATTATTGGAACATGGCCATACCGACAGCTAAACAGCAACAAGCGGTCACCAAAAGTGATTATGTAATATTATTTACCCGTACGGTTAATTCAGTCGATTTTTCCCCTAAAACAAGTTATATTGCTTCGTTTGCTTCGAAATTAGTTACTTTTGCAAATTCGACTGATAAAAAGCTGGTGGCCGTGGCTATTCGCAATCCTTATGATATTCAATTTATGCCTAAGGTAAAATCCTATATTGCCGCTTATACCGATTGGGAAGGCGGCGGAGTCGAAGCGGCGCTCCGTTTGATATTAGGTCAAATAAAGCCCCAAGGGAAACTCCCGGTGGCTATACTCAATAGCAATGAGGAGATATTATATCCAAACGGGTTTGGTATAAAATGATATTATTTAAGGGAATTTCATAATTACCATAATTAATTTTTGAATACAATATATAGTGAACAACCTAGATGCGGCTATCAATATATTGTATTCAAATGTCAAATTTCATTATTATGAAAATCCCTCATTTGCTTAATCGCATGCTTGAAAATCTGAAATATATAAATAAGGACCGAAACCGCTAAACTACAACCATTTCTTACAGAGCTTGGCTTCGAAGTTATATCTACTTTCCCTGTTAGTTGACAAATCCATCTCCCTATATTACACTCAAAAGAACTGGATTGCCGAATTTAAAATAATTCAATGTTAATAATAATCATATAAATTTTCTTAATTGCCAATTGTCAATTGCTTTTTATGGGGGTTACATGAAAGCTCTAGCACTTCTTTCCGGAGGTTTGGACAGCATCCTGGCAGCTAAAGTGGTACAAGAAGCCGGGGTGGAAGTCGAGGGTATTCATTTTTTGATCCCTTTCATCCAATCTCCCGATAACGGTAAAGGAACCGGCGCCGCAGCCGGCGCCGCCAGACAACTAAATATTAAACTTCACTATGTTCAATGTGGAGAAGATTATTTACAGATCATCGAAAAACCATATCACGGATATGGAAAAAGAATGAACCCTTGTCTTGATTGCCGTATTTATACTTTCCGGATGGCTGCCCGAAAAATGAAGGAGATTGGCGCCTCTTTTCTGGTAACCGGTGAAGTCTTCGACCAACGTCCTAACTCCCAGCGCCGTGATGCCATGGATATTACAGTCAGGGATGCCGGTTTAAAAGGATTGATTTTAAGACCATTATCAGCCAAACACCTTCAGCCCACCATCCCGGAGTTGGAAGGATGGATCGACCGTTCCAAACTTCTAGATATCAAAGGCCGCGGGCGGACGCAGCAAATTGAGTTGGCTGCCAAATATGGTATCACTGATTATCCGGCGCCCACCGGCGGTTGTTTATTGACCTATGAAGAATACAGTCATAAGGTCAGGGACCTAATCCAATATGGTGGGGGTTTAACCATCCCCGATATCGACTTGCTCCGTATAGGCCGGCATCTCCGCTTAAGCCCGGAAGCTAAAATTATTATCGGCAAAGACCAGCACGAAAATGAACTCCTCCAAAAATCTGCCCCTAAAAATTCTGTTATCATGGAATTAGCCGATTACAGTGGCCCAATTACTTTATACCTGGGTCCTCCCAACCCCGATCTATTAAACGTGACCGCCGCAATCACAGCCGGTTTTACCCGGGCCCCGTTGGAATCCGACTGCCGGGTGAACCTTACTGAAAATGGACAAACAAAAATACTGACAGTCAAACCCATCTCCCGGGAAAACAGCCGTCAGTACTATGTGTATCAAGTTTAGAATTAATGATACAGTTCTTTAAGAATAGTAACAGTTAAACACCTCAGAATCATCTTTAGACATAAGTGTTTAAAATCCGGCGCTTTCACCCAGACGCGCCGGGATGAAATCTTGCCGGATTGGGTGAACTTCTTGAATACTCATTCGGGTCATCAAAAGTGGTGAGATGCAAGGCGCGACCGAGCGAGAAACGGAGACGTACTCAATGTACGTTGAGTATCGGAGCAACCGAGCAACGCAGTAGATTATCGCTTTTCATGACGCATCAGCCAATCCGGCAAATCTCTTTTAATTACTCTTATTTAAAATCATCTAAATATCTTTCTCTTTGCTGTTTCCGCCAACATGCCACCACCAAAACCGGTCAAACAACTCCTCCCGGATCAGGGACAAGTTCTGGAAGAGCCGGATACTAAACGCCACTACCGCTCCGATATAAATATCGATACCTAAAATATCACCAAGATAAGCCAATAACGCGGCTAAGGCAGCATTAGTGAAGAAACTGCTGATAAATTTATAAAATACGAACTTCTGCCCCAATTGGGCTCGTAATCCGCCAAAAATAGCATCTAAAGCTGCTAAAATAGCTATAGCGGTATATTTCACAAAATTAATCGGAATATCATACGGTAAAACGATTCCCACCAGTATTCCTATCAAGGCGCCAATAATCGGGATTAACAAGCTATTTCTCCTCCTCTACCGGCTTGGCATATTCAAATGAAATACTCCCTTTATAGGCCGGTAATTCTATCTCATCTGCGGTTTCAATTACAAATTTCAAATTAAAAGAGAGGATCTGTTGCTCTACAAATCCGCCCGGCATCATTAAAGCGTTTTTTAAATTTCTGGGATCGCCTATAGCGGCAATTTCATAAGGAGGAGCCAGTCTTTTAGTATCAACCAAGATAGTGGTTCCGGCGCAGCTAAACCCGGTAGTAGTACCAATGCGGTAATTATTAATAGCAATAGCTTCGGCGCCGGCGGCCCATAACTCATTAATCAATAAGTCCAATTGGTCCGAATGCACAATATAAAAAATTGGATCTTCGTAATTTTTTAATTTTTTATCGGAATCACTTAAAGTAATGAAGATACCTTTTCCGCGTAAAGGCATTAAACCGGCGGCCATCCGTAACCGGACAATCTCCCGGTCCCGGTCATAATCCTTTAATTGTTTTCGCAGGTATTCATTTTCCCGTTGATATTTATCAAGCTGGAGTTTTTGATTGCTAAACATTTTGGCTAGCTCATTAACTTGACGGGTTGGTAAAACAGCTCTCATCTTCCATTCTGTTCTTAACTGGAAGACAAAGAGTAAACCCAAGACCATCGATACAACTCCGATACCTACTTGCCAACTTTTTACTCTAAACAATCGAAACCCACCTTAAAATATTTATATCAGTACAGATAATATTACTCATAAATATTAAGAATAGAACGAAAAGCCTTATTACAGCTTAGTTCTCTTAATATTCACCACGAAATCCAAAATTCCTTTTTCACTCTTTAGAAAAAAACTCTATTAAAATAATAAAAGCCGTTTTACCGGCTCTTTTAATTTTCTTAATGGCTTTAATTTCCTATTAATTTTTTATTGAGTTATTTTTATAGTTCACCAATTTGACGGCTAGATACGATATATTGATGGCCACATCTGGGTTATTCACTATATATTGTATCTAAAATTTGATTAAGATAATTATGAAACTAAGGAAGCGCTGATTAATCCGATTTTGTGCAAGCAAATATGCGGCATTAGGCATTTTGCGAAGCACAAAATCGTCACTTATTCAATTAATCAGCTCTTCCCTAACTTAATTAAGAGATTTACATTTATTTTATATTTTATGAGGTTGCCTTTTTGGCAGCGACTAAAACCCTTGATAAAAGATGTAGTTGTTCAAGTGTCTTTCCGGTACCGACTACTACACTGCTTAAGGGATCGTCTGCGATTCTAACGGCCATTCCCAGTTCCGTGCTTAATAATTTGCTAAATCCCTTAAGTAAAGAGCCTCCACCTGTCATAACAATATCTTTAAACATAATATCCGCTACTAATTCCGGAGGAGTTTTCTCAATTGTCTGACGGACAGCATTAACAATAGAATTCAAAGGATCTTTTAAGGCATTCCGAACTTCTTCCGAACTAATTTCGATTATTTTTGGAAGACCGGTTACATGATCCCGACCGCGCACTTCGTATTTTATTTCTTGCTCCAATTTATATGCCGAGCCTAAATAAATCTTTATATCCTCGGCAGTTCGTTCCCCAATCATCAAATTAAATTTACGACGGATGTACCTGGCGATAGTCTCATCCATCACATCACCGCCAACGGTAATCGATTGTCCGGTAACGATCCCTCCCAGGGAAATAATGGCTATATCAGTAGTACCTCCACCAACATCAATAATCATATTCCCGGTAGCTTCATGAACCGGTAATCCAGCTCCTATTGCCGCCGCAACCGGCTCTTCAATTAAAAAAACTTCCCTGGCTCCGGCGTTAATCGTAGCTTCAGTGACGGCTCTTCTTTGGACTTCAGAAGTACCGGACGGTATACTGACTACGGTTCGGGGTTTAATAAATACCTTTCCCCGGCAGGCCTTTCTGATAAAATATTTAATCATTTCTCTGGTAATGTCAAAATCAGCAATTACTCCGTCTCGTAAAGGCCTAATAGCGATAATATCTCCCGGGGTACGCCCAATCATTTGACGGGCCTCGCTCCCAACCGTCAATACTTCCTTAGTATTCTTCCGGATCGCCACTACGGATGGTTCTCTTAATATAATCCCTTTATTCCGTTCATAGACAAGGCTGTTAGCCGTCCCCAAATCAATCCCTAGATCTTTAACAAAATGTCTGGTTATAAATTTAACTGCCATTTCTTATTCCAACTTTCCAATAAATTCCTCATTAACTCGGAATAAAAACCGTTCAACGTCAACATTTGATAAGGATAGCGCTTCCGGCTCCAGCACCTTAATCTTGCGGAACTCCTCTTGTAAAGTCAAAGGCATCAAATCAGTGATGGAATCAGCTTCTACCACCATTTCCACCGGAGCATAAGCAACCTCCGTCTGAGTCCCTTCCTCCGGTAATAAATAAACCTCATGCTCCAGATCCAAGGCTTGAACATTTAAACCCTGAAAGGGTAAGTTTCGGAGTAATGATACCTTTTTAGCTCGAAGATCCTTAGCTGCTTGACGTAAATCCTGGCGCTGCCAGAAAAATCTCCGGCCTGTCCCGGGTTCCGCTTTATAATCAAATCGTATTCTAGCCTTAACCGCCATTTTTTATTCTCCTAACCCGGCGCGAAGCCTATAAAATCATATCCCTTTAATCCGGGTTAATCCCTTCAAAAACAAAGTTTTATTGGACAGGATTAACACGGATTTGCCAGGATTAAAAAAACTAATAAATCAACTGTCAACTTCTTTTAACCATTTCTTTGATCTTCATCATCTCTGCCAACTCCTGTTCGGTAGGCCGCCGGTATTCTCCCGGTTTTAAATCTCCCAATGCTAAAGGACCCATTCTTATCCGGTGTAAAGAAATCACCCGGTGTCCGATAGCCTGCATCATCCGTTTGACTTGCCTTTTACGCCCTTCCCGGATTTTAATCCTGATAATAGCATTCCCATTTTCAATCTTTTCTATTGCAAGCTTTGCCGGAGCAGTCATACCATCATCCAATAAAATTCCTTGGGTAAGTTTCCGAATTTCTTTATCAGTAGGCACTCCAGTAACCTTGGTCAAATACTCCTTTTCCACAAAATGCCTGGGATGAGTTAAAGCTAAAGCCATTTCACCGTCATTGGTAAAAAGAAGTAACCCGGATGTATCCAAATCCAACCTGCCTACAGGATACAACCGGGTTATATTTTTGGGCAATAGCTCCATTACTGTCGACCGGTTAAAAGGGTCACGGACGGTAGTTAAAAAACCCGGCGGTTTATTGAGGATTAGATACTCATATTCCAACCTCAAATTAACCGGTTTTCCGTCAATTTCAATAAGGTCCCTTTCCGGTTCAATTTGAATTCCCATTTCGGTAACAATCTCACCATTAAGTTTAATTTTTCCTTGACTGATAAGGAGATCAGCGCTTCGTCTTGAGGCTACACCTGATTGGGCTAAATATTTATTCAATCTCATCATTCAGATGTTCTTCCTCCTCGCTAACCCTAGCAGGAATTACGAATGAAAATTGACTGCCTTTACCAAGTTCGCTGACAACCGACACTGTTCCACCATGTCTTTCAATAATGTGTTTAACGATGGATAACCCCAGACCGGTTCCTCCCATGGCCCTGGATCTTCCTTTATCAACCCGGTAAAACCGCTCAAATATCCTGGGTAAACTTTCTTTTGGTATTCCATATCCGGTATCCTTAACATAAAAGACTATTCCACCACTAGTCTCATAACTCCCAATATGGATAGTGCCACCTTCCGGTGAATATTTAATTGCGTTATCCAATAAATTTATGACAACTTCCCTTAACAAATCTTCTTTGCCTAAAATTATATTAGCCTGAATATCTTTGGATAATTCTATTTTTTTATCCCGGAGCCGGTTTTCAACTGAAAGAACAACTTCATCAACTAGTAAATCCATTTGAACCGAGATTTTTTTTAGATCAACCTTCCCCGATTCCAACTTGGATAAGTCTAATAAATCATGAATAATATTATTCAACCGTTCAGCTTCTTGATATATAATGGACAAAAACTTTCGGGCGGTTTCTTTTTCCTGAATAGCTCCATCCAACAGAGTTTCTATAAAGCCTTTAATGGAAGTCAATGGCGTCTTTAACTCATGGGAGACATTGGCGACAAAATCTTTCCGCATAGTTTCCAATTGGCGTAATTTGGTAATATCACCGATTACAGCTACCACTCCACGGATCTCCTCATTTACATGATCCCGGATTGGAGCTAAATGGAGCTTAAGCACTCGTTCAATTACACCCGGCCAGATAATTTCCCTCTCTAGCGGATACCCTTTTACATAAACCTGATGAAAAATATCTCCTAATTCGGAGTCGGGAAAGACTCGGTATGGGAATTCTCCAACCCCTTCACCAGGATCCAGGTTAAATAGGTCGGCCGCTGCCGGATTGATTATGCTAATCCGTCCTGTAATATCGGTAGCAATAACCCCTTCTGATATGCTGACCAAAATAGCTTGAATCTCTTCCATCCGTCCATGCAGAGTACTTAAATGACTGGTATGGGCCCGATCCAGCTTTTCCAAACCCTTAGCCAATTTCCCATAATAATCGTTTCGGCGGGTAAGACGGTTCCGGATAGGGATGCCAACCCGGAGATTTTCCATAAAATTATGTACCTCCCGCAGCGGAACAGCCATCCATTTGAAAATCAACCAACCAACCAAGATAAACCAGATAAAAGAGAAAAACGGAAAATAAATATTATGCCAGATAAATCCGGCTAATAAAAACGGCAAAAAAAGAAGGAGGAGTAAACCTCCTAATTGCCATCCGATTTGTCTCATCTTATTCACCCCGGAACCGGTAGCCAACTCCCCGGACAGTTTCCAAGTAAATTGGTTCAGCCGGGTTGTCCTCTATTTTTTGACGTAAACGTCTAACATGAACGTCAACCGTTCTGGTGTCCCCAAAATATTCATAACCCCAGAGGTGTTCCAGTAAAAACTCCCTGGTAAACGCCCGACCCGGGTTTAATAACAATAACTTAAGAAAATCGAATTCTTTCGGAGTAAGTTCTACTTCATCACCTTTAACCTTTACCAAATGTTGGCGTAGGTCCATACGTATCCCGCCTATTTCAATAATAGCCGGTTCCTCTTCATCGGTATTACCGGTCCGTCGTAAAACCGCTCTTACTCTGGCTGCCAGCTCTCGTGGTGAAAAAGGTTTAGTAACATAGTCATCGGCTCCCATTTCCAAACCGAGAACCCTGTCTGCTTCCTCGCTTTTAGCTGTTAAAATAATAATTGGAATAGCTTTGGTCTGAGAGTCGGCCCGTAATTGTTTACATACCGACAATCCGTCAAGTTCGGGTAGCATTAAGTCGAGAATTACCAAATCAGGTAGTTCCTGCCTAACTAATTCCAACCCTTTTTTTCCGTTTCCGGCCGAAATTGTCCGGTAACCTTCCCGATCCAAGTTATATTTAACCAGTTCGACTATATTGGGTTCGTCTTCAATAATTGCAATAGTGCCGGGCATGGAGCACGCCTCCCCAAAGTATATTTTAATTTATTATATCATATCGTAGCGAAGCTGTAATCCCAAAAGATAATGTCGCTACGATAAATCAAGGAAAATTATACCCCAAAAATTTACCGCAAAACGCTTACGCTATGCGGCTTTCTGAATGAAATTCCGCCAAAAAAACCAAACTTTTTGAGGATAATTAGTAAAAATATCGGAATTGAAATATTTGAGGGATTTTCATAATTAATAAATTTAACATTTGGATACAATATATCGATAGATATCATCTAGGTTATTCACTATATATTGTATCTAAAAAATAATTATGGAAATTATAAAACTCCCTTATTTAGTATTCCAGCTCCACAAGATCGCCTGCAACTTCAAATAATTCTTTTAATATTTCATAACCTGTCAATCCCCGGCTTCGTTCATCCGGCTGGTGTCCGCCTACAAAAATTTCAAATATACCCGGTTCCAGAAGGCGTTTCCCATGTTTATCAATGAGTGACATCTGTTTCGAAGTTAATTCAAATTTTACCTCTGTTTCTTGCCGGTTTTTAAAAATATTTTCCGGACTCCTTTAAGCTCCCATTTAGAAATAACAACCCTAGCATCTATGTCTTTTAAATATAATTGGACGGTTTCTTCCGAATCATAGCTACCAACATTCTTTACCTTAACGATACATTCAACCTTTTCTCCGGCTTCAATTACCTTCTTATTTATTTTTAATTTACTATAAACAAATTTTGTATAACTCAAGCCATACCCAAAACTCATGGATTTTGCCCAGCCTTCGGTAGAGATAACCTCTGCTATCCGGTAAACCAAATCTTCATCAAAAGTAGCCGCCATCGCTATCGCTTGTGGAAATACGGTAGCTGTCCCTGCTCTGGCTACTCCATGAAGTGCTTCGTTCCACCAATTATAGGCAGGTATACCTAACCCGGGAATAGCCGGTGAGCTATGAAGCATCTGGGTGACTTTTTCTTCCAGAGTCATCCGGGCAACCAGGTCTTTAGCCCGTTCCTGAAATGGTAAGTTTTCGTCTAAATATAAAGGCCTTTTCGGACATATTGCTTTCCTCCGGTATAATTCTGTATTATTCCAGCTTATAGAATTTGAAAGTCCGAACTCAGAAGCCGGAATCCAGCAGGTGTAAGGTTTAATTCTAGATTCTGAATTCCGGCTTCTATATTCTATTATATTGATAAAAAACTTTAATTAATTACTATGAAACAAGGGAGGTAAACCCTCCCTTGGTCAATAAACTTGCAAAAGTAAATGAACTACCCAGCCATCATTTTATTATTTTTACAAGATGTTTCTATAGTAAAATCCAAAGTGGCAAAATAATCGTCAACTGACTCCGCTCTTCTAATTAGCGAAACCTCACCGTCAGGTTTTAATAAAAGTTCAGCCGAGCGGAGTTTGCCGTTATAGTTAAAACCCATTGAATGTCCATGGGCTCCGGTATCATGAATAACTATAATATCACCGCGTTCAATCTTTGGTAAAGTCCGATTGACGGCAAATTTGTCATTGTTTTCACACAAAGACCCCGTAACATCATACATATGATCCAGAGGCCAGTCTTCCTTTCCCAATACGGTGATGTGATGATAAGCTCCGTACATTCCGGGGCGCATTAGATTCGCCATACAGGCATCAAGACCAACATAATTCTTATAAATCTCTTTTTTGTGTAATACGGTAGCTACTAAATATCCATATGGTCCGGTAATAAACCTACCGCATTCCATCGTTAAACGCAAAGGTTCCAAGCGGTTTGCTTTAATTTTTCGTTCATATTCTTTTTCAATACCCCGGGAGATCAATCCAATATCCACCGGCTTTTGATCCGGTTTATATGGAATACCGATGCCACCGCCGATATTAATAAATTCAAAATGAATCTTTAAAGCCCGGGAAATTTCGACTACCAATTCAAAGAGCATCTTTGCAGTCTCAACAAAATAATGAGGGTGCAATTCGTTGGAAGCAACCATGGTGTGTAACCCAAACCGTTTTACGCCTTTATCTCTCATAATCCGATACCCTTCAAAAAGCTGTTCCCTGGTAAAACCGTATTTAGCTTCTTCAGGAACACCTATTATTGTATTCCCCTTTCGCAAAGGTCCCGGGTTATACCGGAAGCAAATAATATTCGGAATACCGGCCTGCTCTTCCAAATAAGAGATATGACTGATATCGTCAAGATTTATAATGGCTCCTAATTCAATCGCCTTTTTAAATTCTTCCGCCGGAGTATCATTTGAAGAAAACATTATATTTTCTCCCGTTATACCGGACTTTTCAGCTAAAATCAATTCCGTTAATGAACTGCAATCAGCCCCAAATCCTTCTTCATTTAAAATCTTTAGAATTGATGGATTTGGAGTTGCTTTAACCGCAAAATACTCCTTAAAATCAGGAACCCAGGAAAAAGCTTCCAATAACCTTTTGGCATTTTCTCTGATAGCCCCCTCTTCATAAATATGAAAAGGGGTCGGATATTTTTTTATAATCGCTTCAATCTCTGCTTTGCTAAATGGAACAGACTTTGAGTTCATAAACGGCCTCCGATATATCTTGATATTATTAAGTTCATATTAATTGTTTTTCTATATATGTTGAATTAAGTTTTTGAATTCAACATATTTCCTTGATTCATAAAATGAAGAAAATACCATGGTTCGTTAATTTACATCCGGTATTTGGGATGTGAAATTTGGTTATAAGATTTTCTTCATTTTATATAAATTTTAACCAAACTTTAGCAAACAGGCAAGTAAATGATTTTTAAATTTTGGTAACTATATTTAATTATAGGCTAAAGGCGCGAGGCAATAGGCAATAGTAAAAACCTTGCATTTAAAACTTGAGAAAAAATACTCTCCCTTTACCTCTCGCCTTTCGCCTTTTGCCTCTCGCCTAAAAAGTTCTGAATTAGCGCCAAATTTCTAGCCGAAGAACCCTGTTGTGCTAGAATTGCTTTTTGGCCTTTGGAACCAAGTTCAATCAGTAACGGAAGGTTTTCAAGCAGTGTAATAATTCTCGTGGCCAATTCCTGATAATCTTGTACTTCAAAACCGGCGCCGGCCTCTTCCAATAATTTTTTAGCATCTAAAAAATCTTCCATCGAGGGTCCATAAAGTACAACTTTGCCCCAGGCAGCAGCCTCCAAAGGATTTTGGCCTCCCAATGGGACCAAACTTGCTCCACAAAATGCAATTGAAGCCAAAGAATAAACTTTAAAGAGCTCGCCGATAGTATTAAGGATAATAACTGTGCCCGGTTTCATATTACTACTGGTGTGTAATTCGGTCTTTAAAACAGATTGTAATCCTGCTTCACTAATAATTTTTCTAATTTCCGGACTACGTTGAATATGCCTTGGAGCAATTATCAAAATCAAATCCGGAAAATTGATTCGAATTTTTTTAAAAGCCTTTATGATTAATTCTTCTTCGCCTTCTCTGGTGCTTCCGGCTACTAATACAGGTTCTCTGCCGCTTAGGTTAAACATAGCCGGCAATTCATCCCGTTCTTTGTCAGATATTTCAAATTTTAGACTATCAAATTTAACATTACCGTTAACCGTAACTTTTGCCGGATCAGCTCCCATTGATACGATTCGGTCAGCATCAATCGGGAGAATCATACTGCAAATATCATAATTTTGAAGTACTTTAGTGAAAAATAGTTTAAATTTTAGATATAAATCAATTTTTCGGATTGATATCCTCCCATTGATCATCGCTACTGAAGCACCGCATTTTTTGGCATGTTTTAATAGGTTAGGCCAGATTTCCGTCTCAACGGTTATCAATAAGGTTGGCTTAACCATTCGCATCACTTTGTTTACTGAAAAAGGTACATCTAACGGTAAAATAAAATGGTCGTTAATTTCCGGTAATTTAGCCCTGGCTGTCTCCAAACCGGTTACAGTCATGGTGGAAACTCCAATCCAGCAGTCAGGATGGGCTTCTCGAAGTAACTTAATAAAAGGGGCAATAGCATTAATTTCCCCCACCGATGCTGCATGAATCCAAATCCTTCTTGTATATTGCTTCACTTGGGTAAATTTATCATTATATAAACCAAAACGCCAGGCCAAAAGAAGTTTTTCCCCGGACCGTTTTTTTAAAATAAAAAAGAGCACCAAAAATGGTGACAAAATTGTCAATACTATATTATAACAAAAATACATTCATACCTCCATTAATTACGGTTTTAAAGTGTTTATTTCTAAGCCCCGGGATTATTCATTAGAAGCTCATTTTGCTCCGAGTCAATTTCAAAATTATACCCTTCCAAAGTAAAAAGATTAATACAAACGTCAACCACCTCGGGGTCATATAAAATACCGCGATTTCGCAGGATTTCCTCTAAAGCCTTATCTACTCCTAAAGCGGGCCGGTAAGGCCGGTCATTGGACATCGATTCAACCACATCGGCAACAGCTATAATCCTGGCCTCTATTAAAATTTCATCTCCGGTTAATCCATTAGGGTACCCGGAACCGTTGATTTTCTCGTGATGTTGTTGCACCATTAATGCGATAGCCCAAGGAAAGTCGATTGTCTTTAAAATATTATAACCAACTTCAGGGTGAGTTTTAATAATTTCAAATTCTTCCATAGTCAATTTCCCGGGTTTATTTAAAATCTCAGCCGGTATATTAAGTTTCCCAATGTCGTGGACAACTGCGGCTAAATATATTCCTTCCAATTCTAAGCCGGAAAGCCCCATTTTTACTCCGATGGTCCGGGCTAGTTTAGCTACCCTTCTTTGATGCCCAGCGGTGTATGAATCTTTCATCTCTACAATTAAAGCCATTGCCTGGATTATTTCTTCCATGGCTTTTTGTAGTTGTCCAAGACTGGACTCCAATTTTTCAGCCCGTTTCCGTTCGGTAATATCTCGTAGAATTACCAAATGGCCGGATAAACGTCCCCGGTGATTACACAGAGGAGAAACCCGGTAATCAAAAAAAAGTTCACCGTTATCTCCTACAAATACAACTTCCACTTCATTTCCATCTTGGTAATATTCTATTAATTGTGGCCAAGCCGTAAATATTTCCGTAATAGGTTGTCCAATTATCTCGGTAGTAGAATGACTGATAAAATTTAATGCCACCGGATTCAAATCGACTACCCGGTGTTGTAAATCAGTCACAATCACCAAATCACTCATATTCTCCACCACAGCATATCTTGCTACCGGAGCCATTTCCAATAAATTGAAACGGATAAAACTTTTAGCTACAATTAATCCGGTTAATAGAAATGCAAATGGCGTCATATCAAAATTAAATTTTGGGACAAACTTAAAGACATATAATGAATTAACAACCCATGGCAGAAAAAAACCGCCTAAAAGAATTCCGGCTTGGTGACGGTATAGGTTGGGAAACCGTATAATAGCGGTTATAAAAAAGAGGGTTCCTAAAAACAACAGAAGATAAGAATAACCGGCATGAATCCAAAACCACCAGTTATGACTAACATTGAGATATTTAAAAATAACTCCTTCACCGATATTTATACCTTTCCAAAATAGCCGGTGAAATTCATTGGTCCAAACTATTAATAAAGTTAAGGTAGGAATTACAATCATTAAAAAAATACGGCTTAATGTTAACCAATTTTTATTTCCAGAGTAATTAAGACCCAACACCAGCCAAGCCACAGGTAGCATTACAATTCCTAAATATTGAATCTTGGCCCAAAAAACTTTTGAGGCTAAATCAAGACTATTAAGTTCAAAGGTATAGGCAAAAAGCCAAATGCCAATTGAGAACATCAGCCAGGAGAAAGCGGTTGAGCCTGAAGTTTGTCGTCTAACCCAAGTAAGAGCAACAAAACTAAAGCAAATAAAGGCTCCTACTAAAAGTGGTAGAACATAAATCATTTCATACCAGGTCATATCTACTCCCTTAAGTAATAATTATCCTCAAATAGTTTTCAGCAAACTTTGGTCAAAAAGCCGCATGCCGTAAGCGTTTTGCGGCAAATTTTTGAGGCATATTTACCCTTGGATATGATTTTACGGCAAAAATAATTGTTCTCTTAGATTAATCGGTATTTTTCCGAAAAAGTTTACTGTCACTTAAAGAAATGAATGATTTTTTAATTAAAAGTGTTTCACAATTAACTTAATCATGGTATTAAATTGTGAACGACCTTCTAAACGAAGAAACTGTGGGATAGTAAAGGAGCTTTAAAAATGAAAATCCGTTTGGGGTATGTAGCCACTGCTTTGAGGTTACAAGATTGTTCGCCCTCAAAAACTACCACTTTAAAAAATATCCAAAAAATTAATGGTTATAAAAACCAAGTCAATCGCCTGATAAATATCTCCTTTCAAAATCTGGAAAATACTCTACGTATATTGAAGGCTAACTTCTATGACCATATTTATATTTATCGGTTTTCTTCACGCTTGATTCCTTTGGCTACCCATCCGCAATTTTTGGATTGGGATTACCGTCAAAGTCTCCGGAATAAGATGAAGGAGATCGGGGAGTATGTTCAAGAAAAACATATGCGGGTTGGATTCCACCCTGACCACTTTACCCTATTAAACAGCCCTATACCGGAAGTACAGGCATCGTCATTAAGGGATTTAGAGTTCCATACCGCTGTTCTAGAGGAAATGCAGTTAACTGGTGAATCTAAACTGGTTATCCACGTTGGCGGAAAATATAATAATAAAAAAGCCGCTATTGAACGTTTCCAGGAACAATTTCAACAACTGCCTTCTAATATTAAACAATTAATAATTCTCGAAAACGATGACCGTTGTTTCTCCGCCGCTGAAGTTCTTGACATTTGCCGGGAATTATCTATTCCGATGGTTCTGGATCTTCATCATCATCAACTTCTTAATCACGGTGAGAGTATAGATTCATTATTACCGCAAATCTTTAATACCTGGGGTACAAAAACGCCAAAAGTGCATATCTCAAGTCCCAGAGATGAAAAAGACCCCAGAGCTCACGCTGATTATGTTGATGTATCGACAGTAACCGACTTTTTAGAAAAAGTCAAACCGTTGAACCGGGAGTTTGATATTATGCTCGAGGCTAAACAAAAAGACCTGGCCCTTCTAAAACTGGCAGCAGATTTAAAAGAACAGGGTTTCAACCTTCCCGCCAACGGAGAAATCATTCTGTGATTAGTTCATTAGTTATTGGTTCATTTGTTATTGGTTATTAGTTTTTAATTCAGATTCAAGTTAAACGACAAGACTATTTTTGTTTTTAAATTTACAATCCGCAATCTGAAATCCGAAATTAATTGTCAATTCTCAATTGTCAATTAAATTAGCCCCATTCCCTGCAGCTCTTCTTGCAGTACTTTCAATTCATTAGCTGAAGCTTCGACTAATGGTAATCGTAAGCCTCCGACTTTAAACCCAAGTAAGTTACAGGCTGTTTTCACCATAATAGGATTGGTAGTAATAAATAAGCTTCGGGTTAAAGGAGCTATCTCAGTGTTAATTTTATTAGCAGTAGCAGTGTCACCCTTGATAAAAGCCGCAATCATTTCTTGAATCTTTCGGCCAACAATATGGGCGGCGACACTAATAATACCTATCCCACCCAGACTCAAAATTGGAATGGTTAAAGCATCATCACCGCTATAGATTAAAAAATCTTTAGGACATTTCTCATAAATCTCACTTACTTGATTAAGATTTCCCGAGGCTTCTTTAACCGCAACAATATTATCGATTTCAGCCAGTCTGGCAATTGTAGCCGGCTGAATATTAACTCCGGTTCTACCCGGGATATTATAAAGAATTACCGGTAAGGCAGTTTCTCCGGCTATAGCTTTGAAATGTTGATAAAGCCCTTCCTGAGGTGGTTTATTATAATATGGGGCCACCAACATAACTCCGTCAACACCGGTTCTTTCGGCTTCCTTGGTTAATTCAATACTCTCCATTGTATCATAGCTTCCGGTTCCGGCAATAACCGTACCTTTTCCGCCTACCGCTTCAACTACCGCTTTAAATAAGCCCAATTTCTCCTGCTTGTTAAGGGTAGGTGATTCACCAGTAGTTCCAGCAACTACTACTCCATCCGATCCTGATTCCACTAAACGAACAGCCAGTTCTTGAGCTGCTTGATAATTCACCTGTAAATTTGAGTTGAAAGGCGTAACCATCGCCGTTAAAACTCTCCCAAATTTTAACATTATTATCCTCCTTTATAATTCAGGCTTGAGGCATAAAAAATAACAGTATGAAGAGTTAATAGTTAATAGTTGATAGTGTATAGATAAAAAATGTTATTGAGAATTAAACTGTCAATTGTCAACTGTATACTATACACTAAAAGCTAAATTATGGCCTCATGCCCTTTTAATCCGCCAGTTCAAATTCATCATGTAAAGCTTGGAGTGCCTTACACATTTCTTCTTGTTTAACTAAACAGGCGATATTGATGTGTGAATCTGTCGAATGGTAAATTGAGATATTTTCTTTTTGTAAACCTTTAACCATTCTAGCCATAACACCAGGCACACCACGCATCCCCGTGCCAACAATAGCTACTTTGGCATAACCTTTTTCGACTTGATGTTCCAGGTTTAAAACACTTATAGTATCTTTTGCTTTTTCAGCCAGATCACCTTTAATAATAAAAGCTATTTGAAATGGAGACACCTGGATCATATCAACACTAATACCCGAATGGGCCATTTGTTGGAAAATTTCTAAAACTTTGCCGTTTTTATTTAAATCTTCGTTGGATGTCATTCTGACTAATGCCATTTCGGAAATATGAGCTAAGCCGGTAACCACTTTTTCACTTCTAATTTCAATATTACCGATTGGAGTACCATCTGAGATAAGTGTACCCAAATTATCGGAAAAAGTGGAACGTATTCTTAATGGTATTCGCCCTTCCATAGCGATTTCCACCGCCCGGGGATGAACTACTTTCGCCCCAAGGTGGGCCATTTCACAAACCTCACTATATGTCATAACCGATAAAGGTTTAGCCTGCGGTACCAGACGCGGATCAGCAGTCATTACTCCGTCTACATCGGTATATATCTCCACCACTTCTGCATTCAGAGCTACTCCAAGCGCTGATGCCGTTGTATCGCTGCCTCCACGACCTAAAGTGGTTATTTCGCCATCGGTGGTAACTCCCTGAAAACCAGCTACTACAGCAACCCGGCCTTCCTCTAAACAATTCCAGAGATTCTCCGGTTTAATCTCAATTATCCTGGAACTGTTGAAATGATGATCAGTTATTATACCAGCCTGCCCTCCGGTAAAAGCTGAAGCTTCTATGCCTTGTGCTTTAAGAGTTTGAACCATTACCACTGTTGAAATATTTTCCCCGCAGGACATCAACAGATCCAGTTCCCTAGGTTTGACGCTTTTTAGTACTCCCCGGGCCAAGCCGATCAATGTATCAGTAGCATAAGGATCTCCGGCTCTCCCTATCGCTGAAACAACAACCACAACTCCAAAACCATTTCCCAACGCTTCTTTTACTTTTTTAACCACATTTTCGCGTCCCTCAGATGTTGCTACCGAAGTCCCACCGAATTTTTGAACTATAATCCGCATTTTTAAAAGCCTCGCTTTCATTAGTTGGATGAGAAATGAAAACAGAAATACTTGTCTCTAATGAGTTTGCTATTCATTTTTATTGAAAAACTTTCTTCAACTTAAATAACATTTATATAATAAAAAGCCTTCTCCCGAGTTCATTATTTGTTTCTTTCGATTAGTTCAATAATTAAAATTAGGGGACAAAGGATTGCATTTGCCTATTGCCTAATGCCTTACTTAATAACTAACAATTACCGGCTGTAGTTGGCGACCGTCCATAGCTGCCGAAATGGTTTCAGGAATCAATCCCATCTTAGCTACCAGCGATGATTGTTTATTGTTGGGAGCATCTTGACCAAATGGGACAAAATAGAAATTTCTCCGGTTTAATAAAGTTCCTATATTTCTTGCATTGGCGCTTAGACCGTCATTGGTTGAAACCGCTATAACCACCGGCCTATTGTTCCTTAACTGTGCTTTACAGGCTAATACTACACTGGTATCGGTTATCCCTAAAGCCAATTTAGCTAAAGTATTACCGGTGCAGGGAGCCACTAAAATAATATCCAATTGTTTTTGCGGCCCAATGGGTTCAACTTGAACTAAATTGGTAAGTGGTTCTTTACCGGTTATACTTATGATTTTTTCCAATAAGTCTTTGGCTTTGCCAAATCTGGAATCAGTATTGGCAACCGCTGGTGAGAATATTGGGATAATATCGGCTCCGTCATTCTTTAGCTGTTCCATATAAGGTAAAACTTCATCAATAGTACAATGTGAGCCGGTAAGAGCAAATCCCAATTTAATTCCTGATAAGTTCATTAAGCAGCCCCCCCTTTATTAATAAAATCAACGATTAATTTGGGGAGAATATCTGCTAAGATAGCCCCGGCAGTTTTTGGAGCAACCAATCCAGGTAACCCCGGGGCTAAAATTGCTTTGATATTTAGAGCCTTAGCGGCTTCAAAGTCGGTTCCACCCGGAGGTGAAGCTAAATCGATAATTAAAGTGTCCGGCTGGAGTTTGGTAATAAGCTGACTATCAATGATCATAGCCGGAACTGTATTAATAATTACGTCTACCGTTCCAACTTTTTCAGGAAGAAACTCGGTAAGTATCGAAATAAAACCCATCTCGGTTGCTCTGGCCAGAGCTGATCTCCGTCTGGCTGTGACGATAACTTCCGCTCCAAGAGCTTGAAAATTACGGGCTAATGTAACTCCAACTCTCCCAAATCCAATAATAACTACTCTGCTGCCATGGATAGTAATAGGCGTATTCTCCATTACCAGTTGAAGAGTTCCCTCTGCGGTAGGTATGGAATTTAAAATAGCGATTTCATCATCATCGGCATATTGAATGACTTTCAGGTTTAAAGATTCCGCAAGTTGAAGCCAATTATTGCTAAGTGATCCGGTAACCAGCAATGTTCCGGAATTCAACTCCGGTAACAATTTCCCAAAATCAATAAACGCTTCACCTTGATAACTTCTTACCAATCCTTCACGGTTCATTCCGCCAATTGGAAGAACGATTATCTTGGTATTAGCGACTGCTTCATTAAGGGATGCAACATATTCTAAAAATCCCGATACCTTCTCCTGCGGATGACCAAAAATCTTAACGTTTTTAAAAAGGTGGGTTAAAGCTCCTGCAACAGCTATTTGACGGGAGTCTCCGCCGACTACTGCCGCCTGAAAATCAAAAATAGGTTCCACCAATGGCTCCTCCTTATTCAACTTCAAGCTTTTAAAAAACAAAACTTTCTTTTATAGCCCAAAATAATTACAATCAAACATTTTTAAAGACTATTTTAGTTTTATTGCATACTAAACATTAGGCTAATGTAGTATATTCGAAGTTGAATTTAGAGGTTCCTACGGTCAGAGAATTCTAAAACATATAATTATCCAAACCATAAGTCAATCCTGGTTTTTGTTGCACTGTTTTTATAGCTAACGTCACTCCCGGCATAAATGATTCCCTGCTTAATGAATCATGACGGATGGTTAAAGTCTGCCCTTCTCCTCCAAATATAACTTCCTGATGGGCAATTAGTCCCGGTAGCCTGATACTATGGAGATGAATACCCCCCATCTCGCCGCCCCGAACTCCTTTAATCTTTTCCTCGCCGATAACATTATTTGCTTGCTCACCCCGGCCCATTAAAATCATTTCCGCCGTTTTAATTGAAGTTCCGGATGGGGCATCCAATTTCTGATCATGATGAAGTTCAATGATCTCAACTTGAGGGAAATATTTAGCGGCCATCGCTGCAAACCGCATCATCAGTAAAGCTCCAATAGCGAAGTTCGGTGCTATTAAAGCATTAACATTATTATTAGTACATAAAGTAGAAACTTCCTTTAGATTTTCCGAAGTTAATCCGGTAGTACCAACGACAATATGTACTCCTAAAGAGAGCGCTGTTCGTATGTTATTTAGCACGGTTGCCGGAGTAGTAAAATCCACCATTACTTGAACTTGGCTGTTTTTAACCGTTTCCGCCAAATCATCAGAAATAATGATTCCGGCCGGCTCAAGCCCAACTAAAGCGCCGGCGTCTTTACCAATATTCATCTTGTCAACAGCGCCGGTAAGTTCAAGTTCCTCATCGTTTAAGATTGTTTTAATTACCTCCCGGCCCACCCGCCCGGAAGCGCCGGATACCAATACTTTGATTCTATCCAAAAAACACCACTCCTAATTCTTTAAACAATTAAATCTAAAACCTAGTTGCACTTTGGATGTAAAATGGTATGAGAATAAAAAAAGGTTGGTAGCACCAACCTGAATTCCATAGTGAAATTCAAACGCTGGTAAGTTAGCTCTTCACCCCTAAGGAGCTTATAGATATCCCCCGGGATGACAGTACTGGGATTGTTCATCAACAGTACCAGCCGAAAGATGGCGCTTTCGACTTCGGCAAAACAACCTTTTATTCCGTTTCTTTGGTTTCGCCCAACCTCCACGGAGCTACTAATCTGTTTTGCGCCTCTACTCTACCACATATAATTCTCAAATTTAAGAGATACATAATCAATATTGTTGTTAAAATTAGAAATTATGTAAATCTCAAAGACAAAAAAATAGAAGTTGTTACACTTCTAATAAATTTTTACTATAAAAAGATTAAACTGTCAAGCGAATTTTTCAATGTTAATAAACCTTATACTTTATCCTTTCTGCTCCTTTTCGTTAAAAATGATTAGTTTTTCACTTATTTTTTGTATGTCGCCCCAAGGAATTGTCATAATCTCCTTTTCTCTACCGGACCAACTCTGTTGAACAAAAATCAAAGCTTCCACCATACCTGAAGTCGTATTTATCAGTAATTCACTTTTTTGAATCACCCCAAGTTTTTCACCGGTATTAACAGCGATAACTTCTTTGCCAACTAAGTCATTTGCCCGCATTAAAATCCCCCTTACTCTTTAATACTATGAAAGTTTTTAGGAATTTAAGAGTAAAAAGGATCAAAATTTATAGAAAGAAAGGGAATGAACCGGCTGTCTTTGGTCATATAATAACTGGAGGACTTCAATTATTATCCTTTTAAAAATTCAAGCCTTAAATGGGGTGTGTTTTCTATGAAACGAATTGAATATGTAAATGAAGACTATGAATTGCGATGCCGCCATCGGAAAAAACCGGTGAAAATTATTATCCATAATGGTGAATCCGATTATTTATATGTTGAATCTTCCAATGGGGACCGATTGAAAGTATTAAGGCCGGAACATGATAAATGATCGGCTTATATTTAAAATTTAATAGGATTTACATTAATTCTTTTCCATCATATCGACTCTTTCACCACATTTACTACAATAAATAGCATTTTCAGCAAGCTCAGTCTCGCAAAATGTACAAAAATTTTTACCTAAAGCCTCTTCAGCTTTTACATGCAGTTGTTTTAACTCCAATTCTTTCTCCATTATACGGCTTCCCAATAAAGCCACCGTCTCGCATTTAGTCCTAATTTTCTCTTCATTTAAACCATTCTGGAGATACATTTGAAATATCATCTCACCCATTTCAAAAAGGGCTTTTCCTCTTTGTTCTCTTAAAAAAGATAGCTGATTTTTCTTTTTGGAGACTTCAACCATTTCTTTTGATTTTACAGTAACTACCGTAACCCCTTTATCAATTCCCTGTTTAACCTTACCCAAAAAATCAACCATTTTGGTTACCTCCCATACTATTATTTTCTCATCCGATAAGGGGTATTCAAAATTTACGAGATTTTATCATTTCGCAAGTAACTTCTATGGACCTTTATCATACGATGAAAATATCAAATTCGGGAGTTGAAATCATATGGGTAAAAAAAAATCTAACCCGGTTGCGCTGGGAAGAGCCATTATTCCGGCTGTACCATGGAGAGATTCTTTAGGAAAGACAGCAATTGCTCAAATTCATGGCGGACCTCTAAATTCACAAATCAGAGGCACAATATTCTTCCAGGATGTACCAGGAGGTGTTTGGATTACTGTTGAGGTCTCAGGTCTTCCGGACTATAAACCCGTGGAAAATGGGAATCAACCAATAGGCCCGCATGGATTTCATATTCATCAATATGGGACTTGTGAAATAGGTGACCCCAATGATCCTTTTCAAGCAGCAGGGGGACATTGGAACCCTACAAAACAGCCCCATGGTAACCATGCCGGAGATTTTCCAGTCTTGTTTTCCAACAACGGCCGGGCCCAAATGAATTTTTTTACTAATAAATTTAAAGTGGCGGATTTAGCCGGTCATTCAGTAATTATTCATGAAAACCCTGATGATTACCGGAGCCAACCGGCTGGAAATTCCGGAAAACGGATCGCATGTGGGGTAATTAGTATTTGTACTACTTAATACAAGTCTTAAAGTCTAAAATGATCGTATTTTTAACCTTTGACTTTTGATCTTTGACTCTATTCATAAACGCTTGGATGGCCAAAGTACCATCTCCTGGTAACCTTTCTCGAAACCCAATTGTTGAAGAATGGCGGCTGGTTCCTTATCCTGAATCGGTTGCCCGTCATATTGAATCACGGATATTTTTTGATCAGGATAAACTAAACATAAGATTTTAAGTAGCTTTTCCAAAGCCGGTTTCAACAACTCCAACGATGTTTCTTTAAGCGGATTTAATTTAAGTTTCTTTCCAGTAGCGGTTAATATGGGAACTCCGGTCTGAAAAACAATATAATCTCCGTATACTTTAAAGTCATCCAAGCTATCAGTTCCTTCTCCCGAATAGAAGTGTAAAAAATTAGCCGGATCTTCCCATGCGAATACCCAACAATCAGGTAAATCTGTTGAAACCGGTAGACGTAGTTTTTCAAGGGCTGACGGTATAATATATTGCAGACCGCTCAACCCGGAAACAAAGTAGCCTCTTTTTACCTTACCGGCGCTCTCTGAAAAATCGCAAACCGGATAAAGATCACTCCAACTCCGTTCTTCCTGTTGAACTATTTCCCGGCAGACCAACCCGTAACAGTCGAATAATCGGGCTGCTTCATCCTGAATATCAAACTTCGGTAAACCGGTAGTAGCGACCAGCATCCCATTTGCGCCAATATCATCGGGGGCAAAATCCCCCTCACTCCCTGCCGGTCATCCGGACGGCTATTTAAAAGATAACGAATCGGACCAAAGGTATCATTAGTTATAAATCCATTTAAAATTAATTCTTCCAAAGCCTGCCATAAGACTACTGAAGATAACATTAATTGCTGCAAAATCTGAGGCCACGATAAAGCTCCGGCGCTTTTAATCAATTGATAAACATTTTGTGCAGCTGCTCCAAGTTGAGTTAGATCAGGTTCTTCCATTTCTACCGCATAAACAATCGCTTTTTCAAAACAAACTCGCAGACTTTGACCTCCGCCTTTAGCTCTCCAACTAAATTGACCGCTGGTAATTAACCGATCAAGCAATCCCGGTTGATAATCCCTAACCCGGTTGGGAAGTACGCTACTCTCCCAAATACCCGCCGGTAGCCATGAATTCTGCAATTGATCTAAAACGGCGCTCAAACCTTCAAGACCATACTTTTCTCCACCAATCCCCTGCCATCTGGCTAAAAAAGCTCCATATTCGTGAGGATTCCTGGGTTCAATTTCCCGGCGGGCTTGAGCCAAACTTCGACGATGAATCTCCTGCAGTTTACTGACCTCACACCATTCCTCTCCGTCTCCACCGGGAAGATATTCGCCTACCTCAACCAGGCCTTCAGCTGCAAGTAAGGCTAATATCTCATCTACCTTATCTTTAGGAAAACCATACCTTTTAACAATATCATTTGTTCGAAAAGGTCCATGAGTCCGGATATATCTTTCGACAATATTCCGGATTGCCTCATCCTTTGAAGGTAAAACCTGTACAGCTAAATTAGGAAATTGGCTCACCAAAGAGGCTATCGCTCTTAGATAAACCGATAAATGTCTATCAGCGATAATTAAAACCTTTCCACTAAGTTGAAAATAGACAGCCTTTCCAAAGCTTCTTAACTCTTCGAATAATGCTAAAACTTGCTGATGGATATTGGGGAAAATGTCGACCAATTCTGTTTCAAAAACATCGCCGTTCTTTTCCAACCATTGTTTTACCGATTCCCGGGTACAGTTATTTTCCACCAGAAAAAATCCACTGGCTTTTTGGGAAACCGATTTAAGGATCTCCGGATTAAACAACTCTCGGAAACCTCTTTCTCCCATTATAGTCTTTAAGGTCTCCCGCCCTAGTCCAAAAAGTTGCAGTTTCAGCTCACTTTTTGGCGCTTCTCCCTCGTACATAAAATTACCGACAAAATTAAACAAATGGCCGCTAGCGAATGGTGAAGGGATTTGACGCCGGCAACAATGAACCGTTATTTGGCCTTGTTGTAATCCTTGTAATACTTCCTTCAGAGCATCCAATTCAAAATAATCTCGAAGAATAGAGCGATAAGTCTCAAGTACCAACGGAAAATCGTGGTATTTGGCCACAGTCTGCAATAAGTTACCAGCCTTCAATCTTGACAACCAAAAAGGAGTTCTCTTCCGGCCATAACCGGTTCTTGGCATAACTAATGAAAGTTGTGCGGCATGCCGGAAAGTGATCCCAAACAAGGCCGTGCCGGATACTAATTCGGCCACTTTTTGTTCAATATTGTCTATCGAAAGCTTGGTCCAATCTAATGGCGGCGGTTCTACTCCGCCCGGCAGATGAAACATAATCCCGTCATCGCTGGGGATAGCTTCAACATTAATTTGTAAATCGGCTTCCCAGATATTTTTAATCAATAAGCTGAGTGCCGAATGAAGTTTCTTCCCAAACGGAGAATGTAGTAATATCCTCCATTCCCCGGCCTCATCCGGGAATTCTTCTATTACCAAACGCCTATCTGTATGGATAAATCCTAAAGCCCGCTTCTGATCACCCAAATAATCCAGTAGATTTTCAGTTATACTCTGATCCAAATTACACTCACTCGCTAACCAATTTTTAACCTCCGGTGAATCCAGCTTTTTTTCAAATTCGCCAAGAAACCGGCCAATTCGTTTTCCTAGTTCGAACGGGCGTCCAGCCAGATCCGCTTTCCAAAAAGGTACGATGGCCTCCCCACCTTTCCGGGATGGAGTAACAATTACCCGGTCTTGACGAATCTCTTGAATCCGCCAAGTTGAAGTCCCCAAGATAAAACGTTCATTTAAACGGCGTTCATATACGAATTCCTCGTCTAACTCTCCCAACCTAAGATTTTTACCTTCAAGGTAAACTCCAAAATAACCGCGATCCGGTATAGTACCGCCACTGGAATAAACCAACCGTTTTCCATAAGCATCAGCTTTAATAATCCCCAAATCACAGTCCCAATATATACGGGGCCGCAGATCTACGAATTCCGTAGTTTCAAAACTTCCGGAGAGCATGGCCAGGACATTTTCAAAATCTTTAGCAATTAATGATTGAAAATTATAAGCTTGGCGGATAAGATTAAAAGCCTCTTTCACCGGCCATTCGCCCTCGGCAGTCATTGCTACCAGTTGTTGGGCCAGTACATCCAGACAATTAAAAACTGCTTTTGCCGGTTCAACCCAGCCGGCTTTCATTTCGCGTAGAATAGCCGCCGATTCCAATAAATCTGCCCTTGTTTTTGGGATTATCCGGCCTTTGCTGGGCATCCCGACTATATGACCGGCCCGTCCCACCCGCTGCAATCCCCGGGACACTTCTTTAGGAGACTCAATTTGCACTACCAGATCAATAAATCCGACATCAATTCCTAATTCTAATGAAGCGGTAGCGACAATACAGGAAATCTCCCCTTTTTTCAGCATCTCCTCTACTTCTAGACGGACCTCTTTAGAAACACTCCCATGATGAGTTCGGGCGATCTCATCCCCCGCCAGCTGGTTCATATTAGCGGTAATCCGTTCTGCCAGACGGCGATTATTTACAAAAATTAGAGTAGTCCGGTGCTCTTTGATCAATCCAAAAAGTTGCTGATAGATTGAAGGCCAAATCGATTTCTCGGGTAAGTCGCGAAATTGGGGAACCGGAGCTATTATTTTTAAATCAAGGGTTTTACGTTGGCCGGTATCCACTATTTCAACCTGACGGGGTTGATATATACCATTTTGAGGATCGTATTTATAACCCGCTAAATACCGGGCCACCTGTTCCAATGGTTCCATGGTGGCCGAAAGCCCGATTTTCCTGATAAGTTGATCATTCCCAACCAAATGCTGCAAACGTTCCAACGTTAAACTCAAATGGGCTCCTCGCTTGGTGGAGAACAAAGTATGAATTTCATCAATAATAACAAACCTGGTGGTTTTTAAGATCTCTCTGGCTTTTGAAGAGATTATTAAAAACAAAGACTCTGGAGTAGTAATGAGTATCCGGGGTGGCCGCCGCAGCATACGTTGCCTTTCAACGCCTGGGGTATCTCCGGTTCGGACCGCGGTCGTCAGTACCGGTAATGAAAACCCCATCTCTCTTCCCATTGCCTCAATGCCTCGAAGCGGGATTTCCAAATTTCGATATATATCATTATTTAAGGCTTTCAAAGGAGATATGTATAAAACTTGAACTCCGGGTGCCGATGCTTTTCCGGTATCATTTTCCTGGTAAAGGCCATCCAAACATTTCAAAAAAGCCGCCAGAGTTTTACCGGAACCGGTTGGAGCCAACAATAGGACATTTTTACCCTGAGCTATTAAAGGCCACCCTTTCGCTTGGGGTGGAGTTGGTTCGCCAAAGGTCTTTTCAAACCATTTGGCGACTACCGGATGAAAACTATCTAAACTGGGGTGGGACATCATACACCTCGACCTCAAAAATAAAAGCTGAATTCAGAAACCGGAATTCTGAACTCAGAATAGTTCGTTTTTCAAAGAATCTATAATTCATAAAAAATGAATTAATAAAGCCTATATTAACAAATATACCTTGAGAACCCTTTTTTGGCAAATAATATTTCCAGATGCATGCAAAGCTGAACTGCAAACCCCCACTCTTTACTCCTATCTTCTAATCTTATCCTTTTATCATTTGCATATAAACAGGTTCTTTGGCCAAAATACTGTGGAGGTGATTTGGAATGACTTTGGTTAATTTAGCTGGGCCATTGATATTTTTAGTTGCTTTGGCCTCAATGTTTTTAATTGTAACCTGGAAGCGGATTAAAGAATTATTTTGGATGGGGATAATAGGCGGTTTAGCTTTAGCTTTAATATTAGTCCTCATTATGCAGAATATCTATGGATTTTGGGTTTTTTACCAAGTTGATTTAATATATCTTTTTAAAATCCCGTTTTTTCTTTCAGCTGGTTGGATACCAATTATCATTATTTTCAGCAATTATTTATTGAATACAAAAAATATCTTATTAATCGCTGCTATCATTCTGTCCTTTTCCGCCGGAGCAACCGGAATCCATTATTTATTGATCAAAAACAATATGCTAACTTATAATAACTGGAACCTACTACTAACATATTTTCAATCATTGTTAATCCACATTGGGATAACCGCTTATTTGTATTGGAGCGGTTGGCTGGGGAATTATCAAGAATGTAAGATACATTAAAATTATATAAACCCATAAATAACTAAATACTCTTTCATGGCTAATTGGAATCTCGGAACTATGGTTCCCGATACCAATTGGCCTTTTATTACTTTTTTGGAATTAATCCATTGCTAATTTTGAAGAACATTATGTTACAATAAAAGAAAACTAACAACCGGGGTGAAAATTCTTGTTCAAAAAAACTATCGTCTTTTGCCTCCTGATGGGCTTAGTATTTTCATTTTCTACTTCCGGCTTTGCTGCAACCAAAAACAATGATAACGATAACCTAAAGGTATTAGCGGAAGCGGCAATTTTAGTCGACGCTGCCAGCGGCCGGATCCTTTATTCCAAAAATATTGATGAATTATTACCCACTGCCAGCATGTCTAAGATGATGACTGAGTATTTAGTTATGGAAACTATAAAGGAAGGGCGTATTAAATGGGATGACCGGATCCATATCAGCGATTATGTATATAAGATTTCCCAAAACACTAAGCTGTCCAATGTTCCGTTGCGAAAGGATATGGAATACTCGGTGAAAGAACTTTACGAAGCGATGGCTATCTACTCGGCCAATGGAGCTACTATTGCTTTAGCTGAGCATATTGCTGGTTCCGAGACTGATTTTGTAAAAATGATGAATGAAAAAGCCGCCGAACTAGATTTGACCGATTATAAGTTTGTCAATTGTACCGGTTTAAATAACAATGACTTATATGGGATGCAACCCGAAGGAACTTTGTCTAGTGATGAAGATATGATGTCGGCCCGGGCCACCGCTACTCTGGCCTATCGACTAATCAAAGATTATCCGGAAGTTTTCCGGTTTTCCGATATTCCTAAGAAAAAGTTTCAGAAAGGAACTTCTGATGAAATTCAAATGGATAATTGGAACTGGATGTTACCGGATCTAGTCTTTGGGTATGAAGGCATGGATGGCCTAAAAACCGGCTCCACCGACCAGGCCGGTTATTGTTTTACCGGTACCGCCAAACGGAATGGTATCCGTTTAATCTCGGTGGTAATGAAGACCAAATCTTTTAAAAACCGTTTCATGGAGACCCAAAAAATAATGGATTACGGGTTTAAAAACTTTATAACCAAAGAAATCCTTCCGGCCAATCAGCAATTTGAAGTGAAAATCGAAGGCGGTCGTTGGCGAAAAACCGAGGTTACCAATGAAAAACCACTGACGGTCTTGATAAAAAAAGGCGAGGAATACACGGTTACCCCGGTTTTCCGGGTAGACAACCCAGCCAAAAACGGAGCGGTAATCGCCCCGGTTGCTAAAGGCGCCGTGGTAGGTCGGGTAGCTCCCGATTTTAAGGGTAATCAATTTGCCGAGTATTTAACTGAAAAACTGGAAAAGACAGCCGGGGTAGAGACTATAACCCCTAATGAAATAAAAAAAGCCGGTTTCTTTTTCTCAGCTTGGTATAGTATCGGAGATATGATAGCCAATTTGTGGAGTAATATCTATCAATTAACGTTTCAAAAGATAGTTGGGTTGTGGAAGAAATAAACACTCTGTGTTCTCCGTGTCCTCTGTGGTTTAATATTTAATAAAGGGGCTGTTGCAAAATAGACTTTTTGCCGTTCTGTCCACCCAGGGTTAAAACCCTGGGCTAGGATTAAAAATCATTCTAAAGCCCGATAAACGGGCTCGGGAAGCCTTCGAAGTATTTACCCAGCC
>JAEYRX010000088.1 GCA_023435225.1 Bacillota bacterium
CTGGTGACTATGGCGAGGGGGAACCACCCGTTCCCATCCCGAACACGGCAGTTAAGCCCCTCCGCGCTGATGGTACTTGTCGGGCGACCGGCTGGGAGAGTAAGTCGTTGCCAGGAGTAATTTTAAATATTTTTAGCAAAACCCCGTTTATAACGGGGTTTTGCATCCCAAGTAATCCCAAAAAAACCTAAAAAATAAGCTTGACTAAAAAAACTAATCTGTGTTATGATATAAAACGTCAACTGAATAAAACCTTTTATACTCCTCGATAGCTCAATGGTAGAGCACTCGGCTGTTAACCGAGTGGTTGTTGGTTCGAGTCCAACTCGGGGAGCCATTTATTTGTAAATCAAGTCTTTCAGAAAAGAAAGGCTTTTTTATTTTTTTAAAACATAAATCAATTGAAAATACTTAATTATTAATAAGAAGTACAATTATAATAGAGGAAAAATTAATCCAAGCGATACAGAGTAAAAAAGGGTAATTCTTTCAAAATGTAGAAACTATGTTTTGATATAAATTTAATTGGAGTTGATTTTATTGCCCTGGCTTGCCGACTTACATATTCACTCTCATTTCTCCATGGCTACCAGTAAGGAATGTAACCCTAAAAATCTTCATCGTTGGGCTGGCTTAAAAGGAGTTTCTTTAGTTGGAACAGGTGATTTTACTCATCCCGGTTGGCGGTCGGAGCTACGGGCTAATTTGGATACAGCTGAGCCTGGGTTTTACCGGCTAAAAGAAAACATCAATCAAGAAGTTCCCGATCAGCCCGAGATCCGCTTCGTGGTTACCGGTGAGTTAAGCACAATTTACAAAAAAAACGGACGGGTTCGGAAAGTTCACCATCTGATAGTCTTACCTTCTCTGGAAGCAGCTGATAAAATCAGCGCTAAACTTGAAGAGTTGGGGATGAATATCCGATCTGATGGTAGACCAATACTCGGGCTTGATAGTCATAATTTGTTTGAAATAGTATTAGAAGCTTGTCCGGAGGTTATTTATATTCCCGCTCATGTTTGGACTCCGCATTTCTCGGTATTTGGCTCAAATTCCGGGTTTGATGATATTAAAGAATGCTATGAAGATTTAACCCAATATATTTTTGCATTGGAGACCGGTCTATCTTCCGATCCGGCTATGAATTGGCGCTGGTCCGCTTTGGACCGTTTTACATTGGTATCCAACTCTGATGCCCACAATCCACGAAATTTAGCCCGGGAAGCTAATATTTTGGCGGCGGAATTTTCTTATCAAGGATTAAAGGAAGCTCTACAAAACAAAAATAATGGCAAATTCCTCGGTACAATCGAATTTTTCCCGGAAGAAGGAAAGTACCATCTGGACGGCCATCGGAATTGCGAGGTCTGCTTAAAACCTGAAGAAACTTTGGTTAATAAAGGTATTTGTCCGGTTTGCGGTCGTAAAGTAACAGTGGGAGTGTTGCATCGGGTGGCTCTGCTAGCGGATCGAACTGAAGGATTTAAACCGGATGGAGCGCCGCTTTATGAAAGTATGGTTCCGCTGAAGGAGATTATCGGTTCGGCAATCAACTGCGGTGCTGCGTCTAAAAAAGTAGAGGAGCTATATTTTAGTTTATTGAAGGAATTTGGTCCGGAACTGACTGTTTTACGGGAGACGGACCTTAACGAGATTGTTAAGACCGGCGGAGTATTGGTAGCTGAAGGGATAAGACGGTTACGAACCGGGGAAGTTTCAATTCAGCCAGGTTATGACGGAGCTTATGGAGTAATTTCGGTTTTACGGGAAGATGACCGTCAGGCTTTAAAAGGGCAGGCTGCTCTCTTTGAACCTGCTGCAAAAAGTAGTTCAAAAAAGGGGCCTTTATTAAAAGCAATTGTTAAAGAATTGGCCAATCAGGTAGAAGAGGTACTTGGAGAAGACGGTTCTACGGCTGATTTCGGTTTAAGCCAAGAGCAAACAGCAATTATCCAGAATGAAACTCCGTGTTTAATTGTAACTGCCGGACCGGGAACGGGAAAGACCAGAACCTTGGTTGAACGGATAGCGTATCTAATTAATGACTGGGGGATAAATCCGACCGAGATTACCGGGGTTACTTTTACCAATAAAGCTGCTGCCGAGATGCGCTCCAGGCTGGCCGGGATTTTAAATGGGGATAAAAGAGTCAACCGCATTAATTTTGGGACTTTTCATAGTATATGCTGGCGAGTATTAAATAGTAGTCCGGACCATTCCGGAGTTAAACTATTGGATGAATTTGAATCCCGTGAGATTCTTGAAGAAGTGTTGCGTCTGAACCGGATTCCGATGACCGCCAGGGAAGCTTCATTGATAATATCACTGGTAAAGAATAAATATCTTTGGGATGATAATTTAGCAATTCCGCCGAAAGTAGCTGAAATATATCAGGCATACCAACAAAACTTACATATTTATCAGCGGTATGATTTTGATGATATTTTAATTAATGCTCTGGAGTTATGGGAAGAGAATCCGGATTGGCTGCAACCGTTTAAAAAGCAGTTTAATTATGTGTTGGTGGATGAGTTTCAGGACTTGAACCTTTTGCAATATAAATTAGTTAAATTGTGGGCCAATGAAAATAAGAACCTGATGGTAATCGGTGACCCCAACCAATCGATTTACGGATTTCGGGGAGCCGGACCGCAGTTTTTTGAGCAAATTCGGCAGGAAATACCCGGAGTATCTTCTCTGCACCTGACTCGGAATTATCGGGTTCCATCTATTATTGTTAGAGCTGCTAATGCACTTATAAATAAGGAATATCAGCAATCGGTACCGGAGAAGAAGGAACCGGAATCAAAAAAGATTATTTGGTTTGAAGCAAATAATGAAAGAACGGCAGCTAAAGCTGTTATCAATGAAATTATTAATTTAATGGGTGGTTCAACTATGCTTTCGGCCCATGGGCAAAAGATCGGCAAACGGAGTAGTAAGGTTGAGTCCGCTTCTTTTAGTTTAAGTGATTTTGCTATTCTTTACCGGACCGGAAAACAAGCCGATGCCATAGAACAGGTATTATTGCAAGAGGGACTCCCTTACCGGGTAGTTGGACCGGCTGCTACTTTGGATTCTTCAACCGTAAAGGAGTTTTTAACTTTTTTCCGGTATCTAAAAGACCCTCATGATTTGTTTTTGCTCCGAGCTAATTTGCGGCAACCACGGTGGGGATTAAGGAGTAATGACGTTGCTGAGATAATGGAATGGTTAAAAAGACAAACTTCCGTAGAAATTGATAGGCTGCAACAGTTGATAGATGGCGATCTGGCGCCGGAGTTAATAGCTAAACTAGGTCAGTTTTATGGAGTAGTTCAATATTATAAAGCCAAAACCTGCAACAAAAGCCAGGAGATTATTGAAGACTGGATGTTACGGATGGATCCGGTAGAACCTGGGGATCTGGAGAAGCTGAAAAAAATCTGCGAGAACTATCGTAACCTTGAAGAATTGATTCAGTTTTTGCCATTGGCAACTGAAGCTGATATCTTTCGAAAAGGTCAAAAATCAACTGGAGTTGAGACAATTACACTTTCGACTATTCATGCCTCAAAAGGACTGGAATTCCCGGTTGTCTTTATGGTTGGAGTTGAAGAAGGCTTACTACCTTATGGAAAAGAGCCTGATCCCGATACTGTATCCGAGGAACAACGGTTATTTTATGTAGGATTGACCAGAACTCAGCAACAGTTGTATTTAGTAAACTCTCAATTTCGATACAGATACGGCGAGTCGGTCCCGGTAGAAGCATCCCGGTTTTTAAAACTGCTCCCCGGTGATTTACTGGAGAAAATTATCCCCGAGCAACATGACCGCAAGGCGAAACAGTTGGAATTGTTCTAATAACAAATTAAAGAATAGCCACAGAGACACGGAGGTACAGAGGTTAAGAATTATAAAAATTCTCTGAGTCTCTGTGCCTCTGTGGCAGAAAAAGGATTTATTTTTAAAGATTGGATAACTCTAATGAAATACTTTTGTTATCTTGGTTGTAGCATCTTAACAGCGGAAGTGGCCGCAGAAATTCCATATCTGGATTCTTTAGTTGATTTAAAATTTGTGCCGGCCGGATTTCATGAACAACCGGAAGTATTAAAAAAAATTATACAACAGCAAATTGACGAGATCGAAGAATGGAACGAATTAAAGGCCAAATCACCAACATCGAATAAGACTTATGACGCCATATTATTAGGGTTGGGATTATGCGATAATGCTACTGCCGGGTTACATAGCCAAGCAATTCCAATGGTGATACCCAGAGCTCATGATTGTATAACTTTATTGTTGGGTTCCAAGGAAAGCTACAGAGAATATTTTAATAAAATACCGGAGAATTATTGGTATAGTTCCGGTTGGATAAAGCGGATGTTGCAGCCGGGACCGGAACGGACTGCAGAATTGCAACGGATATATCATGAAAGATACGGTGAGGAGAACAGTCACTATTTACTCCAGTCCGAAGCCGACTGGCAACGTAAATATCAACAAGCTACATTTATTGATTGGGAATTGCCGGATAATCAGAAATGCCGTGAATATACTAAAGAATGCGCTGCTTATTTAAATTGGAGTTACCATGAGGTAAAAGGGAATAAGCGGCTTTTACGAGATTTTTTAAATGGAAACTGGGATGAAGATCGGTTTCTGGTTATTCAACCGGGAGAAGAGATAGCTCCCAGTTTTGAAGAAAGTATTGTCTGCGCTGTAAAACGAAAGTAGTAAAGATATGTCTATAGTATTCAAGAGTCAGGAGTCAGGAGCCAGTAGAAAACCTTTTCATGATTAATTTAAGAAGTTAGGAGTCGTTGGCAATAAATGCTAACTGAAAAATAGGCCTAAAGTATTACTAACACTACTGACTCCTGACTCTTAAACTACTGTCTCCTGCATTTAAGAACTACTGACTCCGGCCTAAAATTTACACCCCCTTTTCGGGTGAGGAGGAATTGGATTGATTATTATTGGAGAACGGATTAATACCAGCCGGAAGATGATCTTGCCGGCGGTGGAGAAGAAGGATGCCGGTTTTATCAAAGAGGAAGCTATTAAACAGAGTGAAGCCGGTGCTTTGTATATTGACGTCAATTGTGGGACGATGGTTGATGAAGAACCGGAGAACTTGGAATGGATGGTGAAAGTGGTCCAGGAAGCTACTTTAGGAAAACCGTGTTCAATAGATAGTCCGAATCCGGTTGCCCTGGAGCGGGCGCTCCAAGTTCACCAGGGAAAACCGATTATTAACTCGATCACCGGGGAGAAAGAGCGCTTGCAGGCTATACTCCCGTTAGTTAGGGATTTTAAAACCGGGATAGTTGCCTTAGCTATGAATGATGAGGGGATGCCGGAGACTGCGTACGAACGGCTTCAAATTGCTTCTTTGTTAGTGGAAGAGTTGACCAAAGCCGGGGTAGCTTTGGAAGACATTTATCTGGACCCGATGGTCCGCCCGGTAAGCACCGGAGGACATTACGGCCGGGTGGTTTTTGAGACCATCCAAAAAGTCCGGGAGGAGTTCCCCGGGATACATACCATCTGTGGTCTTTCCAATATCTCTTACGGTTTACCTGCCCGGAAACTGATTAATCATACTTTTTTAGTTATGGCGATGATGGCCGGGCTGGATGCCGCTATTCTTGATCCATTGGATAAGCGATTGATGTCTTTATTGGCGGCGGCGGAGGTATTATTGGAAAAAGATGATTATGCTCTGAATTATATTACGGCTTTTCGTGAAGAAAAACTGGAAATCTGAGGTGAATAGAAGTGGCGGCTAAGATTATTGACGGAAAGGCAGTAGCAGCCCGGATAAAGGATAATCTAAAAGCGGAAATCGGAGAGTTAACCGCCAAAGGTAAACAACCCGGTTTAGCAGTAGTTATTGTTGGCGGTGATCCGGCCTCCCGAGTTTATGTGAATATGAAAAAGAAGGCCTGCGCCGAGCTGGGTATCTATTCGGAAGAACATGCTCTCCCGGGCGATATTACCCAGGCGGAATTATTACAGTTGGTTCAGGAGTTGAACCAAAATCGGAAAATCCATGGAATCTTGGTGCAATTACCGTTACCGAAACATCTGGATGAACAGCTGGTGATTGAAACTATCGATCCGGCCAAGGATGTTGACGGGTTCCATCCGGTCAGCGTCGGCAAATTAATGATTGGGCTTCCCGGTTTTTTGCCTTGTACCCCGGCTGGCGTTATGGAGTTGATTAAAGAAACCGGTGTATCGATAAGTGGAAAAGAATGCGTAGTGGTTGGACGGAGCAATATTGTCGGAAAACCGCAAGCTATTATGTTATTGAAAGAGAACGGCACTGTAACAATCTGCCACTCCCGGACCGCTAATTTGGTGGAAGTATGCCGGAGAGCCGATATCCTAGTAGTGGCGGTCGGTAAAGCGGAGTTGGTTAACGGATCAATGGTTAAACCGGGAGCAGTGGTAATTGATGTTGGAACCAACCGTAATGAAGCCGGTAAATTGATGGGGGACGTCCAATTTGAATCCGCCGCCGAAGTTGCCGGTTGGATTACCCCGGTCCCCGGTGGAGTTGGACCGATGACAATCGCCATGTTGATGAAGAATACGGTGGAGAGCGCGGCTATATAAGTTGAATTATATACATCACGTCTCTAAATCCAGCCGTGATGATTTGAATAATGAATTTAATTCAACTTATTACAGCTGTAATAGAATGAAGTAAATACCAGTTATTGCCATTTACATTCGGCTTTAAGAATGAAAATTTTATATAAGAAATTTACTTCATTCTATATAACACAGGAGCTTAGGAGTCAGGAGCCAGTAGTCAGGAGAAAAACATTTACATTTTAGATTGCATTTGATTTTATAAATCTGTGTTAATCCGTGTCTAAGAGAAGGGTTTTAGACAGGATTAACAGGATTACTTTCTTTAAGGATTATTATTAGCATAAAATGAAAATATTAATTAACGTTTTGCAATTATTGGCGTATAGAGCGGGATATATCATAATAGCCGGATTGATTATCCGGATTATAGGTCAAAATATATCCGGGCCGAGATTGGCCAATTATCCGGAAAAAAGCTGGCGTTGGTTTTTTATTTTAAAAAACCTTAATTATCTGATAATTATCGGGTTTGTTTTATTGGTGTTACAGCGACCGTTCTGGGTTTGGCTACAACTTTCAATGAAACTCATTCCGGCTTTATTGCTGGAAGACTTGGCTGACCTGTTGTTTTTAGGAGGATATATTTTGTTCAGCCTCAGGCAAATGTATCTAATCGATTATAAAAGAGGCGTCCATTTCGGGAGTTTTCGATCATATATAAAACAATATGCTTATTCCTGGTTATTATTGATCAATATTTTGGTATTCTTGAGGATGGACTATTATTATCTACCATTAATCCCGGGAAATATTTCGTGGTTGCAACAAACAATAATTGAGATTGTAATGGTAATGGTATTTGTGGGATTGCAGTTTCTGGTGATCTGGTTCCGGAAGTTAAAGATGGTGAAAGCGTACCCGGAGTTACAGGCTATGGTTAAAGAGATTGCCGGAGCTTTTAAAATCAAAATTAAAAACATCCGGGTTTGGCAGCTGGAGAGGGTTAGTAATGCTTTTTCCACCGGGATCTTCTTGCATAGCATCTTTTTAACCGAAAACCTGGTAAGAGCGGCGAAACCTGAAGATTTACGGATGATTATCGGCCACGAATGCGCTCATTTTAAACGGCGTCATCTGGAGATAAGGGTTTTATTTATCGGAGTTATCGTCTATCTGTTGTCGACTTTAGCCGAAGATTACCCGAGAGTTCATTGGCCGGTTTATGCTATATTGGCTCTGCTCTCATTTTTGGGTTATAAGTTTCTAGCCAGACAGCAAGAACTAAACGCTGATCGCTTGTCTGCCAAAGTCCTTGGCGGTCCTTCCAAAATGGCCGGCGCCTTAATAAGGGTCTTCGGACTTAACTCAGCCCCACTCAAATTCGAATGGTTTGTTGGTCTACTAGCCAGTCATCCGGATATGCAAACCAGGGTTGAACATTTAATGAAAATGCGGAATTAGTTATGCCTATATTTAATTCGTTAATCATCACCCAGAGCAGGAGTTAATCTGTAGGCTGATTCAAAACCTCTGGGCTGAAGTAATAAAGAATCTCAACCCCGTAAACGGGCTGGGAAGTTCTTTTGGCATAATACAAAATCGAGCCCAACGGTAGTTAAGATGATCCATACAACAGCCTAATGTTATAATATGACGAAGACGATTATCATCAACCTTGGGCGATGATTTAAGAAATGAATAATATTTTTGAATTATGTTTTTTAATTGTCAATTCTCAATTGTCAATTAAATTATGTTGGGGGTATAATATGGAAAAACATATTAAAATTCCGGTTATTCAGTACCTCGCTATTATATATAATATGCTGGAAGCGTTTTTTGTGATTTTATTCGGGACTCTGACCAACAGTTATGCTCTTATAGGATTTGGACTTGACAGTATCGGGGAATCATTTACCGGAATGATTATGATCCGGCGAATGAACAGATATGATGAAGAGACCGTGAAGCTTAAGGAGGTAACTGTCAAACCGAAACCCAATATTTTGTTGGCAATTATCTTTTTTGGTTTTGGTTCTTTTGTGTTTTATCATTCGGTTAATAACCTTATGCTAGGTCAAGCACCGGCTGTTTCGCCGGCGGGGATGATAATCGCGCTTATTTCTTTTATAATAACTCCGTTGTTGGCTTTTTTAAGTTATAAGGAGAAAAACAGTTTTTCCAAAGCTTTTATTTCCGGACTGAAAGCAGTCTGGGCTTATCTTTTCCTTTCGTTTAGTTTATTGGTGGTATTGAGTTTAAATTATTTCTACGGCATCTGGCAGGGAGACCCGCTAATCGGTTTAATAACGGTCATTTATTTATTCCGGAAAAGCCTGGAAGCGCTATTAGGTTGGGGAACATTTCAGGAGGATAAAATACAATGAGCAATATCGAATTTTTACCGGTTACCGATGACCAGATTTCAGCAATATTAAGTATCTATAATTACTATGTTTTAAACTCCACGGCTACTTTTCATAAACACCCGCTCTCCCGGGGGGAGATGAAAGCGATTTTATTTTCGGAGAACCCCCGGTATCCGTCATATGTTATTTATGATGATGGTAATATAGTCGGTTATTGTTTGTTAAAACGGTTTCATGTCCGGGAAGCCTATGACGGCACCGGAGAGGTCACTGTTTATTTAAATCCGGCCAATGTGCGCCAGGGGTTAGGCGGGCTAGCGGTGGATTTTTTGGAAGAGTTTGCGGTTAAGAATGATTTTCATACGCTAATTGCGATAATTTGTGCGGAAAACGAGGGTAGTATTAAGATGTTTGCAAAAAAGGGTTATGAGAAATGCGGGCATTTTCGCGAGGTTGGGAAGAAGTTCGGAAGGTTGTTGGATGTGGTGTATTATCAGAAGATCTTAGAATAAGATTAATGGAGTTTGAAAAATTTTTACAGATCTGCATTATCGAAAAATACCGCCTGAGCGCTTTCTTGCGTTAGGCGGTATTTTCATCTTGATATCAGAATGGTTGTAAACCCAAATTTTTATACTTCCTATTATGTTAATACTATCACCGATAAATTGGAATTTGTAGCTTATCCTTATACCACTAAAGGAAACTCACTGTATAATAGAATGGCTGTGAATATAAAATTCCTCCTGACTTGGCTGGAATTTCTTCTCCATTTTTTCCAGACTCTCATCAAAGCGCCCGGCTTCTTGTTCGTCTATCATCATCACAGGGCTGTCATAGTAAACCCATTTCCTTCCGTCCAAAGCTTCCGGTTTCAGTTCTTTTACCATCATTGCTGCTGGGTATGTTCCATTCTCAAGACAGATATTGTACTTTTTACAGCTCTTAAAGCCACGGCTTACATAATTGTTTGGGTTTCCAAATATGACAATCACATCATAGCCAAGTGCAACCGCTTGTTCAAAAGAATGCTCCATAAGCATTTTCCCGTAACCCATTCTTTGGTATTCCGGCAAAATGCAAGTCGGACCGAAGGTAAGGATTTCTTTTTCTGTCCCAGACTCATCAACCAGTTTTGCTTTTGTGTACATGATATTCCCGATGATCTGATTATCAACTTCAATCACCAGATCCAACTCCGGCAGAAAGTCTTGGTGGGATCGCATAACATGAACTAAATAGTGTTCATTGCACCCCGGAATATATAAATTCCAAAAAGCTTTCCTGGTGATTTCTTCTACTCTCTCATAATCTGTTTCTTCTTCATTCCTAATCTTAATCATTTACAATCCCCCTTTCGTATTTATCTACTGTTCTTGCCTTTAATATGCTTCTTCAATTGTTTCATTTCACTTTTGCCGCCGAACATTCTGTTGATTTTCTCATTTTCAAGCTGGCGGGCATTTAATCCGGCGTAGGATATTTCCCGTTGCAATTTTAGATAACTCTCAAACCGTTTTTCAGACAGCGTTCCATCTTCGATTGCTTCTCTAATGGCACAACCCGGCTCTGTTCCGTGAGAACAGTCGCCAAATTTACACCGGGTAGCGATTTCTTCAATATCCTCAAAGGTTTTTGACAGGTTTCCTGTATAAATCTGCAATTCCCGCATACCGGGCGTGTCTATGACAATCCCTCCGTTTGGTAAACGCAATAGTTGGCGGTGGGTTGTCGTATGTCTGCCCTTATCATCATCTTCCCGTATGACTTTTGTTGCAAGCAAGTCCTGCCCCATAAGACGGTTAATAAGCGTGGACTTGCCAACTCCCGATGAACCGACAAACGCAATTGTCTTTCCTGGACCGACATAAGCATTAATTGCTTCATACCCATCCCCATTTTCAGAAGAACAAGAGATAACATCAACGCCCATGCTTACGGAGTAAACTTCGCCCAGTTTCTGTGGCAAATCAATACACAAATCGGATTTTGTCAGGACGATAACCGGGGTCGCCATACTTTCCCAGGCGATTGTTAAATATCGTTCCATTCGTCGTATATTAAAATCCGCATTGAGCGACATGCAAATGAAGATAGTGTCAATATTGGCCGCAATAACCTGTCCGGCATTTTTCGCACCGGCAGCTTGCCGCGCTAAAACGCTTTTACGGCGCAGGATATGATGAATGACTGCGTTGCCGGTGCTTCCGTCCACTCGGTCAATCATCACCCAATCCCCAACGGCGGGGAAGCTGGTTTGAGCGTTTGCGTGGTAAGCAAATTTACCCGAAACACTTGCATCTATTTCTCCGGATTCACTCACTACTTTATATAGGTCGCGGTGTTGCTCGGTAACTCTGGCGATAAACAGGCCATTATATAAGGTTGCCTCCTGTTCAAAACGTTCGTCTAGTCCGTAGTTTTTTAAATTGATATTCAATGGGTTCAAATCCTTTCGCAAAGTAATATGCGTACCAAATAGCCTTGCGACAACAAAAAAAGCGCAGTTACCCACTGCGCTGTAAAAACAAACAAAAGAAGGTGTTAAGCAAACACTTCTCCGTCATTCCGTAAGGCATTTGGGCACACAAAATAAGCAGGTCAAAATCCCGCCTCTGTGATACAAATAATTACCTTATCGGACGACCGACATCAATACACCTCTTTCTTATAATTAAATATAGATTAACACCATTTCAGAAAATTGTCAAATAGGGGCAACGACCATTCACAGAGCTCTAAAATCTTGTCTTCCGCGAAGCTACGATTATCAAACTGGCAGAATCTTTCTAGCTATATTCACTACGGAGCATGGTGGTCGTCCCTTTCAGGGACAGAGGGTCTGATTTTGGGCTTATTTTTTATCATCAACAATTTTTTTTAGAAACATTATTAACCGGATAGTTCATAAGCTTTTCGACTTTTATCTTTTTTGCGTTTTGATTGTTTTCCATGCGGTTCTATAAATATTTTGTGCGGTTTAACGATCATCTCGTGCGGTTTGATCATTTTTTTGAGCGTTGCTATCATTATTTCAAGCGTTTTTATGATTCTCCCGGGCGGTGGAACGATTCTTCCATGCGTTTTAATCATTCTGTCGTGCGGTTCAATGATTATCTCAAGGGGTGGAATGAATTTTTTGCAGGGCGGATCGCTTTCTTGATGTGGGGGAATCTTATAAATTATGTTAAAAATTTTGAATGAGAGATAAGTTGAAGGAATGAAGTTAATAACAGCAGAATTTGATGGACCATGTTAATCCCGAAAACGACGAAGGTTGGTTGTTAATTTAGCACTGAAATAAAATACTTACAGAATTATTTTTTATTTGAGAGTCCAAGTAGATAATCAGTGGTAACGCCGAAATATTTTGTTATCTTTATTAAGGTCTCATAATCTGGATTTCTAAGTCCACTTTCATAATTAGCTATAGATGATTTACCGCTAAAGCCCAGTTCTGAAGCTAGAGCCTCTTGGGTTATGCCTTTCTCCTCTCTCAATTCTTTCAATTTTTTTGCTAAAATCTCCATTTTTGTTCCTCCCTAAACTTGAATTATATCATAATTGGTATTGACAGAGGGGAAGAGAAGAATATTGTGTAAGCGGCGGCTTGCATAACTAATGATAAAAAACTACGACGGGAATGTCAAAATGAGGGAGTTAAAACCCTATGGGGTCTTGAGACATTAGTATTGTTAGCTGAAAAGTCAGTACTTCCCAAAAAAGAAGCAAAACAAATTGCAAGAAATATCATCATTCCCCTCTCCCAAACCATTAATTATACAGGTTTTCAAGGGAGAGGGGAAAGCCCCGGAGTTTCAAATAATTAAAATGTGACTCAAAGGGGTGAGCTTTTTATTGCCCTCAATTAAACCCCTCACCAATAACCTCAATACTCGGGGTGACATACATGAAGCTGTTATCCTTCAAAGACTTCGTATATTCCTTCAATTTAACCAGCTCGGATTCGGAGATTATCGTTTTTAACATTGTCTTTTCAGTAGCGCTGTAAGTCCCGATACAGGGCACAAAAGTTACTCCCCGCTTTAACTCATTATGAATATACTCCCGGATCGGCTGATAATTCTCGGAAATGATGTTTACACTGTAGTTCCGGTTAGTTCCCAAGATCACATAATCGGTTACTTTTCCGCCAATATAAATACTTATTAGGGAATAAATGATGTAGGTTATATTTCCATAGATGATCGACGAAAAAACAATTACGGAATTGAGGATCATAAAGAAATTACCGATACTTATTCCTTTCTTCGCTTTTAAATAAAGGGCTACAATCGCTTCAGGCCCGTTGGAAAGCCCTTGCCGCAAAATAATCCCCGTGGCCAACCCGCCTAATACTCCGGCAACCACCGTGGCGATTACGGAATCCGTCTTAAAAGCCGGCACGTATTTTTGAAATATCCCGATTAGGGCCGTAAATAAAAAGAAACAAAAACTGGCGTAAAAAACCTGCTTCCGGTCATACTTGATAATTGACCAGACAACAATGGGCGTAGCCATGATCAATAATAACAATTGAATATTCAATCCGCTGACATGGTTAATAACGGTGGCCAGCCCTCCTAATCCCGCTGCTGTTAGGTTATTTGGTATAAGGACCCGGCTAAAAACATATGTCCCTAAGGCAGTACCGGTAACCATAGCTAAAAAAAACCGTAGTTCTTTCAAAATCTTACTCTTCAGATTCAAATCGATGACATTTCCTTTTAAATTGGTATTCGGTTGAATAGATTTGTTGGAGTTTCCCATAAATTGTTCACCTCTGGTTCTTGATACCTCTCTAATTTTAAAATACATATAATACATCGTAAAATTTCGCTTTTTTATTTAGGGATAGATTAACATTGTTAGCTAATTAAAAAATTTTTTGCTTTGATGTTAAGTTAACACTGATAAAAGGATTACCCCCGGACGCCGTATATTAACATTAACAGGAGGAAGGTTGCTAGATGTTAAGGGCTAACATCCTTCAAAAGTAGGAGCCAAGGCTCCCACTTTTTCTTTTAAAAATACTCTTGGCAAATGATGTTTTTATTAAAATCATATCTTATAATATAAATGATAATCTAAAAGGAAGGTGATTATTTATGGTTTTAAAAACCAGGCTGGGCGATATCCGGATTGATGTTAAAGAAATAATGTTTGCAACAATTCCTCTTATCATCGGTTTAATAATCTCATTATCACTATATTTCTCACTAAACTGGTGGGGATTTTTAATAATCTTCCCGTGGATCGGTTTAGCCATTTCCATCGGCATTTATCTGCAAATGAAATTACCGCCGAATAAAGCTGATTTGGGAAGAAAAATCGCTATAATCCTCAATTTACCGGTTTTATTGTTATTTGTCCCGATTGTTAATAATGAGAATTTTCAATTGGAAGGGATAGTATTACTCCTTTCCATCGGCTTTTTTTCCAAGGGAATAATCCAGGTGGCCATAGCGAAAGTATTCGGACCACTGATTTGGGGGCGCGGGTTTTGCGGCTGGGCTTGTTGGACGGCGGCTGTGTTGGATTGGCTACCCGTTAAAAAAGAGGGTCCAATCAAACCGGGATTGAAGAATCTACGTTATTTGACGTTGGCTGTTTCAATTATTTTCCCGTTGATATTGGTGTTTTTACTAAGTTATGACGTCCGGTCCGATTATTTATCCAAGACCGAAATGGTCTGGATGTTTCTGGGGAACGGCCTTTACTACTTGATTGGTATACCATTAGCTTTTATCTTGAAAGACCGGCGCGCTTTTTGTAAGGTGGCCTGCCCGGTTTCTTTGGTGATGAAGGTGCCAAGCCGGGTGAGATTGATCAAAATCGGACCTTCTGGTAAGAGTTGTATCGAATGCGGAAAATGTTCGCAGAACTGTCCGATGGATATTGATGTAATGTCTTATATCAGCCGGGGGAAAAAAGTGACGGATACCGAATGTATTTTATGTACGCAGTGTCGGACTATTTGTCCGGTAGGAGCGATTGAATAAACAATTTTATGGTTGGTTATTTTGCGGCAAGAAGAATGATCAGCGTTTAAAAAACATTCTAATTCCAAAGTATATCAGCAATAATCCGACAATTAAATTTAAGATTTGAATTATAAAAACCGGGAGAAATGTTCTGGTAAAGCTTCCGGCTAGGGCAACCAGCGCTAAAAAGAAAACAGTGGATAATAAGGCTCCAAAACCGAAAGCGTTTATTTCTTTTTGAGCCATCTCTTCCTCAGCGATCTTCATCGAAAATACTCCGGCCCAAAATATTATGGTAAGAGGATTGGAGGCTGTCAACAACACTGTCCGCCCTAAAACACTACTTGCGTTGGAACTATGCTGCAGACTTAAACCCGGTAAAAAACTAATATTAAAGACGCTTAAAACCGTACTAATTCCGAAAACAAACAATATACCGGCGCCGGTTGCCTTTAGAACGGTTTTTATATTCCCTCTTTCGATTATCGCCGCAATACCCAATATGGCGGCCATAATATAAAGTCCATCGATGATCAAGACACCCAATACTCCGGTCATAGCCGGATAAAACCCTTTTAATGCGGCTGTTTGAAATAAAAAAAGACAAACGGGACCTATGGCCAATTGCAGTAACATGCCGAATCTGAAGCCTTTCAAAATCATCATTTTCACCTCCTTAAACATTTATCTCTTCCTTTAAAGAGGAAAGAGAGATAATGGTATTTGATTTAAAAACTCCCTTTATTTTTTTTAAAGTGTTCGATAAAAACTCTTCCAAAGATTCGGTATCGGCGACGGCTACTTTTAATAAGTAGTCATATTCGCCGGCGATATGATGGCATTCCAATATGCAATTATACCGGAGAACAGCCTCCCGGAAATTTTCGATATGCTCACTCTTATCAAGACCGACCAGGATGAATGCTAATAATTTGCAGTTTATTTTCTTCCTATTTATTTTTAGAGTGTACTTTTCAATAACGGCTGCTTCTTCCATTTTCCTTATTCTTTCAGCTACAGCGGGAATAGACAGGTTTACATTTTTACTGATCTCCGACGTGGAAGAACGGCTGTTTTTTTTTAAGACCTCAATAATTTTAAGATCGATCGCATCCATAATGACACCTGCTCTTATATTTGATTAATTAAAGTCACTCTACTATATGATTTCATTATTGTAAAGATTTTTTATAAATACCTAAAATAATTAAGTTTATACTAAATAGACTTTCAATTATAAAGGCAGTGATAAAGATGACTTTGGGGCTTAATTTATATGTTATCTTTGTGTAATATTTAAAAAGTTCTATTGCGTTTCAAAGCAACTTAAAATACAATAAAATACAGCCGTGGTAGCATATAAATGCTAATTTTTTTGGCAGAGATTTGTTTGTAAAAGATATGAAAATATATAACATTAATATAACAATAATTAATTGAGACCGATTCTTTCCAGTGGATGAAGGTATGAAGTATAGGAACCCGGTTGTTCGGGAAAGGGGTATTGATGATGAATACTCAAAGTATTATCCGAAAAGCTGTACAGTCGGATATAGACCGGCTGGTAGAATTATTAGGCAGTTTGTTTTCAATTGAAACTGATTTTTGCGGTGATAAGATTAAACAGCGGCGGGGCTTGGAATTAATGCTGGAGTCTCCTGAAGAACGCTGCATATTGGTGGCCGATTATCAAGGAATGGTAATCGGAATGTGTACAGTCCAGCTTTTGGTTTCTACGGCTGAAGGCGGAAAGGCGGCCTTGCTGGAGGATTTGATTGTTCAAGAAGAGTTCCGTGGTATCGGGATCGGGCGAAAGTTGGTAATGGCGATTGAAGAATGGGCTGACAATCATGGGGTTAAAAGATTGGAACTATTGGCTGATTGTAATAATACACCGGCTCTGGGATTTTACCGGAAGCTGGGTTGGTGGCGGACTCAACTTATTTGTCTGCATAAAAAGTAATTGCTTATAGTAAATTGAGCAGTACCAGGATTAGAAGTAATCTGTTGATTTGATTGGGGGTGTCCGAAGATGACCAATTCCAATCCTATTTGGCTGATCGATAGTACGCTCCGGGATGGAGAACAAGCTCCCGGAGTAGTTTTCTCCCGTGATGAAAAAATCAGCATTGCTAAACAGCTGGCGAAGATTGGTATTCCGGAACTGGAAATCGGAGTCCCGGCAATGGGAGAAATGGAAATAGAAGATATTAAAACTATTATCGGATTAAATCTTGGTTGCCGGTTAACATCTTGGTGCCGTGGTTTGATTAGTGATATTGATTTGGCTTTAAAATCCGGTGTTGCGGCGATCCATATTTCGTTTCCGGTTTCGCCAATCCTTTTAGAGGCTCAGAGGAAAAATTCCGCCTGGGTCTTTAAAAGTTTACGGGAAGTATTAGCCTATGCCCGGTCCAAGTTTTCTTTTATTTCGGTAGGAGCTCAGGATGCCTCGCGGACTGATCTCGATTTTTTAATTGAATTTGCTTCTTTAGCATCGGAGCTTGGGGCTGAACGGCTTAGAATTGCGGATACTGTGGGAATATTAACTCCAAGGCAAACTTTCTATTTGTTTCAACAAGTACATAGCGCTTTACCAAATTTAGACTTGGAATTTCACGGCCATAACGACCTGGGAATGGCGGTTGCCAATACGGTTACAGCATTCGAAGCCGGAGCTCGTAGCGCAAGTGTAACGGTTAACGGATTGGGGGAGCGAACCGGCAATGCAGCCTTGGAAGAGGTAATTATGGCTTTAAAAATAGCGGAACACCAAAATTGCATTATTAACACCACGGAGTTAAATGCTCTTTGTGAGAAGGTAGCTCAAGCTTCCGGGCGACCGGTTCCGGTAGACAAACCGATTACCGGTGCGGCAGTTTTTTTACATGAGTCGGGGATTCATTGCCATGGGCTGATGGTTGACAGAAAAACTTACGAGCCTTTTACCGCTGCAGAAATTGGCCGGAACATTCCGGAATTTGTGATTGGAAAACATTCAGGTAAAGCGGTGCTACAATCTGTTTTAGCCAGCCTTGGATTAAAAGCTGATTCATCGCAGGTTGAACTCTTGCTGGAACGATTACGGAAATTTACTATTAAACAAAAACGGGCTTGCTCTTATGAGGAAATTAAGTTGCTTTATAATCAGATATATGAAACAGATTCTAAATGATCTTAGTTTTTCCGGTATGATAAAATTAAACCCGCCCTGGTATTCAGGGCGGGTTAGGTTTTACTTCTTGGCTACTGCGTCTTTTAAAGCTTTTCCAGCTTTAAATACCGGTACTTTACGGGCAGGAATGCTGATCTCTTTACCGGTTTGAGGATTGCGACCTTTACGGGCAGCCCTTTTTCTAACATCGAAGCTGCCGAAACCAACTAAAGTAACTTTGTCGCCTTTAGCAAGGGCGCCGCTGATGGCGCCGATAACGGCATCAATTGCTTGGTTGGATTCTTTTTTGGTCAGTTTTGAAGCTTTGGCTACTTTTTCGATGAGTTCGGTTTTGGTCAATAAAAACGCCTCCTTAAATTAAGCTTAGTTTATTATTCGTGCTGTTTGTTTCTACCAAGTAAATATTCGGCATATATTTCAGTAGTCTTAAGCCTTTTTTAAAAAAAATCTAAAAAAATCAATTGTTTACATCAATGGGTTACTCGTAGAGCTGGTTATACTGATATAAATTTGATAATTAATCATTTTTGAATGATTTTTATAAAAATTGTCGAATAATATTTCTTGGCATTAGCTTGGAATTTATTTAGATTAATTTTAAGAGAAATTATTGAGGTTATTTAAGCAAAAAATATTTGATGGTTTATAATTTCGGAGGTATTTTACTTTGACAACCGATTTGAAAACAATTTTACAGGAGCAAAAAAGGAGAACTCAGGATATCTTGGCTTCGGAGAGAGAATTATTGAAAGTAACTTTAAATTCTCTCGGCGAAGGAGTAATGGCTATTGACCAGGACGAACGGATTATCTTCATTAATAAAGCCGCTACTCGTATTACCGGATATACTGAAAATGAAGCTCTCGGTCTAAAAATCTCCGAAATCCTTTACATTTTAAATGATAAAACCAGCGAACCCATTACTGAAATCTCGTCTCAAACAGAGTTTAACCATTTGATTTTAGTAGCCCGCGATTTAAGGGAAATTACGATTAACCTCCATAGCGAACCTATCAGGGATACGGATAATCGAATTATTGGAACTGTTATTGTTTTTCAAGATATTACCGAAAAGCAGAAAATCGAAGCGGAACTGTTGAAAACGGCGAAACTTGATTCATTGGGCATTCTGGCCGGAGGGGTCGCTCATGATTTTAACAATATTCTAGCGGCAATCCTGGCCAATTTACAGCTGGCGACGATGAAGCTGAAACAACACCAAGATATCACTAGATATCTGGATAGTAGTATCGAAACAACCCGCAAAGCTAGTGAACTTACCAAACAATTGCTTACTTTTGCCAAAGGCGGAAACCCCGTTAAAAAGTCCGCTTCAATAACTAATCTGGTAAAGGATACGGTTCAGTTCGCATTAAGCGGTTCCAAGGTTAAAGCGGAATTTCATTTTCCGGAAGGCCTTTGGGTGCTGGATATTGATGAAGGACAAATAAGTCAAGTAATTAACAACCTGACCATTAATGCCGAACAAGCGATGCCGGCCGGAGGCATCCTGGAAATTTACGGCGAAAATGTTTTTTTCGAGACTAAAGGACAATATAATCCCGGACGCTATATTAAGTTGACGGTGAAAGATCACGGCATAGGGATACCTTCCGGAATTATCAATAAGATTTTTGATCCGTTTTTTACTACTAAACGGACGGGTAATGGTCTTGGCCTCTCAACCTCTTATTCGATCATAAAAAAACACAACGGTTATCTGGAAGTAGAGTCCAAACCGGGGATTGGCACTACTTTTTATATTTACCTCCCGGCATCTATGGAAACACTAATTCAAACCGAAATCAAAAAAGAACTGGCCGTTTGTGGTGAAGCAAAAATATTACTGATGGATGATGAAGATACCATCCGTAACGCCGGTGGAGAAATGTTGGCACTGTATGGATATAAAGTTACTTTGGCCAGAGATGGCCGGGAAACGGTTGAGTCTTATAAAAAAGCCATGGAGATTGGTGAACCATACGAAGTAGTAATTATGGATTTAACTGTACCCGGGGGTTTAGGCGGGATTGAAACAATGGCTATCTTACGCCGGATAGATCCGGAGATTAGGGCCATCATCTCCAGCGGTTATGCCAGTGACCCGGTTATGTCCGAGTATGAAAAGTATGGTTTCAGCGGTGTAGTAACCAAACCGTATAAGTATGGTGAGTTAATTAAAGTTCTGAATAGTGTAATCGATAATAAACAATTGGTGCTGGATTTAAAGTATTAACTCAACTTTCTAGAATATATGAGTAAATATATTATTGCTATCACCATTATTATTTAAAATCCAAAAGAAAGGGCCGATTTTGATTACTGTTTTATCATTTTCAATACCTGAACACCAGTTGCTCCAATTCATGGAATCTTGAAAATAAATCCAGTGATGATTAATAATAGTGCGGGTTGTTGTTAATGTTTTAACCGTCACCTTATGTAAGCCCATTTGAGGAAAGTCATCTCTATTGCGTTTGTTATAACCAAAATAGACCTTATTTACATTATAAGCGTCAGGTAACGGATTATCGTCGATTAAAAGCGTTGTTTTTAAGATTCTTCCTTCAGCTTCAATTACATGAGCGGATATTTCAAATTCATGCGGAGTAAAGTAATTAATCCACAAATTAACCGGGAGCGTTTCTTCAACCAATTGCCAAGGAATAACAGCTGCGATCCCAAGTAAAAGTAAAATAAATCCTGTAATAACAACTTGGTTCCTTTTCGTTTGATTGATGGACCGAAGTGCTTCGAGCCTTTTCTTTAAAAGTGTTACCGATTTCGAATAGTAATAGGCGGTCAGAGGGTTAGATTTAGTCGGTTCCGGCTGAATTGATACCCTTAAAAGCATATTACCGAAATAATTAGCGGGAGCTTTGGTATATTTAACCGCCAATTGATCGGAACAAATTTCCTGAAGTTGAACTAATTTTTTCTCAATCCACCATACAACAGGAAAAAAGAAGAAAAGAGAACGAGCTATAACCGGCAACCAGTTCCAGCATAAATCGCCCCTTTTATAATGGGCCAATTCATGCGCCAGCACTAACCGTAATTCATCTGTTTTAAAATCATTCAACATTGAAGCTGGTAAAATGATTTTCGGCTGAATAATTCCCTGGAGCAGAGGAGAATGAATCCTTTCTGCGGTAAACAATTCCGGTATTTTACGAAATTTATTTTGGCGTCCCAATGCTTGATAGCAGCTAATAATACTATCATCTTGGAGAGGAGAACAACTATTGCGTAAAATCTGTTGCCGGCGAAATAAATAAAACAAACCGCCCATAAAAAAAACTGCTCCAATAAACCATAGAACAAACCAGAACTTTATTTCTAAAAATGAAGTAGGAACAGGCAGAACCGTTTTAAATATTGATCGAGTCATTTTTGCAAAGTGTCTGGTATTATCCGAGTTCACCAGTAACCATCTTAGTTGATGGGAGCTGGTTTGTAACTGAAAATATAATTTGACCGGTTTCAGCCAAAAAAAAGCGATTATAAGTTTCACATAAATCAAACGCCATAACCAACACTGAATCGACGGATGAATTTTAGGAAAAAGTCGAATTATTCCCCAGGTCAGAAAACATAGCAGACTTCCTTGCCATAAAGAATTAATCATCAAATTGGCCCAATCGTCAATTAAACTATAGCTAAAAATTGGCCCAATGGCCATCTTAATTCATCCTTTCACTGGTTGGGTCTGCTCTAAGCGGCAATAAGCTTTTTTAAATGGTTAAGTAGTCGTCCACGCCAGCATCCACTGCGCACCTGAAAGTATGAAAATAAGGCTGGGTGAACGACAAGCATCGATAGCATTTTTAGGGAAGCGCTGATTAATTGAATAAGTGACGATTTTGTGCTTCGCAAAATGCCTAATACCGCATATTTGCTTGCACAAAATCGGATTAATCAGCGCTTCCTTAGATATGTCTCGTTAATTTTGACTTTTTGAGAATTTAACCAGTTCTAATTCTTGAGATCCCAAACTGGGCTGCATTTATATTCTCCTAATTTCCTAAAAGCTTGGGAAGATCATGTATACTATTATTAATTAGATCTTCCGACCAACCAATCTTGATACTATGAAAAGAGTTTAAACCGGTTATTGACAACCCAAAAGAAAGGGCCTATTTTAATGAGTGTTTTATTACTTTCTAAACCCAAATTTTGACTACACCAAATCATGGAGTCGTGGAAATAAATCCAGTTTTCATTCTTCAATACACCAGCGGTTGTTTGTGCTTTAATGGTCACTTTATGCGGTCCTGCCAGAGGAAAGCTATCCTCATTAGACCTAACGAAACCCAAATACACTCCATTGGCGTTAAAGGTGGTGGATATTGGTTTACCGTCAATTAAAGCCGTAATTGTTTTAATTTCTTCTTCAGGTAACATCACACGAGCTGACAGTTCAAATCGGTCAGGTGAAAAATAATTGATATACAAATTAACAGGAAGAGTTTGAGCTTCAGACAGTTGACAGGGGATAACAGCCGCAACCCCCAGTATAAATAAGATAAATCCACTAAGAACCATCCGCCTTCTATTCATTTGATTGACATATTGAAGCGCCGTGAGTCTGCTCTTTAATAGTTCCAAAGATTGGGAAGCGAAACCAGCTGATAAAATAGTTGATTTCGGTAGTTCATGTTGGAGGGAAACCTCTAATAACATTCTGCCGAATTTTGCAGCGGGAGTTTTGACATATTGAAGCGCTAACCGATCGCAACAAATTTCCTGGAGTTGCATTAATTTTTTCTCAACCCACCAAAAGTAAGGGAGAAAGAAGAACGCGGTACGTACCATTACCGGTAGCCAGTTCCAGAATAAATCGCCCCTTTTATAATGGGCCAATTCATGGGCGAGTATTAACTGTAATTCATCGGATTTAAAATCAATTAGCATTGAAGCAGGCAAAATAATCTTTGGATGGATGATTCCTTGCAGTAAAGGGGAGTGGGCTTGATTGGAGGCAAACAACCGCGGCATTTTACGAAATTTGTTCTGAAGTCCTAAATCCTGATATTGTCCAATTATAACGGGATCAGCGACGGGGATATAACTGTAGCCGTTCTTTTGTCGTTGGTACTCTAAATAAAATAAACCGACCAATAAAATAATCAGCCCTGTTAGCCAGAGTATAAACCAAAACCCAGTCCCGCTGCCTGAAATAGGAAGCGTTGGGTTGGTTTCCAAAAAGGATTGCGTCATTTTACCCAAGTGTCTGGAAGGTTCCTGGTTCACCAGGAGCCATCCGAGTTGACGGAGGCCTATTTGCAGATGAAAATATAACTTCAGCGGTTTTACCCAAATGAAGGTGATCAGCGTTTTTAGACAGGCAAGCCGCCACAACCAACACTGGATCTCCGGATGAATCCGGGGAAACAGCCGGAGTAAAATCCAGATTAAAAGCAACGCCAGACTTCCCTGCCATAAGGCGCTAATCATGAAGTTGACCCAACCGTCCAAAATTGCATTGCTGAAGATTGGCCAAATTGACATCTTCATTTGTCCTTTCGTTCCGTCCGGCTCTTGTCCAAATCTGCAACCAACTGTTTTAGTTCAGCCAAATCGGTCTCGCTAATCTCGGCTTCCTGAGTCAGATAAGCCACAAACGGAGAGACTGATCCTTCGAGGGACTTTTCAACGAAATTCCGTATGATGCCTTGCAAAAACTCCCCTTTTGAAACCTGGGACTCATAATGATAAATTCCTTCCTTTACAGTCCGTACTAAAAACCCCTTTTTCCGTAAACGATCCAACATAGTTAAGATCGTAGTGCGCGCCAAACCGTGCGATTCCCCGAAAAGCTTCACAATTTCCCGCGCGCTTAGCGGAGTTTGGCTATTGCTGATTAATCTGATTAGTTCCAATTCTTGAGCTCCCAAACTAGGTTGCATTTTTTGCCTCCAAACACTGACTACTATTGTAAACAGTATATCATTTTTTTAGAACAGCGTCAAATGAATAAAGGATAAAGTCAGAAACACAAATTATAAAATGATTGACTAAGATAAAAAAAGATGGTATTGTTTACATATGTAGTCGGTCTACAAAAGTAGTCGGCTAGTTTGACTTTTGCGGAGGTATAATATATGGCTTTAATACAGATTGCCTATGCAGGGTTTAAACGATACCAAAGCCGGAGAAGGAATTTCACGGTAATCATCATTGGAAGTTATTTTTTAGTCTGTGTTTTTATGTTATTTTTCCGGACGGCTTTTCAAAATATCTATGAATTTTGGGTTGCTAATTATATCGGCGGTAATATTATCGTTTCCAAAGATGTAAGGGCATATGATTTCCAACATCCGCTTCCTCCGGAAAACTACTTCAGTTTCAGTGAGTTCATTAATAATAATCCCGCTTTTAAAGAAAAGGTATCTCCTTGTTTACGAGTTGGTGTTTTACTTGAAGATAAACTGTTTGGAAGATCTATGTTTTGCTTGGTCAATGGTATCGATATCCTAAATAAAAAAGGCTTTGTCAAACAGTTGGTTCTTGTAGAAGGTAGAATGTTCAATAATAATCGAAATGAAGTAGTCCTCCCAAAACAATTGGCATATCGTCTTGGAGTTGGAATAGGGGATTCACTGGTGATTTATGTCATGACCAAGGATGGCTATCAGAATTTTGATTTGTTAAAGGTGGTTGGGTTTCTAAATATTTCCTTACCGGCTGAAACCTTTTATAGTCAGACAATGGTATATATGCCTTTAGAAAAATTACGTGAATTAGTGATGATTGGCCCGGATCAGGTGAGTGAGGCCATAGTCTTTAAAAAAGTAGGACTATTAAGGGCGCCTTTTCGCGGGAATTTTAAGCAGGTTAACGGGCTCACCAGTTTTTCTCTGGTTCGTTCCCTCTTTTTTGCATTCTGGTTTCTGGAGGCTACCATCTTATTTTTAGTATTTGTAATGGCTTTCTGCACAATTTATCAAAATGTCGGGTTAATGAATATTGAGCGGGAAAAAGAAATTGGGATTTATCTTACAAATGGAGCAAAACCTTGTTGGATTCAGCGCTTAATGTTTTATGAATTATTATTATATTCGGTTTATTGTTCGATATGGGGTGGATTATTAAGTTTATTGGTAGTCATCGGGGTAAATAATTCCGGAATATATCCGGGTGATCTTCCCACCAAGCTTTTAATGGCGTGTTTTCATTTCGTCATTGACAATCATTTGGAAACTTATCTCATGTCTTTTTTATTAATCCTGTTATTAATGATATTCGGCAGCGTTGGACCTATTTGGCGGGCTACCCGGAACCCCCTGATTACCGGATTGTTTAGAAAACATTTATAGGATTACCATTTTCTTAGGATTATTGAGTAGATAATATTAAAATCTGTTTTTTGTTTGAATTACCAATATGTTTAGTTGGATGTCATTTCTAATTATAAGTCAAGATGAAAGGTTTATTTTGATGTTTAATTTAAAATGGGCTTTTAAAAATTTAATTGCCAACAAACGGCGAACAGGCGGGATTATTGTATTTTTGGCCGTGATTTTAACGGTTATGATCCTTAATCTGTCATTTCTCGATGGCGCTAATACTCAAATGAAGATTTCGTTACGCAACAACAAAGGCGATTTATACTTCTGGTTCTGGCCAGGCAAAGACCCGAATCCGGTATTCCGTTTTCTGAAACGGTATGACGCTAAGCTTGAGAATAAAATCAAATTTTTATCGGCATATGCCGGAAACCTGAATCCGGATGTTCGTAAGTATTTGCAAATTTTCAGTTCTGCCGGATATGCCGAGGGCTGGGTGCTTGGGACGGAACCGGATTATTTGCGATATCTTAACCGGAATGTCAGTTGGCCGGTTAAGTACAGAGAAAACTTAAAAAGCGGAACAGCATTGATTGAAAATGGTCTGGCTCAAAAACTTAATGTCAAAAGAGGGGATTTTATCACCATCAAAGTTAAGACTGCAGCAGGAATGATCAATACTATCCAGGTGATGATCGATGGCATTTTTGTGGGCTCCAATCTTCTTTTCGGCGATGTCATTTATATAAATCTTAAGGATCAAAACCTGCTATTACTTACTGGAAATGGTGCAGACTATAATGAGATGAGACTTTATTTTAAACCGGCCGTCAGTGATAAAGATCTTCGAACTATCCTAAGGGATATAATGGGTAATTTCTCAATGCATATCACCTGTCCAAGACTAAACCCCGCGAGAGAGACAGTTTATGTTACGTTTAAATATTATCGTTACTTGTTGATATTGTTATTTACTATACTAAATATTGTTTTTATCATTATTCTTTATTTTGCAATCCAAAATATTTTCTTTATGACATTCCGGCAACGGCGCCAAGAGTTGAGTACATTATTAACTTATGGGATGAAGCCGTTCCGGATTCAACGGATTAGTCTTTGGGAGGCTGCTTTATTGTTCGGTTTTGCTGTTATTTTATCCGTACCTTTGTCAGCGCTGTTTACCCAGTTGATCCACCAATTTGAGATTACCGATTCCAGTCTGGCAGAGCTGATTGTAGTGATCGGCGGACCGAGAATCAGTTTTAATTTTAATTGGGTAGCTATTCCAACCTTAGTAATTGGGCTGTTGGTCTTTACTTTAATCTCGGCTTATAAGGGTGCGTATAGTTATCTTAAAATGGAAATTCGTGAAATAACCTCTAAAATATAATTTATTAAAGGGGAGCAGATAATATGAAAAAAAAATTAGGAATGTGGCTGGGATTATTGATTTTTTTTACCGCTAATTTTTATTTACTAGCGGCCCCTAGTGACGGTAAGGATATCTTAAAAAAATCCGATGATGTAATCTTTCCAGACCAAGCTAGGCTTTCATTTAGGATGGATGATTATGAAAATGAACAGTTAAAGCGGTATTACCTTTATCAAGGATACATGAAGGGGAATGACCGTTATCTTTTAGTCGGACTGGAGCCGGCTCTGGTTAAAGGTACAGCCTCACTTCGAATCGATGATGCGATTTTTAATTATCTTAAGAAAATTGATGTTCTGCAACAAGTTTCCGCCAAAGTAGCCTTTGGGAACTCTACTCTATCCCAAGAAGACGTCATGGGTGGAAAATTAGGGAATTATTATACTGTAGAAAATCTGGAAACCTTCAGAGAAAATAACAAAGACCTTATTATATTAACATTAAACGCCAAATCAAACGCTGTTGCCTATAAGAAAATCGTAAATTTTTTGGACCCCGTAACCTATTTTCCGGTTAAACGGCTTTATTACGCTTTTTCCGGGCAACAGATCCGGGAAATGATTTTCGAAGATATCCGGTTGGAAAACGGCAAGTTGAGTCTGATGAAGTTTACAATGTACGATAGTTTACGCCAGGGTTGGTTTACCAAGGCAACACTTAGTGATTTCAATTATTCAAAAGCAATTCCGGATACTGTTTTTACCAGGATGTATTTGAAATTGGCCACTAAATAACCTATGAATAAACCGGACGAGAGATTCCGGCCGTCCTAAATGAAATACAAATGAAGAATTTAAGTCATCTAATAAGAAACAAGGAGGTGTTTTTTTGAATCATAAAATACTATTTTTTATTAAGATCATTATTTCTAATTTTTTAATTATTGCTTTTTTAGGTATATATCATCCGGCTGTGTTTGGAATGAATCTTGATACATATGGCAATTTATATTTTGAAATAGCTAACCGTGATGTAAATGAAAGTTTTGAGAGCGCCAATCCGGAGCTGTCCGGCGACCTTTGGACTTATACGACCGGGGATTTCTTTATACAGGGAAGTGAAGATGATTCACTACTCCAATTTTTAATTGATTATAAATTTGAGGGCAATTTGCAAGATTCCAACCATACGTCTCCGACCGGGTATTTTAATCAATATTACATAATTGTTCCTTTTAATTTCACTTCTTTTTTATATTGCGGGCAAAAGTATAAACGGGTTGGAGTGGCCAAATTTTTTAATATTTCCAACCGGTATGAAAGGGCCGGTTACCCTATAAAACTCATTGAGTATGATATTTTAAAGTCGGATAATTTTAATTACGGTTTCATCGCTAATTTTAAAGGCGCCGGTCAATGGGAGCAAGTTCAATACTCGGGATTTGTTGATTGTAATAAAAACAACTTTAATATGCAAGGATATTATTTTCATGAAGGGACTCGCGGTTATTCGGTAGCCACCGATCTGACCTATCAGGCAGGCAGTATCCAATTGTACGGTGAGGCACTTTATATGAGCCAAGCCCATCAAAAAGTCGCAAAACTCAATTCGGCAGATCCGACTGGGGAGGGTGACATTTTGGATTATAGGGATCAAGATAGCGCTACTAAAATAGTCGCCGGGATAATGGTCAATCAAGACAATTACAGCATTGCCTTAGAATACATGAAGAATAACGAGGCATACACTGCCGAGGAAAGCGAAGATTTTATCAGATATCTGGCGCGCCATCCGGGTTGGCATCAACCATATATTGATTATTTCAGTTATAACTGGGCTCAAAACTATCTTGGGTTAAGTTTGTACCTGCCCAGATTTGGTAGTGATGAATGTTCATTAACAAGCTCCTTGATTGGGTCCGTGCCTGATGAAGGAATAGAGAGTGATTACGCCAGTTATCGAGGTTATGTAAATATTGCTTATAATATATATCAAAACTTAACCGCGAATTTTAGTATAACACATCATTTTGGCGGCGAAAAAGGGGAGTATCTTAACCTTTATGAAGATAAAACCCGTTATCAAATGAGTTTCTTATTTTCTTTTTAAGTTGATGCCTTTGCAGTCTTCAAAAAGATTTTGGGAAACAACGCTTTAACTTTTCCTCATTCCACTAGAGGAAGGGGAACGGGGGGTTAGGTCAGCTTTTAGACAAATTTATTTCGGAGGTAAAATATGCTGAAATTAACTGATATCCAAAAAATGTACCGGATTGGCAGCACCGAAGTTTGGGCTTTGAAAGGAATTTCCCTGGAGATCAATAAAGGCGAGTTTGTAGCTTTTAAAGGCCCTTCAGGCAGTGGCAAAAGTACGTTGCTTAACTTAATCGGCATGTTGGATATACCCACTAAGGGCGAGTATACCATTAACGGTATCAATGTGCTTAGCGCCGATACCAAAAAAAGAGCGGAATACCGCGCCGAATATTTGGGGTTTATCTTTCAAAACTTCAACCTGATACCGGAACTCAATATTTATGAAAATGTGGAAATCCCTTTAATTATTGACGGGGAGAGCGCCAAGACCCGGAAGGAGAAAGTATTGAGGATAGTTGACGCGGTTGGTTTAACCAGCCACCTGCATCATAAACCGGGTGAATTATCCGGCGGCCAGATGCAAAGAGTGGCTATTGCCAGAGCTTTGGTTAAAAATCCGCCCCTGGTCATCGCCGATGAACCTACCGCCAATCTTGATTCAAAGACGGGGATAGAGATTGTGGAATTAATGAAAAAGCTAAACCGGGAGTTGCAGATAACTTTTCTGTTTGCAACTCATGATGAAACGATAACCGGATATATGGAGAAAATATATTATTTAATGGATGGAGAGATGAGGTAGAATATATGGCTTTAATGCAGATTGCCTTGGCGGGGTTTAAGCGATACCGCAACCGGCGCCGAAATTTTACAGTTATCATTATCGGCAGTTTTTTTCTGATATGCATTTTTATGTTGTTTTTCCGAACTGCTTACCGAAATATTTATCAATTTTGGATCAATAATTACATCGGCGGCGATATTATCGTTTCCAAAAATGTTAAACCATATGATTTTTTACAACCGGTCCCTTTGGAACGTAATTTTAATTTCCGGAGTTTTATCCGGAAAAATCCTTCCTTTAAAGATAGGGTGTCGCCTTGCTTAAGGGTTGGCGCCATGCTGGCCAACAAGTCCTCTGAGGATTCCTTATATTGCATCGTCAATGGGATCGATCCGGAAAACCAAAAAGGTGTGGTAAAACTACTCAATATTCAGCAAGGCAGGATATTTAATAATCACAGCAATGAGGTTGTCCTTCCAAGATCTTTAGGGCTCCGTCTTGGTATTCAAGTGGGGGATACTCTGGCGGTCTTTGTGATGGCTAAAGACGGTTATATGAATTGTGATTTGTTTAAGGTAGTAGGTTTCTTAAGTATTTCATTGCCGGCGCAAATCTTTTTTAATCAATCCATGGTCTTTATGTCGATGGCGAATTTACGAGAGTTGGTAAATGCCGGTCCGGATCAGGTGAGTGAGGTCATAGTTTATAAAAAGGCAGGTCTATTTGGACCGCCGCCGGCAGGTAACTTTCGCCATATTAGCGGATATACCAGTTTTACTTGGGTCCGTTCCTTGTTTTATGCATTTTGCTTTCTGGAAACTATCATTTTAAGTTTGATATTTGTAATGGCTTTTTGTGCTATTTACCATAATGTCGGGTTAATGAATGTGGAGCGGGAAAAAGAGATCGGGATTTATCTGGCCAATGGGGCCAAACCTTTTTGGATCCGGCGCTTAATGTTTTATGAACTGTTTATTTATTCGCTTTATTGTTCGTTTTGGGGCGGGCTGTTGAGCTTGGTTGTTATCATCGGAGTGAACAATGCCGGAATTTATCCAAGCGATATTGCCACTAAACTTTTAATGGCCTGTCTTCATTTCACCATTGATAATCATTGGGCAATTTATCTACTATCATTACTTATCATTTTATTGTTAATGCTCATCGGCAGCTGGAGACCGATTTGGCGCGCTACTGAAAGCACCCGGGTCACCGAGTTATTTCAAAAGAATATGTAAAATAATGTAATACCAATTTGCGTTCAAGTAATACTATTCGTCTCCACACGCCTCTATATTCAGGAGTGTGTTTCCGAAAGTATTACTATTGATGAACTCAATTTGGTATTGGAAGGCGTAATTTTAATGTTCAATTTAAAATGGGCTGTTAAAAACTTAATTGCCAACAAACGGCGAACCATAGGGATTATTAGCTTTATTACGGCGATCTTAATTATTATGGCTGCCAATTTGATGTTTATCGAAGGCGCCAATGCTCAAATGAAGGCGGCGTTACGCAACAACAAGGGTGACCTGTACTTTTGGTCGGACCAAAATCTGGACCAGGCCTCCCGCTACCTGGATCGCCATTATGGCGCCAAAACCGAGAGTAAAATCAGATTTTTATGCCCCTATGAAGGGAGTCCAAACGCTCCCAAATATTCGCAAGTTTATAGTCCTTCCGAATATGCCGAGGCCTGGATCGTGGGGACGGAGCCGGAATATCTGAAATATCTGGATCGAAACGTCAGTTGGCCGGTAAAGTACAGCCAAAACTTAGGTGAAGGGACGGCTTTGGTCGAAATCAGCTTAGCCCAGAAGCTTAATGTTAAAAAAGGGGATTATATCACCTTTAAGGCCAAAAATGGTCAGGGAATGATCAATACTCTCCCGGTAATGGTGGATGGTATTTTTGTCGGCTCCGGTCTGATCTTTGGCAATGTTATTTATATTAATCTTAAGGATCAAAACGAGCTGTGGTTAACCGGGAGGGATGCTGACTACAATGAGCTGAGGCTTTATTTTAAGCCAAGCGTCACTGATCAAGACCTTAAAAAAATTCAAGGAAATATCATGATCAATTATTACGATTTATATATCACTTCGCCAAGGTTATTCCCTTTTAGAGAGGGCGCTTTTATCATCTTTAAATATTTCCGCTATCTGCTTATATTTTTATTCACTCTGCTGGATGCCGTATTTATTATTATGCTCTATTTTGCAATTCAAAACATCTACTTTATGGCATTCCGGCGGCGCCGCCAGGAGTTGGCTACTTTATTAACCTATGGGATGAAACCCTTCCGGATCCAAAAGATTGGTCTTTGGGAGGCTAATCTGATGTTTGGCGCCGCTTTCATTTTAGCGGTACCTTTTACGGCGTTGCTTACCCAATTGATCCATAAATTTGAGATTACCAATTCCAGTGTGGCATTATTGATTATGGTTATCGGCGGGCCGAGAATTAGTTTCGCTTTTAATTGGGCAACCATCCCGGCCTTAATCGCCGGATTGTGGATAATTACATTAATATCGGCTTATAAAGGCGCCCATACTTATTTGAAGATGGAGATTAGTGAGATTACAGCGAAAGTATAAGATAGAACTCAAAATGTTTAGAGAGAATGCCTAAGTACGACCCTATCCCTTAAAGGGTATTCGTTAGGCTTTGCAGGTTTTAATCTGGAGAGAAGATTGTTACATAAGAGTCGACTTGCGATAACAAACGACTCGGAGGGCGAAGGATCTGGTTATTAAAGGAGCGAATATGATGAAAAAAATATTATTAACCTTATTAGGAATATTTATTTTTTTGACCGGAAGCCTGCAATTGACGGCGGTATCCGATGACTTGATGGATATATTGAGAAAATCCGATAAGCAGGTCTCTTCGTTCTTGCCGGCAAAGTTTAGGCAACGGTTTGATGATTATGAAAATAACCAACTTAAACGTTATGGACTCTTTGATGTATATGTTAAAGGAGATGAACGGGTTCTTTTGGTTGGGATTGAACCGGCATTAATGAAAGGTATTGCTATAATGCGAACCGGTGATCAAATCTTTAGTTATCTTAAAAAAGTTGATATGTTACAACAGATCTCCGCCAAAGCCAGCTTTGGAAACTCCGTTTTGTCCTCGGAGGATATTGTGGGTGGGAGGTTGGAGAAGTATTACAAGGCCGACAGTCTGGCTACAGTTCAAGATAATGGGAAAGACTTTATCGTTTTAACGGTAGTAGCCAAGTCCAAAGATGTGGCTTATAAAAAAATCGAAAGTTATTTGGAGCCGGGCACCTATGCCCCGGTTAAACGCCGCTATTATGCTTTTTCAGGGAAACAGATCAAGGAGATGACCTTTGAGGAAATCGGGTTTAAGGACGGCAAACAGAGTTTATTAAAGATTACAATGTACGATAGTTTGCGTGAGGGATGGTATACCAAGGTGACCCAGTATGATTTCGATTATTCACAAGAAGTACCGGATAAGATGTTTACCAGGATGTATTTGAGAATGGCTGTTAAGAAGTAGGTGTAAGTTTGAAAAGGAGAAAGAAATGAAAAAATTGATTTTAGTTAGTGGCATTTTTGTAACACTAGTGTTTGCTTTTTTATTGGTTGAATTTGTGCAACTAAGACAACCGAGTTATATTGCCATAAATAGGGCCGTCGCTTGGGCGGAGTCTTTTGTAACAGCAAGATCGTTTCCTGTAGTAGGCGGCGGAAGTTCTCCATCGCAAAATATGTGTGCAGAGTTTGTAGCAGTTGCATATGGCGCAAACACAGCTTATGATGCATACACATATTGGACTTGGACTACTTTGGACAAACATCCCGGAGACTGGAATGCGCCTCGGGGAAGTTTGGTGTTTTTTGGCCGGAGCCCCAGTAGTGGGGTAGGTCATGTTGCATTATGCACCGGAAACGGGAAACTTGTTCAAGCGGGTTATCCATTAGTAAATACAAATACAATAAGAGATGAAGCCGAAAACCCCGAATCATATCTCGGGTGGGCCTGGCCACCGTCGAACTGGCCCGGCAGGAGTGATGGTTCTGTAGTTGCAACCTATATTATGAAAGTGGAGAATTATACAAAAGAGAGTATCAGAAGCGCTTTGCGGATACTACATATATACTACTAAACCTCAATCGGGCAAAACTTGGAATAGGAGGAAAAATGAAAAAATTAATTGTAATCATTGGGATTTTTGTAATACTATTTTTAACTTTTATCTTGGTTGAATATGCTCAACTAAGAGAGCCGAGTTATATTGCAATAAATAATGCAGTTTCTTGGGCGGAGTCTATGGTAGGAAAATCAAAGTTTCCTTATTATGGTGGAGGCGGAACTTCTCCGTCGTTACTTTGTTGTACATATTTTGTGGCCAATTCATATGGAGAAGTATCCGCACCGAATTATAATGCACACAGATATTGGACCACTTTAGTAGACCAACATCCCGGAGATTGGAACGCACCCAGAGGAAGTTTGGTATTTTTTGACCAAAATTATTCGAATTTAGGTTTAGGTCATGTTGCATTATGCACGGGAAACGGGAAAATTGTTGAAGCGGGTGATTATGCAATTAAAGCAAGTACAATAAGCGATGGAAATAGTAACGCCCCATATCTTGGCTGGGCCTGGCCGCCGTCATTCTGGCCCGGCAGGAGTGAAGGTTCAACAACGGCAGACTTAATTATGAACGTGGATAAGTCTATAAAGAATAGTATCAGAAGTGTTTTAATTAAACTGCATGTATATTAGAAACAGAAATGGCGACTTGACTGAAGTTGGACGGATAAAAAATATCCCGGTCTGGGCGTTTCATGGGGATCAAGGTTAGGGCTTTGAAAGCTTGCGGCGGCGATGTCAAATTTACGATATATCCCGATGTCGGGCATGATTCCTGGACTAATGCTTACAATACGCCGGAGTTATATACTTGGTTTCCGGAGCATTCCCGGAGAAAGAAGTAAGCCGGTTTAAAGTAACAAGCGGTAACTCATTGTCGGAAGAGATAATACACGGAATGCGCCATAGCAGAATATATAATTTCACTTCTGAAACTTTAACAGCCAATTCAAATTTGTTTGTTGCCGCCAGTTTTTAGGGGATATTTTAAAATCAGAGGCGATGGTTTTTAATAAAGCTTTTGATACCTTGCCTTTTATGGCTAATTCTACTCCTGCGCGTTCAATAGTTGACAAGACTTTTTCCAGGAGTGATTATTATTCATTTCAAAATCGGCTATTTTTTCTTCTATTCCCGGTATATCTTCATCAGTGAACTTTCTGGCTAAAAGTTTGTTTAAAATGGAAAGATAATAGAAGGAACCTTTGATATGATATTTTCCGGTCAACCATCCCCAGGCTCCGCTTAATCTACCGTTACATATATCATACCAGACGGAAACCGGGGAATAGATTATTATTGAAGGTGATTCATAGGTTCCTTCGTGATATTCGGCTTTTCCTTCGGTAAAAATTATGTGATAATGATATTCTTCATTTGCTTCAGTTAATATGAACTGATACACTCCTTTAAAATCCGGGAATTGTTTGTAGTTGTATAAGTTTACGGTATAACAAAATAATCTGGCTAAATTAGCTTCGGTAGTTGGAATTTCCATCATTTACTTCACCTCCGGTTTCATTTTATTCAGCTTCTTTTTATTATAAAAAAAAGCCGGTTATTTCACATCCGGCAAGAGAATGATTTTATTATTTTATAGTAGGAATAAGCCATCCTGCTTTGGGAGGACGGTTATCAGGTTCTATACTCCGAATGTAAGCCACTTCCTGATGATGGAGGTTTCATATCATATAAACCAGATTATCGCTGATTTCCTGGGGAAAAATTATTAACAAACGGTTTCATTTTAGTGATTCCATTAAACTGTAAAAATATTTTGATTCTCTTGTTTTATATAATTGGTACCAAGCTTCTAATGTATCCTTTTTCATTACGTTTATCTTTTTAAATACTTCATATGTGAATTCCAATGGAGCCAGTCCGGAGGCGGTTATTAAATTATCATCTACCACTGCTGGGGTATTTACATAATGAGAGCTTCCAGTATAATCAGGAGAAAACATTTGTAGAAACTCCTTATCGTTACTTGTATGCTTTTTATTATCTAATAAGCCTTTTTGGGCTAACGCTACTGTAGCGCCACAAATTGCCGCAATCACAACATTCTTATTAATTATACTTGATACAATTTCTAATATTTTTTTATTTTTTTCATCCATCCAAGTGTCTGCTCCGGGAAGGATGAGTAAATCTCCTTCCTGGAATTCGATATCATTAATGTCTTTATCGGGTGTGATAGTTATTCCACCCATGGTTTTAATGGGGTTTAAAGTGTTGCCAATCAATATAAGCTCTAATTTTACGTTCTTCGCAAAGTACCTGCGACTATTTAACTCCGCAGTTATGAAGGCAATTTCCCAATCAGACAAAGTATCCAGAACGTACACATAGCATTTTTTACATTTTAACTCGTTTGTCATTATTTTTCTCCTAATGTTATTTCATTATCTTTGTTTTTCATACTTCAATTTCAATATCAATGGATTTTGCAGCTTCATACATAACTTCATATTATTTAAACCGATTTTACCTTTGTACAATTTCATTTCCTCATTTTTTAATGTCACTTTATTATATAGATCTTCGTGGTTTGCTTTAGATACTTTCTCTACCGTATCAAAACCTGCTTCTTATAAAACATGAGCAAAAGTCGGATTAACCCATTTCTTCCTCCCAAATAATAATATAACCAATATAACACTAAATACTGACAACAGTAAACCCATACTGCCCAAATTCCCTAGTGATTGAATCAGCGTCATAAAAGAATATTTTGACACCTTTCATTGTCTCAAAACGATTTTTACTAATTTGTTTTCCTTTTCCAAACATAATAATGATTCTCACATTTACTCAGTCCTCGATTGCCTCAATACCGAGGCGGTTAAGCTGCTCAAGGTGTTCCTTCATGGTTTCGAGAGCCTCCGGGGAGTGCCCTTGCCAATCCGTGACCTCGCCGGAGACCCTGAGAGGATCACGGGAGCGGTAGGACTTGGTCGGATTGCCCGGAAACTTCTTATCCGTCAAGTTGGGGTCATCTTCGATAGGGCCGGTCGGCTCTACGATATAGATAAGTTGAATTAAATTTCTTTAATTAGTATTACGTCCTTAAAGCCGGACGTAATTGAAAACTAATGAATTTAATTCAACTTATTACAGCTGTAATATGATGAAATAAATACAATTTTAGTAGCATTTGCATTCGGCTTTAAGAATGCAAATTTTATACAAGGAATTTATTTCATCATATATTTTTGCCGGGTCCTTCACCCAAGGCAAGCTCGGCTCCCCAGACTGCAGCGTCCAAGGTAGCGGTCAGATAGACGTAGGCTGCCTTTTTCCGCTTGCCATAGTTCAAATTAAAGCCGGGCTTGATCAAGTCTCCTGGTATCAGGGTGGCCTTGGTGCCGTGATAAAACTGCTGGGAATCAATGTCGTAAGTAGAGGCCATCGAATTGTCCTTCCTCGAGTTAATGGAATTTGTTATATTACCTACCGTCCATTTTGATATCCATCAAGGAGTATTCTTCAATAGCAAATCTAAAGTATGTTGGATTAACCCTGGATCTAATCCATCCCCGTGCCCGGGAACAACCACGTCTACCTCGAAGCGGAAAAGCTTCCGGATGGCTTCAGGCCAATGCTTGAGATCAGCCTCGGCTACATTTCCCATGGTATTACCACCCAAGATCATACAGCTTCCGAAAAGAAGTTTCCGTGACGGAAAATATACGACTACCTTATCTGGTGCCTGCGACGGGCCCGGGTAAAACACTTCCGCTTTTTCACCGCTAAAGGTAAGAGTAAGCCCTTCCGAAATCCGGAAAAGATAGTCCGGCGGATAGAATTTTTGTTCAGCATAATTTTTATAATAAATTGACTGGGTATTTCCAATCATTTTGAGCATCAACTGGCGGGTAGATTCACTACGCTCTTGAAGTAATTTAACCGTCATATCAGAGCCATAAACAGGAAGACTTCAATGTCTTCGGGTGGCGGTTGATGGTTTTCCTTTTGGCAAATTTACGAGAATGTTGACAGATATGTCGGAATTATCACTGAGACGCTCTCAATCATCTCCACAACCCTTAAGATCATCGGCAAGATGGTTCAGACCGTCTCGAAGACGCTTTGATGCGTTGGAAAGACGCTCCGGATGGTTTCAGTGACGTGTGGAAGGATCTTGAAGACGATCCGATGCGTCTCGGGGGTGTTTGGGATCGTTGGGGAGATGGTCGGGTTCATTTGATTGATGATTCGGTGCGTCTTTGAGATGGGGGGGATAGCTGGAGAGATGGTCTTGAGCACTAGTGAAACGCTAGGCCGTATAGGCCTATTTTATTATTAGACACGGATTTACACAGATTAACCGGATTTAATAAAAGCTTCGCTTAATGTTAAAATGTAAATAATGAATTTAAGTAAAATCCAAGAAATCCGTGTTAATCCCGTCTAATAAATGTTTAAATGCTTTTTGACCCTATTTTTCTTCTCATCTTACAATTTTCTCAAACTAATACTCCCGGTCTTAGTCTGGATCTTAATCAACGGACCGCCGCCGTTTACTTCCCCGTTAGCCGAGGAGGCAGCCATATCCCGCTTTATCGAAACCGGAAAATCCGAATGAATCTCGCCCATCGAACAATCGGCATTGAGGAAAAACCCGGCCTCAGCGGGAAGACCGATTTCGATACTGCCCATCTTGCTTTCAAAAGTGCTTACAGCGGCTTTAAGCAAATTTACTTTCAAATGACCGGCGTTAACACTGGCTTCAACCGGTCCGTTGCATTCGTCAAGGATAATCTCACCGGCGGAACTTTCAACTTTGGCGGTTCCCAGGATTTGCTCTACTTTGATCCGCCCGGTTTTAGTGGAGATATCGGCATTACCGCGGACCGAATCAACTGTTATCGCGCCGAAATTATTCCGGATGGTTAAATTACGGGCGACATTATCAACTTTTATCTCACCGGTATTGACCTCCAGATTGAGATCGCCTCCGACGTTATCAACTTTTACCGCTCCGGTATTGTTGTTGATGTCTACCGAAATTCCTTCCGGTACTGCTACTGTTAATGATACTATTGGGTTGCCGATGCTAAAACCCTCATCCGGTTCGGTAACCCGGATTACAAAGTGGTCTCCCTGAACTTCACCGGTTAGTTTGGATAAGATCTGGTCGTTTTTATGATAATTACGGCGCAGATGAGTTCGAAATCTTAATTTGGCGGTTACGGCGACCGAGTTTCCGCTTCTGGTATCCACTTTCACTTCGCCGATATTGTTTTCAATTTTGATGACTTTAATTCCGGCTGGAATTTCAAAGTTCTCCCTTAATGTTTGATGATAGTTACGGCTGAAATTAAAACCGTGGAAATCAAACCGGCGTATATTTGGGAAATCCGCCCGAGAGAACCGCGGTGTGAAGTTGCCGAAGAACCCGATAATTGTAATAACAATAATAGCGACGGCTACAAAGTGATCCGGTTTTGTAACAATAGCTTTTGATGATTTTGAACTGCTTAGAATGTAATCAATTCCTAATAAAATCGGGAGTAACGGATAGAGTTTCAGCCAAAACCGGAAACTGTTTAAACTGAAGGTTATATCTAAAATATAAGTTACTCCCAGACCCAGCAGGAAGATTCCCAACCAAATACCTGATAAATTGAAACCTTTTAACATTTACTTACCTCCTTTGATAATCCCGGTAGTTTTGGCCAACAGATAACAACCGAGTAGTATCAAAGCAACCGGCCAACCGTATCTGATAATATAGCCCAGACTAATACCTAACTGATGCAGGAAACCAAGCAACCCTATTACGATTAAGACCACCCCTAATCCTATTACCCCTTCTTTAGTTTGCGGTTTAGGCGTATCGCCGGCGCTTTCGGTAGTAGTAGTGGTAGTGGTGGAGATCCGTTGAGCCGTGATGGCTCCGTCGATTATCCCGTATAGCCACAAACCAAAGTATATTAAACCGGAAGCGACAATGCGGACGATATAGGCGGCCGGTGGAAGTATCTCCTCGTTGCCGTTCATCATAATATTTCCCATCGAGATGCCGCTATGAATGATACTCAAAACCGAAGCGATGGCGGCGGCAAATAAAATTAAACCCTTAATAAATTCTTCATTGTAAAGTTGTCCGGCCCCCGGAAAAATAAATGATAAGACGGCGCTGATCAGGGGATTTTTTCTACGATATACAGCCATTTTTAAGTCCTCCTTAAGAAGATTAATATATTATTGATTTTGCCTTTAAGCTCTGCGCCTTTGCGCCTCTGCGGGAGATATTGTTTTGGCATCTAAATTTTTTTAAGATTACACACAAATTGTTGCCACAAAATCTGTTGCTCCACCGTTACTTGAACGATTTTTTCCTGGACTAAGCCGGCGCCGTTAACCGACATATTAACCAGCAGGTTTGGTAATTGGCTTAATCCGATGAAAAGAATTACGCCTATAGCGGCGGCTACCAGACCTTCGGAGATCCCGTTGAGCCAGATTTGAAATAGGGATTGCTTGGTTGCTTCAGAGTTATTAAGCCGGAAATTCAATTTTCGCAAAAAATCTTCATCGGTGGATAGCTCCGGTAATTTCTCTACTTTTAAAGACTCGGCAATTATTTTTTCAAATTCAGCGGACGGCCAATTTTTCATATTTGGTAACCCCCTTTGTATCCAGTTCTTTTCTTAGCTGTTCCAAACCCCGGCGTATCCAAGTGCCGACAGTACCCAACGGTATCTTCATAATCTCGGCTATATCCCGGTAATCCAGATCTTCCAGGTATTTCAAAGCTATCACCATCCGGTAGTTAGGCGGCAACCTTAGTAACGACTCCCGCAAGAGGCGTTTGTCTTCCTCGGCGATAATTGTTTCCGATATATTATCGGTGGTTTCAATCAATTCCAGCTCCTGATATGGCTGCATTTGATCGTAAGAATTCCGATTCCGGTGTTTCCGGGTATGATCAATACAGATCCGGGAGGTAATGGTTAACAGCCAGGATTTAAAGGCGCCGTCATGATTGGGATTGAAATTAGGCAAGGCCAAATAAGCCCGGATAAAAACATTTTGAGTAATATCCTCGGCTTCATGTAAATCCCCGATGATGCGGTAAGCCAGACCCGTAATGTTTTTCCGATACATTAAAGCTAATTCTCCAAATGCTTGCTGGTCGCCGTTTTTAGCTTTGTGTATTAGATCAAATTCACTGGACAAAAACAATACCTCCGGAATAATTCAATTGAGAATTGAGAATTGACAATTGACAGTAAAAAACTAAACAACATAATTAAGTTGAATTTGTGGCTTTGTAATTAGTATAACGTGAAATGAAGAATTTTTCTTTCAGAAATTAAGAAAATAAGATAAACTAAGTCATACGAATAAGCTTTCCCCTTTCTTATATCGTTCGATATTTTTAAAATTTGATTTTAATTGATATAACTTTACCGCGAAGTACTTTTGAGATGCGAAAGTTGAATGAGTTAGCTATGAAAGAGGTGTTGTACAAATGATTCAAAAAGTAGCCGACACAATCCGGGGATTAGCAGCAGATATGGTGGAAAAAGCCAAGTCGGGACATCCGGGGATGCCGCTTGGTTCGGCGGATATAGCGGCAGTATTATATTCAGAAATTTTAAAACACGATCCGGAGTCGCCGGAATGGGTTAACCGGGACCGTTTTGTGCTTTCAGCCGGACATGGGTCGGCGCTTCTCTATAGTATATTACATTTAACCGGTTATCCGGTATTGATGGAAGACTTAAAAAAATTCCGCCAATTAGGCTCTATAACCGCCGGGCATCCGGAACATTGGTTGATTCCCGGGATCGAGACAACCACCGGCCCTTTGGGACAAGGGGTTGGGAATGCGGTTGGAATGGCTCTGGCCGAACGGATGTTGGCTGCCAGGTTTAACCGTCCCGGCTTTGAAATAATTGATCATTATACATACGTTTTGGCCGGAGACGGTTGCCAGATGGAAGGGGTAACTTCGGAGGCGGTTTCCTTAGCGGGTGATTTGGGTCTCGGAAAGTTAATTATGATTTATGATGATAATGAGATCTCTATTGAAGGATCCACTGATCTGGCATTCAAAGAAAATGTCGCTGAAAGGTACTCCGCTTATGGCTGGCAAGTTATTAAGATTGACGGGAATGATCCGGTACAGATCCGGAAAGCTCTCTCCGAAGCTAAAGCAGAAACTCAACAGCCGTCAATAATTATCGCTAAAACAATTATCGGCAAGGGAAGCCCTTTGGAAGGCAGCGCCAAGACGCATGGCGAACCATTGGGAGCGGAAAATATCACCGCTTTGAAAAAAGCTTTAGGTTTACCGGAAACCGACTTTTACGTACCGGAAGAAGTTTATGATTATTTTCAGGATAAGAGGCAAGAATGGCATAACAATAGTCAATTATGGCAAGAACTTTTTAACAAATGGGGGCAGGCTTTTCCGGAGTTGCGGCAAGAATGGGAGCAGGACCGGGGAAAAATTTCACCGGAGAACTTCCAAACTTTACTGCCGGTATTTGAACCTGGTTCAAAATTAGCTACCCGCGAGGCCGGAGGTCAAGTTTTAAACACTCTGGCTGCTAAAATCACGGCGCTGGTTGGCGGTTCGGCTGATCTGGCCCCTTCGACCAAAACCCATATAAAAGATGCCGGAGACATTAAAAGGGGTGATTTTCAAGGTAGGAACCTGCACTTTGGAGTCAGGGAACACGCCATGGGAGCTATCATGAACGGTATCTCGGTCTATGGCGGCTTCCGGATTTACGGTTCGACTTTTCTGGTCTTCTCCGATTACATGCGACCGCCGATTCGTTTGGCTGCTTTGATGGAACAACCGGTAATCTACATATTTACTCATGATTCTTTTTGGGTAGGCGAGGATGGACCTACTCATGAACCAATAGAACAAATAGAAGCGTTACGCGCTATCCTCGGTTTACAAGTAATCCGGCCGGCCGATGCCAATGAAACGACTTGGGCTTGGTTGGCTGCTCTGGAACGGGTTGATGGACCAACTGCCCTAATTTTGACCCGCCAGAAACTACCGGTTTTAAATGGAACTTCAGTAGAAGGATTTAGCCGGGGCGGCTATATTATTAGGGAAGCAGCCGGCAACCAACCGGATGCGGTAGTGATGGCCACCGGAAGTGAAGTCTCCCTGGCGATTGAGGCTGTGGAGATTTTAGCTAAGGAAAACTTGAAAATCCGGGTGATTTCAGTACCCTGCCGGGAAAAGTTGTTAAGCCAGGAGCAGAGTTATCTCCAATTAATCTTGGGCAACCAATCTCCCAGAATCGCTGTGGAAGCCGGGATTGGAGTTGGTTGGTATCAACTAACCGGAACTGCCGGCCTGGTTATCAGCCTGGAACATTTCGGAGCCAGTGGTAAAGCTGAAGATTTGGCCAAAGAATTCGGATTCACCCCTGAAGCAGTCGCTGCGAAGATAAAGGGATTTTTGAAAAATAAGAAGAAATAAAACAAAGTTACTTGGACACGGATTAACGTAGGATTAAAAAAATGATTAACACGGATTAGGAACAAATAAACAATCTGTGTAAATCCCAAAAAATCCGTGTCAATCCGTGTCACCGTTCTTTTATCTTTTTTTTTATTTTTTATCTTTTATCCTTAATCTTTCCTAAACTTCCAACCCCAACTCACCCTGCTTGTCCTGGCGGTCTTCATCTTTTAGATAACACCCGATGGCCGGGATATTTTTAGTTCGGTAATATTCCGGATCGGTCAGGTTAACCTCTGTGAGGGGTTTTAAATCTACCATTTTGCTTCCTTTTTTCGAAGCCAATACTTGGACACCCTGGGAGTCACGGGTGGTTTTCAGGTTGATGGCTGAAGTGTTAAAGATCAATACTTTATTGATATTACTGTAAGCTACTAAGTCTAAATCCGTTTCTAAGTACATCATTGCCACCAACGGGGCCAAATCCGAATAAGCATTGGCCAGTTTGCGCCGGTTGGTTTTAGTAGCGTAACTTGCCAAATCAATCTTGGCAGCTTTACCATTCTCAAAGGCGAATAACAGGCGCCCGCGGTAATCATCGGTAGCCACTAGGTAAATTATCTTTTCATCCGCTTCCAGTTCCAGCAGGTTGGTTAGGTATTCACCCAGGCTGCTGGCTTTGGCGTCATTGATATCATAAATTCTTAGTTTATAAACAATATGTTTATTGGAGAAAAGTAATAAATCCGCTTTGTTATGGGTCTCAATCTCCTGAATGATCCGGTCGTCTTCTTTTAGTTTCTGTTCCGGATTGGCCCGGAGGGAGACCAAGGGAACTTTTTTCAGATAATTATGTTCAGTGAGGAAGAGTTTTAAGTTATAATCCTCAATGAAATGTTCAACAGTAACCTCTTCGATATGCTCTTCACCAATTAATTCGGTTCGGCGGGGCCGGCCGAATTTCTTAATAACCTCCCGCAACTGCTGAATAATTAAATTTTTAATCCCGGTCTCATCACTATATAATTTTTTTAAGTCAGCTAATTCTTTTTCCAGGCCGGCGATCTCCGAAGTCCGGTTAAGGATATACTCTTTATTAAGATTACGGAGTTTAATTTCGGCAATGTATTCCGCCTGGGCTTGGTCGATGGCGAAGCCCTGCATTAGGTTGGGAATAACCTCGGTCTCTTGTTCGGTCTGGCGGATAATCCTAATAGCCCGGTCGATATCAAGCAGGATCTTTTCTAAGCCGCGTAATAAATGAAGTTTTTCCGATTTTTTATTAATATCAAATAAAGTTTGCCGTTTGATGCAATTAATCCGAAAAGCGGTCCATTCGTGGATGATTTCCCGGACTCCCATGACCCGGGGGCGTCCGTTGATTAAAATATTAAAGTTACAGTTGAAGGAATCCTCCAAAGAGGTTAATTTGAATAATTTGTTCATTAACGCATCGGGATCGGAGTTTTTTCTAAGGTCCAAAGTAATTTTTAAACCGTTTAAATCGGTCTCGTCTCGAAGATCATTAATTTCTTTGATTTTACCGCTCTTCACCAGTTCGACGATGGAGTCGATAATCGCTTCGGCAGTTGTGGTATATGGAATCTGATAAATCTCCAGACAGTTATTGGTTTGGTCAAACCGGTATTTAGCCCGTAATTTGAAACCGCCTCGGCCGTTTTCATAAATCTCCCTGAGACCGCGCTCATTATAGATTAGCTGTCCGCCGGAAGCCAGATCGGGAGCTTTCAAGTATTGGAGTAAATCTATCTCCGGATTTTGCAGGTATTGGATAGTTGTCTCACAAACTTCCTGCAGGTTAAAACTACAAATATTGCTGGCCATCCCAACGGCGATTCCTTGATTGGCGTTGACTAAAATGTTTGGATAGGTAGTTGGGAGCAGAGTCGGTTCTTTTAAGGTGCCGTCATAATTATCGACAAAATCAACCGTATCTTTCTCCAAATCTTTAAAGATCTCGTCGGCGATTTTATCCAGTTTCGCTTCGGTATAACGGGGAGCGGCAAAACGCATATCCCGGGAATATTGTTTACCGAAGTTCCCTTTGGAATCAATAAACGGCAAAAGCAAAGCATCGTAACCTCTGGTCAACCGGACCATCGTTTCATAAATGGCCATATCGCCATGGGGATTAAGTTTCATGGTTTGACCGATGATATTGGCAGACTTAGTCCGTCCGCCGGTCAACAACCCCATTTTGTACATAGTATAAAGCAACTTCCGATGGGAAGGTTTAAACCCGTCAATTTCGGGGATGGCTCTGGAAACAATAACACTCATCGCATAGGGCATATAGTTTTCTTCCAGAGTGCTAATAATCTTTTGTTCAATCAAATTCGCTTGGGACATTGAGGTTATACTCCTTGTTTGTGGCCCTATAAAGACCTGTAATTTTTAACCACAGAGAACACAGAGGATTGTTAATATCCAAAATTTCTGTGCCCTCCGTGTCCTCTGTGGTTTATAGAGAATTTACGTGATTTTGTTTTAGCTCACATCCAACATATCCAGGTATTTATAACCGTTTAACTCAATAAATTCCTTCCGTCCCTGCAAATTATCGCCTAACAACAGATCAAAATACCGTTCAGTCTCCGCCAGATCATCGGGCAATACCTGAATCAATCGCCGGGAAGCCGGGTTCATGGTGGTTTCCCACATCATCTCCGGTTCGTTTTCCCCTAAACCTTTGGAACGTTGGATCGTGTATTTTCCGGTCAACTTGGAGAGGAATTGCTGTTTTTCCTTTTCAGTGTAAGCAAAGTAAGTTTTATCCTTGGTGTTAATCTCAAACAACGGGGATTCGGCGATAAAAACTTTATTGGCCTGAATCAAAGTTGGGGTCAACCGGTATAACATTGCCAGGATTAAAGTCCTGATTTGGAAACCGTCCACATCGGCGTCGGTACAGATAATAATCTTATCCCACCGGAGGTTTTCCAAATCAAAAGTATGCAACTCTTTATTGTGCTTTGATTTAATCTCTACACCGCACCCAAGTACTTTCAACAGGTCGACAATGATTTCATTCTTAAAAATACTATCATATTCAGCCTTTAGACAATTTAAGATTTTACCACGGACCGGCATAATTGCCTGAAATTCGGCATCGCGTCCCATTTTACAGGAACCGAGGGCCGAATCTCCCTCCACTATATAAAGCTCCCGTTTATTGATATCCTTAGTCCGGCAATCAACGAACTTTTTAACCCGGTTGGAGATATCAACATTACCGCTGAGTTTCTTTTTAATATTGATCCGGGTTTTCTCGGCCGTCTCCCGGCTGCGTTTATTGACCAAAACTTGCTCCAGGATCTTTTCACTCTCGGTTTTGTTCTCGATAAAATAGACCTCCAACTGGTGCCGGAGGAACTCGACCATGGCTTCCTGTATAAATTTGTTGGTGATTGATTTTTTGGTCTGATTTTCATAACTGGTTATGGTAGAGAAGGAGTTGGTAACCAGGATTAAACTGTCCTGAATATCGGCAAAAGTGATCTTGGCTTCATCTTTGGTATATTTATTCCGGGATTTCAGGCACTTATCGATTTCATATACAAAAGCGGCTTTGATGGCTTTATCGGGGGCGCCGCCGTGCTCTAGAAAACTGGAGTTGTGATAGTATTCAAGCAGATTTATTTCATTATTAAAACAAAAGGCGATTTGCATTTTTACCCGGTATTCCGGTTTATCTTCCCGGTCTCTGCCTTTAGTTTGGGTCTCATATAACTGGACTTCGGTAAAACCTTTTTCCTGATTTATTTCCTTAATATAATCGACAATCCCGTTATGGTAGTAATATTCATATGTCTCGCCGGAAAGTTCGTCCAGAAGTTTAAAGGTCAAACCGGCATTAACTACCGCTTGTTTTTTAAGGGTTGTCTGATAATATTCCAGTGGAATAGCGATATCGGTAAATACTTTCAAATCCGGTTTCCAACGAATAATAGTCCCAGTATGTTCGTATTTACACTTTTCTTTTTTAAGGCCACCGATATTCTCGCCCTTTTCAAAATGCAACTCAAATTTGGATCCGTCACGATAAACGGTAACATCCATATACTCTGAGCTGTATTGGGTAGCGCAACTTCCCAAGCCGTTGAGACCTAAGGAAAACTCGTAATGCTCACCGCTGTTATTTTGATATTTTCCACCGGCGTATAATTCACAGAAAACCAGTTCCCAATTATAACGGTTTTCCTTGGAGTTAAAATCCAAAGGAATCCCACGCCCGTGGTCGATTACGGTTATGGAGAAGTCATAGTGGCGAATTACCTCGATGACATTCCCGAAACCTTCCCGGGCTTCATCAATAGAGTTGGAGAGGATTTCAAAGAAAGAGTGCTGACAACCATCGATCCCATCCGACCCAAAAATCACCCCCGGCCGTAACCGGACCCGATCGGCTCCTTTAAGGGAAGAGATGCTATTGTTATCGTATACTGCCTTGCCTTTTTTTGCAGTCATGGAGGAACTCCTTTTATGAATATTAATGGAAATATATAAGATCGAATATAGAATCTGAAAGGTAAGAGCTGAATTCATTAATAATATTATATCGAACTAACGTTCGTGTCAAGCTATGATCACATCCATAAAATAAGATATCACATTTCCCGGGAAGACGGGAGAGGAAAAAATAATATTTTCATACTTTAATTCTTGACACCCAGCAATCAATTTGGTAATATAATGAAAAATATGTACATTGTATACATTGGGAGTGCATCTAGGGTTCCACCTTTTAACTTAACCTAAATTTCGAAGGCTATTTTTAATTGACAACTGCAATATCAATCTAATTAATGAATAGCAACGACGAGATCAGGGTTCGGACCGAGCGATGCAGAACGGTTTACCGTTACACCCTTGGGATAAAAACCCGAGGAAGGAGTCTCAAGCGACTCTTTCTTTCGGGTTTTTTGTTTTAATTTCTATCCAATCAAATCAGCTATAATGAACATGAGAGAATAATGTACGTAGGTCTAATTGCGACCCCTTGCGGTTGACGTTCATCCATGGACACCGCACCTTAAACCATCCTGATAATCACTACGGAGGATGGTGGTTATCAAAGCGTCGGCTTGCGATAGCAAACGACTCGAGCAGGGACAAAGAGTCTGGTTCTCAGTTAATCCTATCAATTAAAAACTTTGTTTTTGGCATAGAGGAGGGGACCATAAAATGCCGGTTATTACAGTAAAAAATTTAGCCAAAAAATTCCGTACTAAAGTAAAAAAAACCGGACTTTCCGGGAGTTTTAAGTCATTGGTGAAGACGGAATATCGTGAGATTATGGCGGTTGATAATATTTCCTTCACGGTTGAACGCGGTGAGATACTGGCTTTTATAGGACCGAACGGCGCCGGCAAGTCAACCACCATCAAGATGTTGACCGGGATCCTTAACCAAACTGCAGGTAATATAGATGTTCTTGGTTTCAATCCTACTAATGACCGGCAGATGCTTTCTTTTCGAATCGGTAGTGTTTTCGGTCAGAAATCGCAACTCTGGTTTCATCTACCGCCGGCTGATAGTTTTCAACTTTTAGGCGGTATATACGAAATTCCCGGTAAAGAGTTCCGGAGCAGACTTCAATTTCTGGTCGACCTGTTTGAACTTGATGAATTAATGGAGATCCCGGTTCGGAAATTATCACTGGGGCAACGGGTCCGTTGTGAAATTGCCGCCTCATTGTTACATAAACCGGAAGTGATTTTTCTGGATGAACCAACGATTGGCCTGGATGTAGTCGCCAAACAAAAAATACGGGATTTAATAATCACTCTCAACCGGGAAGAGCGGACTACTATTTTTTTAACCAGTCATGATGCCGGCGATATAGAACAACTATGTCAACGGGCTATTATCATCAATCATGGGACTATAGTTTTGAATGAGAGTGTCAAAAATTTAAAATATAGTTATTTAAATAAGAAAATAATTGATGTTAAGTTTAACGAACCGGTCAACCTGGAATTGCCGGGGATTATCAAACTGAAAGAGAAAGAAGTGGCGACGACGCTTTCATCCCTAACATATGCTGCCAAGCTGCAAATTGATACTAAAAAACAATCTTTGCAACAAGTGGTCAGCCAATTGTTCAGCTTGGGAGATGTTGCGGATATTACTATCTCTGACCGGCCGCTGGAAGAGATTATTGCTGCTATTTATACCGGTGCTAAAAAGGGGGTCAGTTCATGATCCGCTTGGAAAATAATCAAAAATTATCACCTCATTTAAATTTTCGTAAGTATTGGCTGATTTCCGTTACCAGTCTCCAGAATAATCTGGCTTATTCCGCCAATGTCTTGTTTGATGTATTCTTTTATACTTTCATCATTTTTATCTTTATTCAACTTTGGAGGACGGTTTTTAGCGATGGAACACCTATTGCCGGATACAACTTAAATCAAATGATTTGGTACGGCATAATTGCGGAAATGGTCTCCTTTTCCGGTAGTACCGTGTTTCAGGATTTAAATTCGGAGATTAAGGGTGGCAATATCGCTTATGCTTTGAATAAACCTTATCATTATATCGGGTATTTATTAGCCAATGGAGCCGGGACGATCATTTTCAAATTAGTGATTAATTCGTTGGTTGGAGTAATTTTAGGTTTGACTCTGGTTGGACCTTTAACTGATTTACAATTTTTTTCACTACCATTAACAATTTTGGCTGTTTTAAACGGTGTTTTATTGAATTTTCTAATTATGACTTGCTTGGGGTTGACTGCTTTTTGGCTGGAAGAGAATATCGCCTTTTTCTGGATTTATCAAAAACTTTTATTTATGTTGGGCTTGTTTTTACCTATTGAGTTTTTTCCCGGATGGTTACAGAAAATATCGTTACTGCTTCCGTTTTCATATATAACCTATGGCCCGGCTAAATTAGCGGTTGATTTTAGCTTGAGTGTTTTTTACCGGATTATCGGAATTCAATTTTTGATGATTATGATATTCGGATTTGCCGCATTTGCTATTTACCGGAAGGGAGTGAAACTTCTCAATGTCAACGGGGGCTAAATTACTATCTTTAAAAAAGCACTTGCAATTGATACTTTCTTATTTTCGTTTTAATCTGGCAGCAGCTATGGAATACCGGGGGAGCTTTTTGTTACAGGTATTTGGGATGGCTTTAAATAATGCCGCTTTTTTAATTTTCTGGGCGATTCTTTTCAACAGAGTCGACCGGATTGGCGGGTATGATTTTCATGATATCCTGTTTATATGGGCTTTAGCTTCGGCTGCTTTTGGATTCGTCCACATTTTTTTCGGTAATATCGGTCAGTTATCGCGATTGATTCTCCAAGGAGAACTGGATGTGTATCTTTTACAGCCCAAAGATGTTTATTTGCATGTGCTCTGCTCAAAAACTACTGTATCAGCGTGGGGAGATTTGGCTTATGGAGTAATCTTATATTTATTGGCTTATGGTTTTGACCCGGGACGATTTGCTTTATTTTCTCTGTTTACAGTATTTGGCGGTTTACTTATGGGAAGTATTATATTTAGCGCCGAAACCTTAACCTTCTTTGTCGGCAATGCTTCATCAGTCGGCCGGTTGGTATTTGAATTTCTAATCACCTTTACATTATACCCGGAAGGTATTTATCGGGGCGCAATCCGTTGGGTCATTTATAGTCTTATTCCGGCGGGTTTTATAGTCTTTTTTCCCTTAAAAATAATGAAGAGTTTTTCCTGGAATTGGTTGGGATTTCTATTAATCATCGATATCCTATATTTGATAGGAGGCTATTTTCTGTTTAAAGCGGGACTAAAACGCTATGAATCAGGAAATATGATTATTACTAAACTTTAACTAAATGTACAACTTTGAGTGATAACTAAGGAAGCGCTGATTAATCCGATTTTGTGCAAACAGATATGCGGTATTAGGCATTTTGCGAAGCACAAAATCGTCACTTATTCAATTAATCAGCGCTTCCCTAAAATTGCCGATTAATCGGCAATTTTAGTTGAATTCCAAAACTTTGTAAATTCTTGCTCCGCTTTTTTCAGGGCTTGATTACTTTTTTTGAGTTCCTCTTTACTTATAAGCCCATCCCGATACTTCTCTTCAGCTAACTCATATTGTAATTGTTTGATCTCATAATCCTGTTTTCTAATACAACCCTCAATTGCGCCTTGCCAATTTGAAAACCCCAGGTTCTGAATTTCCCAGTCGGTATTACCTACTTTGGCGGTCTCGGTTTTTCCTAATTTTAGCCGGGATTTTTCAGTAAGTTTTTTAAAACTGGATAAAGCGCCTTCAATATTTTTAAGACAAATCAATGAATTCTGCAGCGAAAAACGTTTATCTAAAGTGGTTTGCACCGGTTCATCAGGATGGATTTTATTTATTTTTATTTCGGCGAAAACCGGGAATGAAATAATAAAGCTTGCTAAAATTACCAGTAATAATAATTTTCTGTTCATTACTTTTCCTCCATTTATTGATATAAAACTATTAATCATTATTAACAGTTAACCTTCAAGAAATTACAGGAGTTCCAGGAAACCCTGCAATATTTTTGTTAATTTTCGCTAAAATTTTAACTGGTGTTCTCCGGTTTTTTACGGAAGATAATTGTTAGGGTCGGAATAAAAGGATAGATATCTATTATGAAACGACATGTGGTTTCTCCAAAGTATGGTAAGTTTAGATAGATTCAAATTTAGAGAATTTTATAACAAAAAATTGATATTTGAATGCAATATATTGGCAATAATGATTATTCATATAACCATATATTGTAGTTAAGTTTACAGTCATGAAATTCTCGATTCCAAATTTGGGAGGGTACAGAATGATTGAGCAGCAAATTTTAAAAACAGTGGTAGACAAGCGTTCCGTTCTGCAGATATTTTGTCTGGGAGTATTTCATGTTATCCGTCCTGGAGAAGACAATCCTATCGGCATAGTAAGTAAGCATAAAATGTGGTTGTTATTTAAATATCTGATCACTCACAAGGGTAGCGTTATCCCAACTCAAAGAATAATTGATTTATTATGGCCGGATTATCAAGATCCCAGTGATACAGCCATTTTACGGACTACCATCTCTCGCTTAAAATCTCTACTGGAACCTAAACGAACCAGCTATCGAAAATCGTCATATTTAATTTATTGTAAGGACAGTTGTGCGTTTAACCTTCACACATCATATTGGCTGGATATTGAAGAGTTCGAGAATTTAACTAACTTAGCTCATCGTTTAGGTCCTAATAACCGGAAAACAGCTATTGAACTATACCTCCAAGCATTGGAACTCTATCAAGGGGATTTTTTGGCTGAAGATTTGGATCTTGAATGGGCTGTAATCCCTCGGGAGCATTATCGGAGGTTATATATCGATTCAGCCTCTGAGCTGGCCTCATGGCTAATTGACGGTCATGAGTTTTCAAAGGCATATCACATTTTAAAAACCGCTGTTAAAATCGATCCTTATGCCGAAAACCTACATATTTTATTAATGAGAGCTCTGTTGGGGATGGGAGAATTAAAAACAGCCGCTGAACATTATACTTATTATTCAACGCTTCTTTATAAGGAGCTAGGGGTTAAACCTTCAGCCGAGTGGAAACGTTTATACAAACAAATGCGGGAAACCGGTAGTGAGGACCCTAATAAATTGATTTTAGAGGGCGAATGGGAGAAATACATTAGCAGTGATTCCGGCCCTTTTATCTGTGAACCGGATTTCTTCTGGAGTTTTTTACTTTTGGAACGACGCCGGTTGGCCAGAAACGGTGGCGAGTCTAGTTTAGTCGTATTGGAAGTTACTAAAACGAGCAGTTTTAAAAATGTCACTAATAAGTCAGAAGAGGGATTGGAATATTTTGAAGCTAAGATTTGTCAGAAACTAAGAAGGTCGGATATTGTCTGTAAACTTGACGAGTATCATTGGGCCCTTTTTTTATCGGCTACCGGTTCCGAAGGAAGTAGTTTTGTAATAGCCCAAATAAAGGAGTTCTTCACTAAACATTTTGCCGCATCACAATATCTACTTAATGTTAAAATACGAAAAGTTACATCAACTTGAACATATTTCTTTATCACTAATACTCAAATTATAATGCTCATCCCCTTTCGTTCGAAAGGGTTTTTTATTGTATTCCAGAGTTTAACAGGTAACTTACTGGAACTGCTTCCATAATGTAACATTATAGTAACAAGAATTATTAGAATATGAGGTGGGAGTTGTGAATATAAATTATAGGTTGTATTAAGTTTAGTAGTGTCGCTAATTTGCAATAAAGAAATATGAATGAAGTATTATCTCTCAATTAAATCTCTGATCTTATATCTTTTAGTCATAATTTGAAACGTTTCACATATAGTTGCATAAGAAAATTATTTCCAAAAATTATATTCAATGGATTCTTTATGCATAAAGAATCCATATGTTGCATAGTATATCTATTGCTGAATTGTTCTTTTATATTAATAATTTTTACTCGCTTATGCCTTGGTTTTGATATTTAAATATTTTAAAAATTCCCGCCTGCTCATGCAGGATATAAGTTCTAATAAGTTGATAAAAGAGCAGAAAAATAACGGGAATAAATGGTTTACGAAAGGAGGGGTGTGAGGTCGACTGTTTTCTCACTGCTTAAGCCTTCAAATTGAAGAACTTAAGAGCACTAAGCAGAGGCGATTCATTTGAATATCGCGGTGGATCCACCGGGATAGTGTATTATCTATCTTTTTCGGGCTGGGGCTAAATTGAGAATAAGGCGACCAAAGAGTGTAAGATTTACCGGTTTATCCGTATAAAAAATTTAAGGGGGAAATAACAATGAAAAAATTCATGGTTTTAATGCTGGCTGTATGTTTAATCATGGCCATAGGAGCTTCTGCATCTTTTGCTACCGCTCCTGATTATAAGGCTGCTCATCCTAATTTCAGCGACTCTCATAAGATTTTTGCTTATGTCGAACCGTTTGCCAAAATTACCTGGGGCGATGTAAACGCTGCGTACCTTCAAGGCGACGGAACCCCTGGTTATGGTTCCATCGGAGTCAAAGTTGAAGCTAATACCCGGATTTGCGTACAAGTAGCCGGTGACGGTTTCAAATCTACCGAAAAGCATTACACTGATAACGGTCATACAATGAAATGGTTCTATTTAGATTCCGCTTTTGGTTTTGATGGCCGTCGTTATTTTGGTACTCCCAGCTTTATTATGGATGATACCACCAGAAACTTCACCGTGTTCTATAAAGCTACTCCGAAAGCTCCTCCGGTTGGGCAGGGAGTTATCGAAGCCACTCATGCCGGTTGGTATGAAGGTAACGTTACCATAACCATCACCAATGTTTCCGGCCAAGGAGTATTAGGTCCTCATACTGCCGGTCAACTATAATTCGTAGAAGTAAAAATAAGCGGGCTCCACGGGGCCCGCTTATTTAAAATCAGGTACAAAATGACCAATAAAATATGTTAGTTTAGTAAAGTTTCTATGAAAAGGGGTTAAAACAATGCGAAAAATATATACAATCATTCTTTTATTTATACTTATTATTGTAGTTTCTTCTTCCAGCTTATTAGCTATCGGAGTAAAACCTCTTTCATTGAATTTAATAGGAAAACCAGGTGATACTTTAAACTATAAAGTAACGATAAATCCTTCTGATAAACCGGGACTTGTTAAACTATCACTATGCCGGGTAACTCAACTATTAGATGGTACCAGGAATTATCAACCGGTAGATCCAAGTAATTATTCCGTCGCCGGTTGGTTTAGTTTTCCGAATTTATTAAAAGTTTTTCCAGGGACACCTGGAGAAATAACCGGGAAAGTAAAGCTTCCATTAGATGCTAAAGGTGATTATAACATGATGTTGATGGTGGTTCCGGAATCAGAGAGGGTTATGATTCAAGGTATTAATGTCATGGTCCGTTACGGAGTGGAATTAAATGTAAAAGCTGATCGGCCGGGTCTCAGAGCAACGGCTGATGTTACCAGCTTCGATATTATCAAAGACAATAATGGTATGCCTGAAATCCAAGCTAAGGTTAAGAATACTTCGGCTTTAAATTATATTACCTTTGCATATGCCACAATCCGCAACAATCAAAGAAAGTTAATTCAAAAAATTGATTTACTACCGGGGAGTTATTGGGAGAAAAATAATTACGGAGATCCTATTCTATATCCGGAAGGAGAATTACTTTACACCGGAAAAGTAACTGAATTTTTATCACCAGGCCAATATGAACTGAGATTATTCTACCGTTTTGCCAATAATGGGCAGGTTTTACAAAGTAAGATGATTGATATTAAGGAAGGCGATTATAAATTCCCGGCTGAATCCGTAAAAAAATTAAAAATTAGTCCGGCGTCAATTGCGCTGGAAGGACGCCCGGGTACAATGTCGATGAAAGCGGTAAAAATCGAAAATCGATTGAATCAACCAGTAATCGTAGTAGTAGAAGGATTAGAAATTGAACCTAATTATCCATACTCAATATTTTCCAATACAGTGATTGACTTAAAAGGTGGAAAACAGTTTACAGTCGGAGCCAATCAGATGGCGGTGCGAATCATTAGTGTAAAACTCCCTAAAGAAGCTCCTGTTCAAGGAAATTATGGTAACTTAAGGATTAAAGTATATTCAAATGAAGAAAAACCTATTTTATTGGATGAAGTCATGGTTGACTTGTCTGCGACTGTAATTGGAGATAAAAAACGGGCGGTGGAATTCACGGACCTCACTGGTGAGAGTAATAAAGATGAATATGTAGTAGCTGCAGTATTTAAAAATATAGGTGATGTAGTCGTTTCTCCGAGAATTTCTTTAATATTAAGAGATAATGAGGGAAAACTAGTTACCAAGATTTTTTTAGGTGAAGGGGAAGAGGATATTTCAGTTCTACCAAATCGAATGACCACTGTTAACGGTAATTTAAATAATATCAAACCCGGCGATTATGTAGCTGAACTTCAAGCAACTGAAGGTAATATTGATTTGGGAAGCTCCAAATTTAATTTAAAAGTAAAGTAAATTTTGGTTTTGAATATCAAGGAGGTTTACTATGGGAATTCCAAAAATAAAGTTAATAAGTATTCTTTTATTAGTATTGTTTTGCGGAGTTTGTGTTTTAATGCCTGGTATGAGTTTGGCAACCGAGAATACGGATGAAGAGAGCCAACCTTTAGTTACCGCTACATTTTTTGATTCCGATATTAAAGAGGCTTTAAAAGAAGTGGCTATTCAGACCGGAGTCAATATTGCGGTTGATGAAGCGGTCAAAGGTTTAGTGACCTTGGAAATAAAAGAAGTTCCTTTGGAAAAAGCCTTACGAATGATGTTAATCAATGGTGGTTATAGTTTTCGGAGAATTGACGATTTTTATCTGGTTGGTTTGGCCGACCCGCGCAATCCGGTTTTTGCGGGATTATGTGAAAGTAAGGTTTATTATTTTCAAAACATTAGCGCCGAATCAGCCAAAGCATTACTGCCAACCTTTTATGAACCGTATGTTAAGTTTGATACCATCAAAGATTCAGCCAATATTGTGGCTTCTCCGGAAATCGTTGCTCAAATTATAGATGATTTTAAAAAGATGGACGGCGAAAGAAAACAAATCCGTATTAAGGCTTTAGTTACCGAGATTCGTAGTGATGTTCTCAAAGAGTGGGGAATTGATTTATTAAGAATGGGAGATATTGTAGGTGACTATGCAAAGTCTACTACCTTAGATGTTACTAATGGAGCAATAACCATAAACGGCAAAGGCGATTATGGTTATATTTTCGGCAGTATTAAGGCGATGGTAAATGAGAAAAAAGCGACTATTCATGCTGATCCGATTATAGTTGTGACTGAGGGAAAAACCGGGGATTTGTTTGTAGGTGATAAACGAACCTTGATTTTAGAAACCCAAGGTACCACCGGAACATCATCAACTACTCAAAACGTTGAAGCCGGTACTACCTTAAAAGTTTCTCCCAAGTTGTTAAATGACCAAATTGAGTTAACCTTAACTCAAAATGTCAGTACCTTTGACAATGAAGAAAGAACTGATCAGATATTAGTTCGCTCCAACGAATTTAGCTCGGTGGTTCGTTTTTTACCAGGGCAGACAGTGATGATTGCCGGTATAACCGAGAACCAAACGAGAAAAAATGTTTCAAAGACCCCAATCCTGGGGGATATTCCTATTCTCCGCTTACTTTTCCGCCAAAAATCCGATCAGAAAGTGGATAGTGAATTACTTATTTTCATTTCGGCAGAGATAGTTAAGTGATTAAAGTAGGATGAGGTCAAATGAAACAAAAAAATTATTTTAGCCGATGGTTAATATGTTTGTTACTACTTGTTTTAATATCAATAGTAGCTGTTAATGCCGCTGATTTATCGGATTGTACGTTTATCGACACACCTGTTCAAGAAGCGCTTCGAACGATTAGTATTAGGTTCGGAGTAACCATAATAGCCGATCCTTCATTACCGGGGGTAGTAAATGCGACAATTCATGGCGATAGTTCAATAGAAGAAGTTTTGCAAGTTATTACCGAACCTCTTGGTTATAGTTTTAATAAGATCGAAAACTATTATTTAGTAAGCGATGGAAAAACACCATATACAATTTTTGCGGAAACGGATTCTTGTTTAGTGCCGGTTGGTTTTCTTAATCCTGATGTTCAGGCAAAATTGGATGATTACCAACAATACTTTACTTATGACCGAGATTTGGGGGTTGCTTTTGTTAAAGCCCCAACTTCCATTTTAAATAAAATTTTATCCAAACTTTGGGAGTTATCAGCTTCGGCTAATCAACTTACAATAGTCTATAATCTACAAATTGTCGATTTGGGAAGTTCAAGGGATTTAGATTCCTTGTTCATAATTAGCTATGATGACGGCAGATCCGATAAGGGGGATATTATCGTAACTCCCGACGAGTTATCAACGGAAAGCAAAATTTTGCTGACTTTACGGAATAAAATTGGCCAATCTTCATTTAGTATGGCCAAACAACCTTGGTTGATGACTTTACCCGGAAGAACCGTGGAGATGAAGAGCAATATTCATATAATATCCGATACTGATCATAATTATGACCGAGATTTTACTATTAGGATTACCGCCTTAAAAGTTGATGAACCTACCGGTAAAGTACTTTCTGAAGTATATATTGGAAAAGAAGAAAATACCATAAGCCGAGTATCTACTACGGTACGCACCTCCCCTGGGGCTCATGAAATAGTAGCGGTTATTCGTCAGACCAGACAGAGACCTTCGCGAAGCCTTTGGGGTAAAAGAACTATTCTGGAACACCGAGATTTTGCTGTTTTAATGACGGCAACTCCGATAAATATTCAAACTACTTTAGCAAAAAATTCCGGGATTATCCCGATTGCTTCATTGGGTGGGATTGACCGGCTTTCTGATTCTCAACCGGTTGGCATTAAACCAAAATCATCAATAATATTCGGCTTGGTAGACAATAAGGAATATAGTAACAATGCTTGGCTGGAACTAAATGTTCCCTTTGGCGAACAAGTAACAATGAAGCTGGATTATAGAAACAGCGACCTAAACTCTTTGGGGTTCTCCTGGGAACTAGAACCGGAAGGGGGAACATATCTTGATTTAACCGGAGGTCAAGGTATTGGCCCGGATGGTCAAAATGCAGTGATGCTGGGGATCGGCGATCAGGTACAGGTCTCAAAATACTTTTCTTTATTTGGCGCTTATTATCCGGGAGCATATTTGATTGATACGGAAGAGTATATAACTGATCGGGGAGTTTGGAATGCCGGCGCCAGATTGGAGTTTGGAAAATTAGGGTTGACGGTTAAAGCTTTTGGTAATCCGGATTATGAAGGATTACGATTAAAGATGGACTTGGCAGCTAAGAAACATACTTATATCTTTGAGGCTAGTAACATAGAGAAGGAAGAAACCGTATTGTATTTGGGTGTGGGATTTAATTTCTAATTCTACTTTCGCGCCACAAAAATGGCTTGCAGTAAAGTCATATCAACTAGATAAATTGGAAAAATATTTTAGCCACAGAGGCATGGAGACTCAGAGAATTATTTTTCTCTGTGTTTTAGTGTCTCTGTGGCTTTAAATTATCTATGTGTTATTGTTTAAGGAGGAAAATTATAATTTGCAAGGAATAAATATATACTTGATGAAGGAATAAATCTCTAATCGCCAAAAAATTGAATGGAGAGTATATTGAATAGAATTTTGGTATTGCCCAATCCGGTTAAACAACCGGCTATGAAACTGGCTATAGGATTAGTTGAAACATTACAGCGCCATGAATTTGAAATCGTATTGGAAAACAATATCGCTGCTCAATTAAACCTGCCATCGTTTGGCGTATCAGATGAACTCCTTTGGGATGGAATTGAATTAGTTCTAGTCTTGGGCGGTGATGGCTCGATGTTAAATGCCGCCAGGAGAATATATCCGCGGCAGATACCTATATTAGGAATCAATCTTGGCCAATTGGGTTTTTTAACCCGGATTGAAAGTCATAAAATTGAAGCAGCTTTAAAAGCGATCCGGACCGGCCAATATCAATTCGAAGAGAGAACAATGCTTAGTGCTGAGATTAATGGTTCAGGATATATAGCTTTAAATGACTTGGTAGTAACCGCAAACTCGATGGCCAGAATGATCCGGTTGGAAACTTGGATCGATGAAGAATATTTCACTACATATCCTGCTGATGGTTTGATTACAGCAACTTCCACCGGATCTACAGCCTATTCTTTATCAGCCGGCGGTCCGATTCTCGATCCAAGGTTAGAGGCGATTGTGGTAACTCCAATATGTGCTCATTCTTTATATGCCCGGCCCATAATTCTTAACAAGGAAGCTCGAATTAGAATTATAGTTCATTCTAATAATACCGATGTATCGTTAACTGCAGACGGTCAGACTGAAATAGTTTTAAAACCCGGAGAAGAGATTTGTATCAGTCGGGCTCAATATATTACAAAATTACTCCGCTTTAATGACCAAGGGCTTTTTGAAGTATTAAAATCCCGTTTGAAAGAAGGACGGATTTGATTAATTATTGGTTCATTAGTTCATTGGTTATTAGTTATTTTATTGAGTAGAATTGTACGATTTAATTCAAATAAATTATATATATGGTATGGATCTAATATAATCATAAAGTTGTTATAATAAGTTTCTTTAACAGCGGAGGAATTATGAAAACTAACCGCCAGGCTATGATAATTTCCATTATTAAAGAGCAAGTTATAAGTACTCAAGAAGAATTAGGTGAAAATTTAAAGAACAGAGGTGTTTTGGTAACTCAGGCCACCTTGTCACGAGATATTAAAGAGCTTGGTTTAGTTAAGATTCCAACAGTTGAGGGCTATTACCGGTATTCCTTGCCGCAAGATCGGACTGCCGGGGATATGATGCGCCGGGCGCAACGAATGTTGGAAGATGCGGTAGTATCAATTGACTCCGCCGAAAATATTATTGTAATTAAAACAATGAGTGGTACAGCCCAGGGGGTGGCGGCCGCTTTCGATGACCTGGAATGGCCGGAAGTGGTAGGGACCGTAGCCGGCGACAATACTATTTTAGCGGTAATTCGGAGTAAAGAACAAGTGGAAGAAATTCTTGATCGGTTGCATCAATTGAGAGTCTACTAAGACCATAGGCAACAGGCAACAGTGTTGAAAGTTATTCTATGATCCCTATTTGAATTGTTGCAAAGCTTAATGTTTCAATTACGAAAATCTTGTATAACCGGATATTAGTTAATAAGCCTTTGATTTAATTGTTAACCGGGGAGGTTAGAAAGTGCTTCAGGAAATTACAGTTAAGAATTTAGCATTAATAGAAGAGATCCGCTTGGAATTTGATCCAAGTTTTAATGTTTTAACAGGTGAAACCGGCGCCGGCAAATCAATTATTATTGATTCACTGGGACTGGCAATGGGCGGACGTTTTAGTTCGGAATTGATTCGCACTGGAGCTGAGACCGCCTCCGTAGATGCGGTTTTTTTGATTGAAAATCGTCCGGAGCTCCATGATTATCTTGAAGGAATCGGTATACCGGTAGGAGCTGACAATACCTTGATTATTCAAAGGGAAATAAGCAATAACGGTAGAAATCGCTGCCGGGTTAACGGCCAATTAGTCACGGTGCTTTCGTTGGCAAAGATCGGTGAATTTTTAATTGATATACATGGACAGCATGAACACCAATCGTTATTATTCCCGGAGAAGCAAATTGAATTATTGGATCAATATTCAGGCCCGGCTTGTTTACAACTACGTCAAGAATTCAGCTCTGTATATAAAGAATGGCAAGCTTTGGACAATGAATACCGCACTTTACAACAAAATGAAGCTGATTTAACCCGTAAAATCGAATTGCTGGAATTTCAAATTAACGAGATTGCCGAGGCTAAATTAGTTATTGGTGAAGATGAAGACCTCCAAAAAGAACGGGAAATTTTGGCTTCTTCTGAAAAGTTGTATGAAGCAGCCTCCCAATCTTATCATGTTTTATATGATAGTACCGATGGCCGGGCGGCGGTAGAATTGCTCGGTGAAGCCGAGCGAACTTTGGGACAAGCCGCCGAAATCGATCCTCGCTTAGAGGCTATTTTGGAAACTCTACGGGAAGCTGCATGCCAGGCTGAAGAGGTATCCAGAGAACTCCGGAGTTATCAGGAACAAGTTCAGTTTGACCCGGAAAGGCTGGCCGCCATCGAAGCGAGATTGGATGAGATTACTCATTTGAAGAGAAAATACGGGAACAGTATTGGGGCGATATTGCTTTTTGCAGAAAAATCTCAACAAGAATTAGATGGTATCTCCAACCGTGAAGAACGTTCGGCTCATCTGGAAGAGGAAATAGCCAAATATAAGACCCGTCTGGGGGAGCTGGCTGAAAATTTATCCCGGCAGAGGCAAACCGGAGCTCGAAAATTGGAAGAGGCAATAATGACTCAATTAAATGATTTAAACATGGTCAACACCCAATTTAGAATTAATCTTTATCAAAATGAAAACCCGGAGGGGATCCCATTTAACAGTAAAATGGTTGAAACTCAAGCAACCGGCGCCGATAAAATTGAATTTTTAGTAGCGCCCAACCCTGGAGAAGGTTTAAAACCGATGGTTAAAATTGCTTCCGGTGGTGAATTATCACGGATAATGCTGGCTTTAAAAACTATTCTGGCGGATTTGGACGCCATACCGACTATGGTATTTGATGAGATCGATGTGGGTATCGGCGGCCGGACAGCCCAGGCAGTGGCTGAAAAAATGCTCTTAATCGGCCAATCACGGCAAGTAATCTCTGTTACTCATTTACCGCAGATTGCCAGTTTAGCCAAACGCCATTTTTATATAGAAAAACATATAAGCGGAAGCCGGACTGAAGTTTCTGTTAGGGAGTTGCCTATGAGTGAACGGGTGGAAGAACTGGCCAGAATGTTGGGTGGCGCTCAGGTTACGGAGACTACAAAGCAACATGCCCGTGAAATGTTGATGTTGGCGGAGAAATTAAGGTTGAATAAGGTGGGACAAGTAACTAAGAATTAACAATTAACAATTAACAATTAACAATTGACAATGAAAATTAAACTATAAATTATGGGACCGGTTTTTTAAGCCGGTTTTTGTTTTGTTGACAAAGACAAAAATTAGTTATATACTATACATGGTAGGGTATTAATTAGAAATTATTACCTAATAACAATGGAATTTTTACTAACTTAATTTCGTTACTTAAAGTATTTATGAGTTCACTTACATTGTGTTTTACTCATTATCAATTCCGGGGGAGGAATTCTGTTGAAAAAAAGTAGTATTATTTTAGGGCTGTTAGTGATTGGAATAATTATTTTAATTACAGTATTATCTATCAATGGAAAAGCTGCTGATAAAACAGGTCCGTACAATGGTTATTTTGCTCCTGGTTTTACTTTAACCGATTTAAACGGCAATAAAGTGGAGTTAAAGAAGACAATCAGCCAAAACAAAGTAACAATCGTTAATTTCTGGGCGACTTGGTGTCCGCCATGCCGAAGAGAGATCCCGGAATTTGTAGAGTTTAATAAGAAGTATGCTACTAAAAAGGTTAAAATTTTAGCGGTTAATCTGGGCGACGAGCCACAAGTAGTAAGTGATTTTGCTAAGAAGTCCGATATGGTTTTCCCGGTGCTAACCGATACGACGGGAAAAATCGGAAACCTTTATCAGGTATATGCTATCCCAACTACTTTTATTATTGACAGGAAGGGTAAAATTCAAGCAACGATTAAAGGTTCGACTTCCTTAACCGATTTGGAAGCAAAGGTGAAACCGCTGCTATAAAACAGAAGACAGTAGTTTAGGAGACAGGAGTCAGTAGTGTAAGCAAAGCTTTGTTAGTCTTTTATTTGGTTTTGAGCTCGGATTGTAGGATCAATTCTCCTGACTCCTGAATTTTTTTGACCCGAAAAATTTGGGGGGAGAAACAAAAATGGAAATCACTTTGTGGATGGCTTTTGCCGGAGGGTTGCTATCATTTCTATCACCATGCATACTGCCGATTGCCCCTGGTTATTTAGGAGTAATCTCCGGTTCAACGTTGGCTAATTTGGAAACCGGTTCGATCTCTAAACGGAAAATTCTATTTGCTACAACCGCTTTTATATTAGGATTTACCATAGTTTTTATCATTTTTGGGCTTGCCAGTTCATATTTAGGTCAATTTTTGCTTGGCAACAGGGGGATAATCTCCCGAATAGCCGGATTGCTGGTAATTATCTTGGGGCTTCATCAAGCCGGATGGCTGCCCATATCCTGGTTATATCAAGAAAAACGGGTGACAATTAAACGTCAGATCGGGGTGACCGGCGCTTTTATTACCGGCATAGCTTTTTCGCTGGGATGGACCCCGTGTATCGGGCCGATTTTAGGTTCTATTTTAACCATAGCCGGCAGTCAGGGTGATTTATGGCAGGGATTTTTACTATTGATCATTTATTCGGCCGGTTTGGCGGTCCCGTTTTTACTTTTAGCAATTGCTTTTGAAAAGGTTTCTCATGGTTTAAACAGGATAAAACCGTATCTCAAATACCTGGAATGGGCTTCGGGATTATTATTGATTTTTATGGGGCTGTTATTGTTAACCGGAAGCTTGTCGGCGCTTAGTTCCTGGTTTATCCGCCTCACCGGCGGCTGGAACCCGGAGAATTTGTTTAGAAGGCAATAGGTTATAAAAATAGGGAATAGGTAACAGGTAATTCCTTGATGCTATGTTTATAAAGTTACTATTAAAAGATTAAGTATAAGAGAATATTGCCATAAAACAAACCCGGAAACTGTTAAGTTCTTGGGTTTGTTTTATAGTAAGTTACAATGATATTTAAGGTATCTAAAATACTTAAACTTTTATTGGAGGAAATAAACAAAATATACCGAATTTAACAATAATTCAGTATTCTGGGGAGGTTGGGATAATGTTTCTATTGACCGCCAGACAGAGGATTGCCGCCATGATATTATTAATTATGTTAGTAGCAGGCGGCTTTTTACTCTTTTTAAGCAATCAACGAGGATACACCAGAGTCTACAATGGTGATATATCGCAAAATCAAGTATATGTATATATGTGTGGCGCAGTTAAAAACCCGGGAGTCATTACTATAAAACCAGGTGCCCGGAAATTTGAAGCAATTGAAAAAGCAGGCGGGGCTTTACCGGAAGCTGACTTAAATCGGATAAATCTAGCGGAGTATGTGGAAGACGGAGAGCAGGTTTATCTCCCCAAGAAAGGGGAAGTAATTGAATTGAAGATAAAAAAGCGTTCAACCGGGAAAACTCCGAAGACTACTTTAACAAAAAAAGAGACTCCGGAAAAAATCAAGAATCAATGGCCGCTTGATTTGAATAATGCTACTCAGAAACAACTGGAAGAAGTACCGGGAATAGGAGCTTTTTTGGCCTCTAAAATAGTTGAATTTCGAAGTAAAAACGGCCGGTTTCAAAGTTTTGACGATTTGGACAAGGTTTATGGAATTGGACCCGGGAAACTAGAGAAACTACGCTCCTATCTTATTGTTAAATGAAGATCGACCATATTGTATTGCTGCTTTTAGCTCTAGTTATCGGTATTTTAGCAGCTATCCCGGTTAAGCTTCCTCCTATTTGCTGGATGTTTTTATGTCTCGGTTCGTTAATCCTACTAATTCATTCGGCCGTCTTTAATCGGCGGACCTTTATTTGGTTGCTTTTAGCTTGTTTTTTGAGCATTGGTAGTTTATTGACCGGTTTGGCACGGGATAGACATCAGCAGATGTTGGAGCATAATAAACAATTTAACCGGAAAGAAGTTACCGTTGAAGGAGTTCAAATAAAACGCTCCGAAAATATCCGGTATGGTATTATTTTTACTCTCGAAATTAAGAAACCTCATTTAACTTCTCCAAACGGAAAAATAGTAATCTTATCTCCAAAGAAAATACCTTCAAGCTGGTTTGGCCGAAGAATCCGGGTTACCGGCAAATTTAAAACCATCCCCGAAGAAAATTTGTTATTTCCTCAATTTGAAGAAAAACGGGGTTTGACCGGTACAATTGTGCTTACTTCAACAGCAGAATTGTTAGAAGGTCCCGGATTACCACTACCTTATATCTGGGCTGATCGGCTCCGGAGTGCGATGATTAGAACCGGGAATAAAGTGTTGAGTCCGGAAAATGCCGCGGTTCTCCATGGGATGATTTTTAGTGACAAATTAGGTATTAAAATTACCAATCCGGCCATGATTAATGATCTGCGGCGAACCGGGACCATTCATTTGTTATCCGTCTCCGGTTTGCATATTGGATTTTTAGTAATCGGATTGTCCTTTATTTTGAATCTATTAAAAGTTAAAAAAGTAGGGCGGGTTATAATTTTAACCTCGGTAATTTGGTTTTACATCCTGATGACCGGGTTGACACCTCCGGTATTACGGGCCGGAGTTATGTTTTTAATCGTGATTATCGGACAAGTTTTGAAAGTTGGTGATAACCACCTTAACCGCCTATCGTTGGCGGCGGTAGTTTTACTTTTATTCAATCCGTATCAATTATTTGAGTTGGGATTTCAACTGTCGTTTACGGCCACTTTCGGAATTCTATGGTTATTTCCTTTGCTGGAAGAGCATTTTCCTGTTCGCCACAAGTTTTTGAAACTTATCTGGCAAGGTTTATTAGTCTCTATTAGCGCCCAATTAATGATTATCCCGGTAATTGTTTATTATTTTGAACAAATCTCTTGGATAAGTCCGTTGGTTAATTTGTTAATTATTATTCCGGTGGAAATAATCGTAACTGGAGGATTGATCGGAGAAAGCCTAGGTATAATATTACCTCTCCTTGGGAAGTGCCTATTAATAATTGTTGATTGGAATATAACCTATATCCGCTGGATTGTTTATACTTTTGCCAGTCCTGATTGGGCGATTTCCTGGTGCCCACCTTGGCCTTGGCCTTGGATATTTGCTTATTATGTGTTCGGGGTGTTAATTTTGGATCATCTCCGCCCCAGTCAGCTCTTTCAGAAACGACGAATTAATTATGGCAAAGTTTTCGTCGGTATTTTAGTTATTCTGAATTTATTTATTTGGAGTGGTTTAATAACCAAAAATCTTAATAAAAATCTTGCAGTAACTTTTATTGATGTTGGCCAGGGTGATGCCGTTTATATCAGGACTCCTGATCAGCTTCATATTTTAATCGATGGCGGAGATGTCGGTAAAGGAAATCGGGTATTACAGTTTCTATGGACCAGAGGGGTTAAACAGCTGGACTTTGTTCTATTGACTCATCCGGACCGGGACCATAGTGGCGGACTGGCAGAGGTTTTACAGGTAATACCCGTTAAGATATTATATCTTCCTCCTTATTCCGATAGCCGGGATTATGACCTCTTTCTACATAATATTAAGTTATTAAAAAGTATCAGGAAATCACCTCTTGATGGTAAAGAATTGCGATTTGGGCGATATTTAAAAGGAAAAGTTCTTTTTGATCCTGATGCTGATTCCGAAAATGACCGTTCTTTGGTATTAGCTTTGAACTATGGCAAAAACAGTTTATTGTTGACAGGAGATCTCAGCTTTGAAGGCGAAATTTTCTTAACAAGGAAGTATCCGCAAATTTTACGATCATCAGTGCTGAAAGTCGGGCATCATGGCAGTAATTATGCCAGCGGACTACCGTTTTTGATGCAGGTAAAACCGAAAGTAGCCATAATTTCGGTTGGGTCCGGAAACCGCTATGGTCACCCGGGAGATGAAACTATAAACCGGCTTCGGTCATGCGGAACAGCAATTTACCGGACCGACCGGCAAGGTTTGATCGATCTTAAGCTTGACGGGGAGAAAATATATGTTAGAAGAAGCAAATAATTGAGGGGATTATCAATGAACCGGAATGAATTTATAAAACATATAACGGAAAATAGATTGCTTAATGCTTATTTGTTTCTAGGTGAAGAGCGTTTATTCCATCAAGAATTAGTTAATTTAGCTATTAATAAACTATTGGCTCCGGAAGATCGGGAGTTTAACTATATGAAAGTCGACGCTTCGACTATTGATCCGAATGATTTGCTGAATAACCTGGAAACCCCGTCCTTCTTCGGCGGTACCCGGGTAATTTATCTGTTTGACTTTGAAAACGGTGTTTCCGGGATAGAAGAAGCGGTTTTAAAAGGCTGCTCCAATCTGGCTGACGGGGTTTATTTGTTTATTTCCGCTTTAAAACTTGATGGTCGGAAAAAACTCCACCAAGAACTTCAAAAAAGACTTAATGTAGTGGATTGCGCTAAAATCAGCCGGAATGACCTACCGGTCTGGTTAAAACAACGTTCGGAAAAAATGGGATTGGTATTAACTCCGGTACAAATTAGGATATTAGCACAACGCATAGGAACCGATTTATTACGGGCCCGGAATGAATTAGAAAAGTTAAAAACATATCTGGGAGAAAAAACCGCGATCACCGATGAGGAATTCGATTTATTAGTACCTGGTGAACCGGAGCCTGATATTTTTGCACTAATCGATGCAGTAGCCGACCGAAATCCCCAAAACGGAATTCCCCGGTTGGAAGAGTTACTAAACTCCGGGGAAAATGAGTTGAAGATCCTGGCCACTCTATCGCGACAGTTTCGTAATATTACGGCGGCTTTTGAAGCCCGCCGGCGGGGAATGACTTCCAGAGAACTGGCAGGATTCCTAGGGATTAATCCGTATGTAGCCGAAAAAAGTTTTCACCAATCAGGCCGGTTTTCCCTTGAGGAGTTGCAAAAAGTATTGGAAAGGTTGATCCAGGCTGATTACCGGATGAAGACCGGGCAAAGAGAGCCAAGGTTGGAGTTGGAATTGGCAGTGGTGGAAATTTGCACTTTAGGCTAGTTTATAGTTTATAGTTGACAGTTAAGGATTCTAAGATGATAACTATTTTTTTAGTGACGACCGGTATTGCTGGATATAGAATGGAAAAGAATATGTTCTTATTGCCCGGCTAATTTTTAAGTCGGGTTTTTGATTTCTTACTTTGAGCCAAAAATAAGTATCTTTAATAATCAAAAACATCCGATAACTATTTATAGAGTTAAGGAGGTCATTGAAATGAAACGATATATTAAAGCCTTAATTATTATATTTTTTTCGTTATTAGTAGCTTTTTTGACTTTAATTTACGCCGAAGAACCGGCAGCGATAGACCAAGAGACAGTCAAGGCGGAAATTGATAATCTGCTGATTCCTTTACAACCTAGAGCGGAATATTCCATCGTCAAAATCTGCGGACCTATTAATAATCTTTGTGCCGTAGCCGTCAACCCGCCGTACCGAGAGTTTCCGAATGTGTTTATTTTCAAATACGACATCGAGTCCGGGAGATATATCCGAGTTTTTGAAGGTTTATGTTTAGGGCTCCAGGATGAGCCGTCCGGGATACTGGATTTACATACGGTCGGTATGGGGATTGATACTATTTTAAATGACAAAAATGATGAAAAAGTGAGTTTTGATAGTGATACACTTAGAAAGTTTATTGAGCTTTCGGCTGGTACCGGGATGGTAGCCATTCCTTATCAAGAGTTCGTTCATCTTCAGGGCCCTACTGATATTAAAAGGTCATATATTATTGATAAAACCAACTTCTATGATTTAGCTCTTAAATTGTTTGGGGATGTTTATCAAAATTATCCTCGTCAGGATTGTACGATGTATGATATGCCCGATTTAACTGATCTCCAATTGTCATATCAAGACGGTTCATATTTGATTACCGGTATTACCGCTAACCGGCAAAAATGGGAGGTTTCTTTTAGCGGAATTGACTCGGATAAAAATTTTTTACTACAAAAGAAAGTAAACGCCGAAAAATATGACGGAGAACCGGCTGATGAATATGAGGCTTTACTTGAAAAAGCCGGGGCGGAATCCGATGATAATCCTAAAAGCATCATAGCAATCTTAAATAAAGCCAAAGAACTCAATCCGAAAAATCCTCAAGCGTATTTTTTAGCCGGTAATCTTTACTATAAAATGGGAGATACCAAAAAAGCCGGCGCTGAATACCAAGAAGCTCTCAACTTATCTTCCGTTCGGGAGAAGAAGAAGTATATCAGCCGACTTAATGCAACTACTACTTTTTTCAAATCTCAAAAGGAAAGTGATTTGCTAAAAAAAGGATATGATGCCATCGAGACTGATAAGCCCAAAGAAGCAATTAAAATTCTTAATAAAGCTTTAAAGCTTAATCCCGCTAATGTCCGGATCTATTATGAAATGGGCTATGCTTATATTGAATTAAATGATGTATCAAAAGCAATTACATATTTGGAGAAGGGAAGAGCTATCCATCCCGCTTATAATTATATTTTAAATGAACTTAAGTATGCTTATTCCGAACAAGGAGACATAGTAAGATTAAAGATGGTTGTTGATGATTTATTAAAGTATTATGGAGAAACTCCGGAACTTTATCAGGAACTTGGTTTTGCTTATTATAGCAATGATATGGTCGATATGGCCATTGACAGCCTGGAAACTAATATTCAAAAATTCCCTGATTATTATATTTCCTATTATTCATTGGGTCAGATTTATTATTTAACGAAAAATTACTCCCGAGCCAAGGAATTACTAAATATTTTTGTAGATAAGGCTACTCCGAATGATTTAGGAGATAACTCCGATTCGTTTGAACAATATCGGGAAAAAGCGTTGTTTATTATTAATCAATGTAACGCAGAAGAGGCCCAGGGAGATTAAAATTACAGACATTTATAAACACTATTTAAAAGCGGAGGTCTTATTATGGAGCTATGTTTGTTCATTTTACTTTGAAAATAAGTTATAAAACCATTAACAAAAAAAGTTTTATTCCCAAAATTTGCTATGAAATTTCTAAATTTAATCCTGCCAGCACTTTTATTGACACATAAACTCACCTTTCCCAAAAAATCAAAGTTTTTTTAATCTTTTTCCCAAAAAAACTCGACTATGGCAGGATTTTCCCGAATAATAGAGAAATATTTTGGATGAAAAATGCTAAACTTTGGATAAGAATCATCCGATGGATCTATATAGGATGAAATAAATTAGTAGGCATTATGATTTGCATTCCTAAATTTGAATGCAATTGGCGTTAAATCGGCATTTATTTCATCTATATAAGTTGAATTAAATTTCCCGAATAAATATTACGTCTCTAAAGCCAGACGTAATAGGAAATTAATGAATTTAATTCAACTTATTACAGCGGTAAATAAGATGAACTAAATTCTGCTATTTAC
>JAEYRX010000101.1 GCA_023435225.1 Bacillota bacterium
TTCGGGACGGTTGCAATCGCTCCGATGCGCTGACCCCAACGCCATAACTCTATTGTTACGGTATTGCATTCCTGAAAACCTATAATCTGCCAGGTTATTTTATGAGTACATCCATTAGACCAGTTCATACTCGCGGCTGGAGATGTTACCGTGAAACTCGGTGGAACAATAGTAAAATATTCGCTATAAACCGATTGCTCAAGCTTAGCGGCATTACTGATCTTAATCCGGTAGTCGTCGCCTTTGGGCAAATATTCCGGAACAGTCCAACGATAGTTATTATTATTGTCAATAGTGCAGAGTCCTTTGGCTAATTCCGCCCCTTTCCATAAATCGATTTTGACCTTGGAAACACCGGGAATAAGGGTTTCCCAATCAATGTCGCAAGTAATCCCGCCTAACAATTGAATATCGGCCGCCGGTTGATTGATCTTAAAAGCAGTAACCGAAGTGTCCTGATTAGTAATTGTAAAGTAATAACTAAAACCAAATTGTGAAGCATCTTCCAAATTAATTACTTTTATCCGATAATCCCTGCCTTCCGGAATTGCGTCCGGAATACTAAAAGTAAAATCATAATATTTATATGGAACATTTATGACATCTAGTTCCGTAAATCTGGTATCGCCTTTCCAGAGTTCAATGATTGTACCGGACCAAATATTATTTGCTCTCCAGTTAATTTTACCGGATTCTCCTGTTTTCCAGATACAATCTTTTTCCGGCGCAATCACTTCAACCACCGATGGTTCCTTTTTCTTCCATAAGATTATCGAAACATTTTGCTCCGCATTTTCAATGCCGATAATAATATCATTGAAACCATCACGGTCAATATCCGCTATATTTACCTCTCTTGGGACGCCGTCTAAGTTAACGGTCTTACTGTTAATCCAGTCCCCTGATTGCGAATTCCAATAATACTCGGTTATTTGTTGAGAATTACGGTTGCTGATTACCAGATCGTTGTATCCGTCATTATTGGCGTCACCAACTGTATAACCCAGAGAATCAGCTTCCAAAGTAATGGTTTTAAGTTGCCAATCATTTAAATTACTCTTCCATAACAGCATATTAATGCCGAGATCCCGCGAATCTCCGGCAATTATGTCATTAAATCCGTCATTATCGATATCTTTGATCATGAGATTGTAGGGAGCTTGCCCGACCGTTTTGACAACCGGACTATTCCAGAGAATAGTCCCTTCATCCCAAGGCAAAATGATTACCGTTCCATTATCCGCCGCGATCACAATATCTTGGTAACCGTCGTTATCAGCGTCTCCGATAACAACCTCAACAGGTAAATAATCCAATGGTTGAACTCGCCACTCTTCCCATTCCTTCAACTCATTATCCCATAGATTTATCTTAAGTCGAGCAGCTTCAGAGGGTGAATCATCCCCTACCCAGCATACCAGGTCATCAAAGCCATCGTTATTTACATCTCCAACCGTAAAACCTTTATTGGCGATAGGTAACTCTTTGACAATCCAATCGGCCTTTTCTTGATCCCACCGATATATTTTTATCAGCCCGTTTTCATTGGATATTAGATCGGGATATCCGTCATTATCGGTGTCGGTTACTTGAACATTACCAGGATTGCTTTCCGGCGCTAAACTGCGATGAATATCCCAGTTTCCTGTAGTTTTATCCCAGAGAAATAAATTAACGGAATCTGGTATTATTAGATCTTGGTAGCCGTCATTGTTCATATCAGCTGTTTTAAAATTAGCGAATCCGACTCCATTTCCCAATTGTTTATTAATAACTTTCGGGGTTGCAATAATAAAGTTTTCACTTACGGCGCTCAAAGAACCGTCGGAAACTTCAATAGCTATATAATAATCGTTTCCATCCGGCAAATCCAAAGGTACCTTCCATGAGTACTCGTAGGTATATAGAAGAGTGGCGATATCCATTACTTTCCGCCCCGCTTTATAAAGCTTAAGATTTACCCCTTTTCTAATATCATTTTGCCAGGTCCAACGGATACCATACTTGGAACCTTTGAATACAGAGGTATATAAATTTGGACTATTAAAATAAAGTAAAGGATAATTTTTATGCTGTTGAATAATAGTCAGTTCCGGATCGCCAAGCAGGTTGTACATTTCCATATTCAACTTATAATAATAAAATTGAGAATCGCTCAGTCCATTGGCAGCAAGAATATATGCTATTTTCCCTTCATTAATGACTTGTCCTAATTTTAAATTTTGGGCGGACTTCTTGACACAAGAATTCAAATTAAACGCCAAGTTCTCATTCGAACCATTGGAAAAATAGCTGACTCGGGAAGAACCGATAAAACCCATAGCGCCTTTTGGCATAAGTATCAAAGATTCACCTATACAGTCTTGATCAAACATACCAGTATTGCAAGCAAATGAAAAAATAAGCGGAGTACCGTTAGTTTTAATATGGTTACAATTAAAACTGTTAAAAATTACATCACCGTTTTCACGATACCAACCATTAAAATCACCGTGAGAATTAAAATTAACCAAAAACAATCCATAAAAGAAAGCATTTAAAATCTCATGTGTTTTTGAACTATCAGTTTTAGTAAAATATATATTATTACAATAATAACCATTTCCAATGAGTATATTTTTAATCTTCTCAGAAGTTTCTTTAAATTTTATCCTGCTATCACCATCTGCCGATACTACTAAAGAATTGCCGCGCCATGAATCCATCGGATCATAATTGGCTTCGTAATCAATTATATTGAAAACAACAGTATTTAGTTCGGATTCATTTCTGACCGGCAACCTTCCAACCATAATATCGGGTAAAATATCCGAATTACTATCCATAGTTGAGTAATAATAATCGGTAGCTACCCATCCCATACTATCACCGGATTTATAATATACATCCCACATTCCATAATTGGTCGGCAATAAATTGGTGTCGCCAACCAATAAAAGATAACTCGGTTTTATTTTCCAGGTTTGATAGGCATTTTTAAGATAGGCGACAATTTGTTTTGCATCGGGATTGGTTGTAATATTAAGAGAATAACTAATATCCGAAAGAGTGCGGATTAGCACTCTCAAACCCCGTTGTTGCTTGCTGGCGGCTAGTCTTCTTAATGATTCGCTGTTATAAAAACTATCATGAGTTATAATCAAGTAATCCGCGCCGGTGGAACTTAGATCCTCGAAAGAACGGGTAGGATCCGGAGTCGCAGTGGCTATCTCCGGTTGCCGGTAATTAAGATATAAATTATTATATATGGGTTCAAAGTATGGTGAATCGGAGCTCCTTGGAGCCACCGAGGATGACCGAGTCTGAGTCGAAGCAAAAGTATATTGAATCCGTACCCTGATCTTGGTATATACTCGTAATTTTTTTTGGGCCGGATTATATAGCGCCGGACAGACTATCAAAGAAGCTGTCCGGTGGCTTCGGAGATACCCTAACTCATGAAACCCGGTAGTTTGAACCGGATAAAACGAATCGATAGCATAAGCGGCGTTGTCTTTGACGAAAGGCGCCGTTGCTCCCTCCGAAACCGGTTGTTGGGTTGGATAAACAAAATAACCGTCTACATCATGATATTCCGAAGCGATAATCTCCATCTTGGCGACAGCTCCCTCGGGAATCTCCAAAAAAGTACCCACGGTAGGCAGCTCGGGTTTGCCAACCTCGCCAAGAAAACCTCCTCCGGTTATACTCAGCCGGTCATAGGTCTCGCCGGAACCGGTGGCAATCTTCTCAACCATCAAATCCGAGTCGGCCATTTGAAAGGTAATTTCCACTCCGTCCTGATTTGATTGGACCAGTGAAAACATTGAAGAACCTACACCGGCAAAGGCGGGAGTTTTTAGAAAGCTTAAGCTTAAACAAATTAAAAGCCCAATTACAACTAACTTAAATCCGTTTTTGAATTGCATTTTTGTTCGCTCCTTATTTTTATCTATATATGTTGCAATAAGTTTCTTGGATAAGCGTGGATTATAGCAACATATTTTCCTTTTTTATGGCGCCGGTATAATAGACGTGACTATGAATTGTACTCATATTTCATTGAACTTTTCCCGTTTGTATCCGCGCAACTTCCAGAGTATTATTCCAAAGTCTTTTTTTACTCTTTCAGAAATTGTTTGTCTCCCATATTCCTCTTCTTCCAGCCAGGCATCGTATTTTTCTTTCATGGCAGTCATGACCCAGACCATCGCCGGAGTAAGGACTCGTTTACCCGGTTCTACAGGAATATCTCCCCGATCAAAGTGAAATTTAAGAAAAAAGGGAATCTCATTTTTCCTTTCAGTTTGCAAAGATACCTCAGTAATCATTCTTTCTTTTTCCATGTATACGAGGACCTTTTCACCATTACCGGTAATACTCTTTGGTTCTCCCCTTTCCGGTAACGCTTCAAATACAAAGGCAATTGCTTGCAGCATTGCCGGGATATTAGCCGTATGAATCCGAAGGATATTCAATTTAGGTTTTTTTTCCGTATCCGGAAAATCATAATTTACGACATAGACAATATCTTTTTTTCGGTAAATAATGTACCTGGAAATAAAGTCTTTTTCAGCTCCGTGACGAAAATCCATTTTTTTGATTTCTATTCTTCGAATTGATAAAAAAAGTAATAGAGTTATTACAAAGGAAATCAAATAAGGTTGTATCCGATAATTACCATGTTCTTTGTTAATAAAAAAAGTTAAATAACCTAGTATTACAACAATTAACGAATTGATAAAAATGGTTTTGCTTTTATGCGACATAATTCATCTTCTCCAGTTCTTAAATTGATTTTTTACACGTTATAATAAATTTGCTTTGTTTATTATCATCCTTAAGAAATTACAATTCAATCATCCTATAGAATGATTCCACTCATACTTTAGTATGAAAAAAGCTTCTTGGAATTTTTTGAAATACCAAGAAGCTTTCGGATATAAGGGAGTTTCATAATTACCATAATTAATTTTTGAATACAATATATAGTGAATAACCCGGATACAACTATCAATATATTGTATTCAAATGTAAAATTTTTTATTATGAAAATCCCTCATATTTAAAAAACTGAAGATCCGGAACATTGTAGCTCCTACCTTCTTTATAATCCCGTCATTTTTGCTCTAAGTGTCAATGAAGGAGTTGTCATTTCAAACATGCCGAGTTTAACTATTAGTGAAGTATATTCTTTGGGGATTATTCGCAGAAATAGCTTGAATATCAAACTGTTGCCACAAATAAGCAAACATTGCTTCGAAGCTTTGTTCAACTCGATTATTTTCTTTAACGTAAGCAAATTCGGCCCGATATATTCGAACGGCTTTTTTAGCTCAACTAAAATGCCATACCAAGTCGGTTTGTAAGTTTTAGTCTCTTTTTCCAATTGGCGATCAATAAAAACCGCTTCAGCCATAAAAATCACCAATGTCGCTCTTTCATCATATTTTTTTTGATGACTTTCGCCAAAAATGCTCTCAATTTCGTCCATTATTTCCTGGAAGCTTTTTTCGGGATCGAAAGAGTTATCCATTTTACCCTCCATTACTTTATATAAAAAAATTTAGTTCCACCGATGAGGTACAAACTTTTTTTAAAAATAGTTAATTCCATTGTCTTAGATTATGTTCTCGATTATCCATGATATGGGGTAAAGATGCAATAAGACTTCGGAATGAGCATAATCATACTTTGGTATGACTTTATCTTTTATGCAATATGGCGGGTTTAGTAATAATAGACTTAGCGTTTATTAAAATAAAAGTTTTAACCCCTAGTCCAACTATCGTCAAAAACCGCAACATATTTTTCATTGTCACCAAGGCAAATGTTTCATAAGGATCTTTCAACATTACCGGTTCAATGGTGTAAATAAAAAAGAACGATAATGGAGGTTTTATTACACATCCGTTTACTCAAACTTACCACATTCAATTTCCTTTACTTTAATCAAAGATCTTGTGATTATACTTGCGCCGGTACTCGCGACGGTAAACGATATTGGCCAGCCAAAAGATGAATAAATTAGTAAAAGAGAAAAAATTCGCTTTGGAACCAAAACCTCGTTTAAACATTGACAGATATGAATCAAAATCGCGTCGGGCAGTAATACAGGCCTTTTCCAACTTGGCGGCGGTGGTTCCTTTAGGTGTAAAAGGAAGACTGCCGTATCGAAAGCTATCCGAAAGCCACCAGATTGGTTCGGTGAACCGTTCTTCCGCCTTAATCCGATCGTATAAACCGGTGCTGGGAGTGGGCACCAACGGATTAAAATAGGCGTGTACGAAATGATGGCTTTCGGCGAAATCAAACGCTTTCCGGACCGTAGTCTCATTATCATAGTCATATCCGAAAACGAAAGAGCCGGTAACCATAATCCCGTGTCGTTGTAAATTATTGATCGCCCGGATATAATCATGCTTGATATTGACCTTCTTGCCCATTTGAAGCAGATTCTGCTCGTCAACCGACTCAAAACCAATGATTAAGCCGATACAACCGCTGGCAGCCAGCAGTTTCACAAGCTCAAGATTGTGAGCCGCATTAACGCTAATTTGACCGAACCATTTTTTCTTGAGTTTTTTTAATCCCCGAAGCAGTTCAAACGTACCCGTTCCATAGGATTGGATGTTGTCATCAACCATAAACAGCACTTTGGTTTTAATGGAAGCAATCTCCTCCAACATCTCATCAACCGGGCGATGTTTAACCTTTCTTCCATAGACGGCATGCACCGAGCAGAAGTCGCAAGCAAATTGAC
>JAEYRX010000018.1 GCA_023435225.1 Bacillota bacterium
TTTAAAAATCTAATTGAAAAATCCAGGGCATTATCGTAAAATCAAATCAATCGACAGGTGTCCGGATGTTTCCGGTTTAATGTCCGGATGCCTCCGGATTTGCCGTCCGGATAAGCCGGTATACCCAGTCTTATTATGAGTCATTTTAAAGAACTGCTGGAAGAAAGCTTCGAATATCTTGAAAGCAGCGATTATGAGCATGACGTTCCCTGGTTGGATCTTGCCAATGAGTATTTTTGCAAAGCCTGCAGCCAATACATTTTTTATAATTAGCGCCAACAGGTGTATTACCGTTCCAGTTATTACGGTTTATCGGCATCACCTTTCGGACCGGCCAAGGATAACTGGCAAACACCTCATTCTCGGATTCCTGAAGTGCCTGAATGGGATGGAAAGACCTGCAAGATCTGCGGCGGAGAACACGTGCATCATATTGGTGGGAGTTTTGACGGGTGCTGTACCGGAAAGGCATCCTGTTATGCCACGATGTATTGCCCAGACTGCGTAATGTATTTATACGCTTATGGGTATGATGATTAAATTATCATATTGCCAACTATCTTTCATACCAAAGTTCGACCCGGATCAAACCGGAGTTGGATTGCAATTCAAACCTAACCTGGGGATGCTGGTGTTGTGAAAAAAGAATACATAATGGAGGTATTAATGAAAAAAATATTAAAACTAATTATAGTATTATTTAGCTTATTTATTCTAATAATCTGCATCAACTACACCATAGTTGTTATTAAAGCTAGAATGGAAACCCCACAAATAATTGAAAAAGCTTTAAAAGCGGATAACGTAACTTTAAAGCTTAATGACCTAAGCAAATGGCAAATTGATGCCTTGTTAAAAATAGAAGATCCCGCTTTCTTTCAACATAAAGGAGTGGACTTAAAAACCCCGGGAGCCGGCTTGACAACCATCACTCAAAGCCTGGTTAAGATGTATTATTTTGACCATTTTAAACCCGGTTTTGCTAAGATTAAACAAACCTTAATCGCCAGGTTTGCTTTGGACCCGTTGGTTTCAAAGGACGACCAATTGCAGCTTTTTATCAATAATTCCTATTTGGGTTCCGTTAATAATAAACCGGTGATTGGGTTAAAAAACGCTTCCGAAACATATTACCAAAAACCATTAAATCAATTAAGCCAAAAAGAGTATTTATCGATAATAGCCATGATCAATTCGCCACAGGGTTTTCATATTATTAACCGGCCTGCAGCCAACACAGAACGGACGGAAAGATTGATGAAAGTTGTATCGGGGGAATATAAACCGAAACATTTAATGGATATTTATTATGGAAAATTGGACCGGGAAACTCAAAAATATCTGGCGCCGGCATCTTATTTTCCGATTATTTATAAGATGAACTAAATCTTACAAATAAGCTTTCCCCTTCCAAAAGCCGAATGGGAAAGGGTAAATAACAGAATTTAGTTCATCTTTGAGGGCATTTACATTTTAAGTACGATTTTAGATTCGCGCTATTATATGTTGATAGACTAAAGTATTTACATTACTACATATAATAACGCTCATATAGATTAAGGATTAAAACGTAAAAGCCTAATTACCGCTGTAATAAGTTAAATTAAATCCATTAATTTCCTATTACGGCCGGTTTTAGGGACGTAATATTTGTTCAGGGAATTTAATTTAACTTATATTTATAAAGATGCAAAATAAAGATTCTTGATATAGCCCTATACTCAAACATTAGGAAGGGAATTGAAGATGTCAAATCTAAAATATGTTGTAATCATTCAGTGTGAGATCGCCCAAAAACGATGCAGCGGATTTGCTTGTACCAATGCATTTTACAATAAGGACGAGCTTTTTAGCGATTATCATGACAAAACAAGGTATATTTCTTTTACTTGCGGTGGTTGTTGCGGCAAGGGAATAGCCTCTAAGTTGGAACACTTTTCAAAAAAGCTGAAAAATAAGAGTAATATTGAAAAAGATGAGGTAGTTATTCATTTGTCATCTTGTATGGTGACGGATAATTATCATTACGACCGCTGTCCTCATGTTGATTATATTAGAAGTATTATTTTGAAAAAAGGGTATAAAAATATAGTTGAAGGCTCTTATGTAAGCAAAGGCTCTAAAAAGAAGCGAGAAACAGGTATTTATGGAAGCGCTGATTAATCCGATTTTGTGCGAGCAAATATGCGGTATTAGGCATTTTGCGAAGCACAAAATCGTCACTTATTCAATTAATCAGCGCTTCCTTATAAATGTTATAATTAATAAAAATATATGGGGGAATTAGCCCTAATGTTTGAATTTAGAACTCTGGCTTTGTTGCCTTCATTATCAGCGTTATCAATTCTCATTACAATAGTTTTTTATTTATTCAGGGCTAAAAAATCAGCTTTACTGTTTAGCTTTGTATTGTCACAATTTTTTATGTTTTTGTGGCCGTTTGGTCAAGCAATCCAATATTTAGCTGCTGATAATCAAGTGGTTATATTTTCGATTTATGTGATTCATACTTCAATTAATTTTGTTGGTTTAACATACTTGATATTCGCTATCCATTTTACTAGTGAAAAAGGGACTATCGATTTAAAAAAATTATCTTTTCTATTAATTTTGCCACTCTTAGTATATGTAATATTTTTAACTAATCAATATCATCATTTATATTTTAAAACCGTAGGTTATGATCCCCGAATTATTATCAGTGTAAATTATGGACCTTTTTTTTGGTATATTGCAATAATTACATATAGTTACATAATTGCAGGAGCGATAATACTAGCTAAATATGCTGCAACTCAAACAGGGTTTACCAAGGGACAAGCTATTGCTCTCATTTTTGGTCCCATATTACCACTTTTTTTATCAATATCTTCAACTGTTTTTATGTTTATTGCTCATATTGAAATTCCGGAGTTTTTTGATCTCACTCCAACATTTTTTGCCATTCCGTCAATCATTTATGCAATTGCCGTTTTTAGATTTCGGTTTCTAAATATTATTCCGGGCGCTTTGAAAAAGATCTTTGAGAACTTGCATGATTCGATTTTAGTAGTTGATAATTATCATTGTATTGCAAATTTAAACGACTCATTTATTCGTAATTTCGGGAAATATAGTTCCAACGAACATATTAGTTCATTTTTAGATCAATTAAAAACAACAGTGGTAAAAAATAATGAATCGGATAAAATTTTAAACGCAATTGGATACGGTATTGAAAAAACAGTGGAAATGGGAAAGCTGAATTTAACGAAACCCTTGAAAAAAACCTATGAAGTTATCATTCAAACATTGGATCATAGAAAAAAAGCTTATAGAGGAAGAATCATTACTTTTCACGATGTTACGGAGTATAATCGTTTGCTTGAAGAATTGAACCAAAAAAATCATGAGCTGTTTGCTTATAACCAGAAACTAACGGGATATCTGAATACGGTGGAGGAATTGGCGGTTGCCAACGAACGAAACCGAGTCTCCAGAGAGCTTCATGATACTTTAGGTCATTCGTTGACATTATTAATAATGCTGATGAAAGCCGCCAAAATAGAGGCGGTTAAGAATCCACCGGGGGCAAAAGAAAAGCTGGTTGAAGGTATTAGGGTTGCGCAAACGGAACTGAACGAATTACGGACCTTGATCAGCGGATTGTTGTCAAATGATATGGATATATTTGAAAGTATCGGTAGTTTAGGTCTCTATATGAAAAACTTAGGGATTCATATCGAGTTTTCTGTTATGGATAAAAATATTTATTCTAATATGGCATCTTCAGTTTATAAATTTAAACTATCCGATACTATATATAAGATAACTAAGGAAGCTATTACTAATTCGTTGCGGCATGGAAGCGCTACTGAAATAAATATTATTGTTAAATTTCACTTGCAGAAAGTGAATCTTTTTATTATTGATAATGGAAGCGGGTGCCGGAATATAGTCAAAGGTTTCGGACTTTCAGGTATGGAGGAAAGAGTAAATGAATTGCACGGTACAATTAAGTTTGGTTCCGATGGGGAATCAGGCTTTAATATTCATGTGGAATTACCGATGGAGGTGAATCTGGTTGATTAGTATATTATTGGTTGATGATAGCTCGATCCTAATTCAATCACTTAAAATTATTTTGGAACAAGAACCGGAATTCCGGATAGTCGGTTTTGCTAAAAACGGATTTGAAGCTTTGGAAATTTGTGAGAGTATGGTTCCGGATATCGTATTAATGGATATTAGGATGCCGATATGTAACGGGGTAGAGGGTACCAAACTTATTAAAGAGAAGTACAAATTAACCAAAGTTTTGGTTTTAACCACCTTTGATGATCGGGAATATATTGAAGAAGCAATCCGGAATGGAGCCGACGGCTATATATTAAAAGACATTAATGATAAAGATTTAATTACCGCCATTAAAAGCACTGCCAGCGGTTTTAGTATTATTCAAGGTAGTGTTTTTCAAACTTTAAAAAATCAAATCAAACCACCAATCGAAGAGAAACAAGATCAGCCCCAAGGCTTACAAAGCCTGGAAGGTAACTTGACTGATAGGGAGCGGGATATAGTCGGCCTAATAATTGATGGACTTTCCAACAAGGAGATTGCGGTTAATCTTGAGATATCCGAAGGAACGGTCCGTAACACCATCTCAAGTATCCTGGCCAAACTTAATTTAAGTGACCGGACTCAGTTGGCGGTATTTGCAATTAAAAATAACTTAATAGACTAACAAAATATCGCAGAAGCTGCAATCAAAAAATATAATATCTCGACAATAAAACAAGAGAAATTACGCCGATATTATATTTGATTAGTATATTTTAAATGTTTTAATTTATCAGGCCTTCTATTGAATCTTAATAGGAGGTTTTTTTATAAACAACAATGACAAATGTCACGTCTGAAAATGACAATCCTCATATTTACAGATTAATATGGAAAAAGGTATTCTGTAACAGGAAGTATTGATTGCTTCAAATTTTTGGTTCAAAGAATTGCATAATGTCGTCAATTTTGATTTTAATACAACATATAGTGAGTTGCCCAGATATATCTATCAATATGTTGTATTAAAATATTGTCTTAATGAATTATGCAATTCTCTCAGTTATATCTTTTTCGACAAATACAAATTTCTTGGTTTATGGGTAATATTGAAAACTAATATATGAAGTTTCTTTTATAAAGAGGATAAAGAGGGATAGGGATGTTAAAAGTATTGTTGGTTGATGATAGTGAGATATTGTTACAATCCTTAAAAATTATTTTGGAACAAGATTTGGAAATTAAAATAATCGGTACCGCCCATAACGGAATGGAGGCTTTGGAGTTATGTGGAAAGCTTTCTCCCGATATTGTCTTAATGGATATTCGTATGCCGATATGTAACGGTGTAGAAGGAACAAGACTTATCAAAGAAAATTATTCTTCAATAAAAATATTAATACTGACTACTTTCGACGATCAGGAGTATATTAAGGATGCGCTTCAAAACGGCGCCGATGGTTATGTTTTAAAGGATATCAGCGATCAGGATTTAATCGGTGCTCTTAAGAGTACGGCAAAGGGTTTTAGCATCATTCACGGGAGGGTTTTTCGCACTTTTAAAGACCAAATAAAATCATCAATAAAAGAAAATCCACTTTTTGAAAAAATTCTTCCTTTTCAATTATCCGAAAGGGAGCGTAATATCATTGGACTTCTGATAGATGGATTTTCGAATAAACAAATGGCTGTGACGCTTAAGATCTCCGAAGGTACGGTGCGCAATATTATCTCCGGTATCTTGGCAAAGCTTAACTTAAATGATCGGACGCAACTTGCGGTCTTTGCAATTAAAAGTAATTTTTGGGAACAAGAATTATGAACGGAGATATATAGGATGAAGTAAATTTCTTATCCAAGATTCGCATTCCTAAAGCCGAATGCAAATGATATCAAATCAGTATTTACTTCATCCTATTACAGCTGTAATAAGTTGAATTAAATTCATTGCTCATTCCATCATGGCCGGCTTTAGGGACATGATGCAGGTAACAAAATTTAATTCAACTTATATAGTGAAAGATATTGCTAATGAACGAAATAGGGTAGTCAGGGAGTTCCATGATACTTTGGGGCACTCTTTAACCGTTTTATTGATGCTTATGAAAGCGATTCGAATTGAAATGTTAAATAATCCATTGGCTTCACAAAAGAAAATTGATGAAGGAATAAAAATTGCCCAATCGGAACTTAACGAACTGCGCCGTTCCGTTAATGGGTATATATATAACATGGATGTTTTTGAGAATATCGAAAACTTGGTGCAACAAAGCCGGAATTTGGGTGTTGACATAAACCTTACGGTGATTGGAAAAGAGAGCTATGACGGAATTCCTGTTTCAATACATAAATACAAACTATCGGATACGATTTATAAAATCTGCAAGGAAGCGGTTACCAATTCATTTCGTCATGGTGAAGCTTCCGAGATTAATATCATTATTAAATTTGAAAATGATAAAGCAGTGCTTTACATAATTGATAACGGTCGTGGATGCCGGGAATTAGTTAAAGGGTGCGGTTTATTCGGGATGACTGAACGGGTTAACGAACTTAATGGTTTAATTAAGTTTAGTTCCAATGAAGAATCCGGTTTTAATAGCCGGGCGGAAATACCTTTAACATTAAGTTTTTTGCCGGGGTAAGGAATTTTAAGTTTTGGGTGACAAATGTCATCCTTTAAATGACAAATGTCATATTTACAGCTTAATAGATAAAATAATAAAATTAAGTTAGAAGACTTAAAAAAGTGAAAAAATATATTCCTTGAAGATTGATTAGGTAAAGTTAAACTAATTATACAAGGTTTAAATTATGGAGATCTAAATGAGTAGAATTTATTTAGTTAAATTTACGTTAGTAATTATTATATTCTCGCTAATTACTGGTTGTAGTGGGGGCGGCGGTGGAACGGAAAAGATCTATCCTGAGGGCAACCGCCAAAAACAGGCTTGTTTTTGGAAAATTTCCGGAGCAAATACGGAGCGGCTCATTCTTCCCGGGGTTGGGGGCTATGATGCGGAAGCAAAATCAATTATCGTAGTTGATGGGGTAGTCTATACCGCGGGGAGTTATTACAACGGTCAAAAATGGATTGCTTGTTATTGGGAAGGGACAACCCGCAGGGATCTGGAAACGGATGGCGCCTCCAGAGCGGAATCCATTATAGTTAATAGTGGGACGGTTTATACCGCCGGTTATATCGGCAGGCCCAATTGGAATTGTTATTCATGCTATTGGAGGGATAATACTCGGATTGAACTTCCTAATGACGGCAGCGCTTCGATGGCTTATTCGATTGCAACTTCCGGCGATTCGATTTATATTGCAGGATATTACTAGAACTAACAAATAATGATGAGCTAAGGAAGCGCTAATTAATCCGATTTTGTGCGAGCAAATATGCGGTATTAGGCATTTTGCGAAGCGCAAATCGTTACTTATTCAATTAATCAGCGCTTCCCTAAATATTTGATAATGAAAATTTTGATTCGACAAAAAAACCAAAATTTAATACACATTTTTAATTAACGCGAGGGCCCTATGATAGATTTCATTTTCAGACCAATCGCGCTACTGCCGTTTTTTTCGGCAATATCAATCTTAATAACTATCATCTTTTATCTTACCAAATCCAAAAAGACGGCTTTATTATTTAGTTTTTTGGCTTTACAAGTTATTGTTTTTTTATGGCCATTCGGTCAAGCGATCCAGTATTGTGCCGCCGACAACCAAACCGTGCTCATTACCGTTTATTTGATCCATACATCCATTAATTTTCTGGGACTGGTATGGCTTTTATTTGCAATGCACTTTACCAGTGTCGACAGTTCGGTTAACTATCGAAAAATTTTTCCGTTGTTCATAATGCCATTCTTATTTTATATTGTGTTTCTGACCAATCAATATCACCATTTATATTTTAAGGAAATTGGTTATGATTCGAGAATTGTAATTATGGTTAAATACGGGTGGTTGTTTTGGTTTGGAGTATTAATTAATTACGGTTATACTATCGCCGGAATCATTATGTTAATGAAATATGCATATAAACAGGCTGGTTTAGCCAAAAGTCAATCCTTGATCTTGGCCTCTGCCCCGATGGCTTCGTTTTTAGTATCTTTCTTTTGTAATATATATATTATTGTCGCTAATATGTCAGCGCCTAAATTCTTTGACTTCACTTCTACTTGCTTCACAATTTCAATGCTAATGTTTTCGGTTGCTACATTTCGATACCGGTTTCTTAATATAAATCCGGGAGCTTTTAAAAGAACCTTTGAAAATTTGCATGATTCGATTTTAGTAGTTGATAATTATAATTGTATCGCCAACCTAAATGATTCCTTTGTTGATAATTTTGGTAATTACAGCTCTAATGATAAAGTGAACTCTTTTGTTAATCGCTTACAAAATATAATGATAAAAAATCAAGAGTCGGAAAAGATACTGGCGGCAATTGAAAATGGCATTGATAAACCGGTCGCTGTTGGGAAGCTTGTTTTAACAGAACCGTTTAATAAAACCTACGAGGTTATTATTCAAACATTGGATTATCAAAAAAAAGCTTACCGCGGAAGAATCATTACTTTTCATGAGATTACCGAATATAACAGTTTACTTGAAGAGTTACACCGGAAAAATGAAGAACTTTTTAATAACAACCAAAAACTAAACGAGCATTTGAGAATAGTGGAAGAATTAGCGGTCGCCAATGAACGAAACCGGGTATCAAGAGAGATTCATGATACTTTAGGCCATTCTTTGACTTTACTGATTATGTTGATGAAGGCGGCTAAAATTAAAGTAGTCAAGAATCCTACAGAAGCTAAAGAACAGTTAACGGAAGGAATAAAAGTTGCCCAAACAAAACTAAATGAATTAAGGGCTTCAATTGGAGGATTATTAGCAAATGACATCAGTGATATGAATATATTTGATAGTATAAGTAGTTTGGGGCATTATATGGAAAATTTAGGGATACACATTGAATTTACCGCTATTGGAAAAGAAATCTATACAAAAATGATCTCTTCGATATTTAAGTTTAAACTATCGGATGCCATATACAAGATTAGTATGGAAGCAATAACCAACTCACTTCGCCATGGCAATGCCACGGTAATAAATATTATTGTAAAATTTAGTCCCATAAAAGTTAATCTTTTTATAATCGATAACGGAAGCGGCTGCCGGCAAATCATCAAAGGTTTTGGGTTAATAGGGATGGAGGAAAGGGTCAACGAATTAAAAGGTAAAATCAAATATGGTTCCGATGGAGAGTCAGGCTTTAATATTCATGTAGAATTGCCTATGGAAAATGTAAATAAACAATTAATTGATCAGATTAGAAATAATTAAGGATAAGCCATGGAGGAACTAAATTTTAGATATTATTGATTCAATGAAACGCTAAACTGAAAATTGGCGTCTTTTTTATTTGTTCACATATAGCCGGAAAATGACATTTGTCATTTTTAAACATGACATTTGTTATATAGATATTCAAAAGTAAAAATGATAATTTTGAAGAGTGATGATTATGGAAAAAATTAAATGAGGTGACTATTTTATGAAACGAATTGCTTTTTTAGTTATTGTGACTATTTTGGTAATGTTTTTTTCAATGACTGTGTTCAGCGCCGATTTTTTTCTTTATGATTGGGAAACAAATAAAATCTTACATATGGGGACAAACGATACTACTTTTGTTGAACGGATTCAAATGGATAAAAAACCTGAATTAATGATGCCCACTAGTGATCCCGAAAAATTTCTGGCTGCTTTTTTTCCGAACACTGACCCGTGGACTGGCAGAGGATTTACCCTTTTCAAACCAAAAAAATATTTGGATAAGGAACTTGGGAAATTAATACTCTATAATATTAATTCCGGACGGACCGAAGATTTAGTTGAATTGGGATATGCTCCTTTTTCCTGGGAATATACGAAAGACCGCAAGCATTTTTTTGTCGTCTATCGAACTGTTTTAGATGATTTAAATGCGCCATTGGAATTGCTCCATTATGACCTGGTTACCCAAAAAAGTGAGAAAACAACCTTACCTTCTCATATCAAGAACGTCAATCAAATCGTACTTAATCCGGAAGTGAAAAAAATATATATTTTAGGTGATAATGTTCTGTTTCATATGAAAGCGCTTTGGATTGGCAAATCAAAACCGGTAACAAGCGGTACACCCGAGTTGATAACCTTCAATTATTCACCTTTAAATAGCGGTGAATCAATGCCATTGGACTATACCCCGTTGAAATTTTATCTGTTAAGTAAAGACCGGGGTATACTTTTAGCTCAAAATTACAAAATAGTTCCTCCGAATCTCATAGATTATAAAGAAGGGGTAATTAAATATCTCAATCTTAATAACAATAGTGTAATTGAAGAACAACCGGTTGAATTCGGTAAAATATTAACTCATTGGTTGAAAAAGGAGAATATCCTTACCTTGGTTTGTTTTCAGAAAAAGACCGCCAATATTCTTAAAATTACTTCCGATAGCTTTAAAAAGAACCAGATAGAAGGGAAATATAATATTTGTGATTATGAGTATTTTCCTGATAAGGACTGTTTTTATTTGTTATCTGATAAAGAATTCCGGGTAATTGATTATCAAACAAATACCATTACAAATTATGACACTGATTCAAACTGGGCTAAAAAAACGCCTTATAGTATTTCTCGTATCCCCGATTCGGATTTAGTGGCATTATACTGTTTTGAAGGTGGTAAAGTTAAATTTTTTGATTTAAAAGAAAATAAATTAATTAGTAGGGTATCTTGCGGTCGCACCGGGGTAAAGATGTTCAATTCTTTCGCATCATCGGTTTTCGATCTTGAAAAATCCGCTAATACAGTAGTTACCACTGATCCTGAACAAACAAAATATTATATTTTTAATAAAATAACTAATGATATTACTGTGTATGACCGGAGTTTTCAGAATAAAACTTATATTACGCTTCCGGAAAAAGGTTTAGGGATGTATATGATTAAAAAACCGGTTCTTCAAACGATTATCATTACTGATAAAAATATTTACCAACTGGATTATACCGATCATACTCTCAATCCTATTTGTGAATTCAAGGAAAAAGCGGAGTCAATGTTTCTTTTCGAAGACCAAAACCGGATTATTTTAACTACCGACCGGGAATTATTTGTTTTACACGCCCATTCCTTAAATGTTAATTACCGCGCTGGTTATTTCACTGATAAAAAAGAAACATATTCAAAAATTAAACCCGGAGACCAAAGGTTTGATTTTATTATTACATTATAAAAACATTTAGTAAGAAAATGACGATGTCATTATATTCACGATAATCGTCATTTTTATATTAATATAACCACATAAACTTTTTTTGTTGAAGGGCATTGCCGGTTAAGAGATTTAATCCCAAATATCATAAATTCGGATATTGTTGGGTAATGCAAAAAATAACGGATTCGTTAATGATTTAAAATGACAAATGTCATGCCCGGAAATGACATTTGTCAAGGTATATCGCATAAAAAAACCGGCAACAATGGTCCGGGGGTGTTATTATTGAAAAAAATACAGCAAAATAGTTTTATTCGCTTGAGTATTTTCTTAGTTCTTTTATTAATGCTTTTGTCTTTTACGGCTTGCAGTAATAATTCGGGAGGGAAGAAAGAAGAGTTGCCCACGACCCAGCCACCCACAACCGAGCCACCTACAACTCAGCCGCCTACAACCGAGCCATCCACTTACAACGGATCGCCTTTTTTCGATGGTTTCGATGCTGGTAAGATTGACGAAACAGTCTGGCGGATAGCAACTTGGAATGAACATGACGGACAAACCGGCAGAGATAGATGTTATGTAAAAGATGGACTTTTACACCTGGTATTTGAAAATGATTCAACTAATGGGTTTTTAAGCGCCGCGATTGAAACAAAACAAGAGTTTCTATACGGTCGCTGGGAAGCCAGAATGAAGTTTGCCGGTTTGCCGCGAATTTGCAATGCTATGTATACCATCGACTGGGACGATAAAACCAACAACAGTTCGGGGAGTGACGGTACCAAACAAGAGATCGATATCGAGTTTTTAACCAGACAAATGAATATGATTAATTTTGCAATCCATCATCAAAATATACCTGCCGACAGTTTCCGGGTCCCGGATCTCGGTTTGGATTTTGATCCAGCGGCCGACTTTCATGTCTGGGGGTTCGACATTACACCGGAGAAGGTCCAATGGTTTGTCGACGATAAAGTGCTTAAAACATATACTTACAGTGGAAATCCTATTAAAATTAATGCTGACTATACTTTAAAATTTAATACCTGGAGCGGAGTCGCCTGGGTTACTAATGGAGTCACTCCACCAAAGGACACACCTGGACACTTTTTGATCGATTGGGTGAAATTTACACCATATACAAGATAAATAAAAAGTACATAAAGATAAGTTATGGTGAAAATCAGAAAGAACGGATTTGAACGGAGGAATAAATTATGAAAAAAAAGCTTCGATACATAATTGGTTCTATCATTGGATTCTCTATTTTTGTTTTGATTATTCCTTGCCTATTATTCTTAGTTGCAAAAGGTTTCAATTCACTGATGCCTATTAAACTGATTAATAATCAATTCCTACAAACTATCATCGCAATACCGTTATTTATTTTTGGTCTCGGGTATGAGATTTGGGCAAATGTTGCGTTGTTTAAGATTGGCAAAGGGGGACCATTGGAAGGGACCGGGTTTGCCGTCAGTCCGCCTACCGAAAAGCTAGTAACTACCGGACCGTACCAATATACCCGTAATCCGATGATGTTGGGAAATTTTTTAACCTATATCGCGGTCGCGATTTTTTTAGATTCGGTAATGATTTTGATAGTATTGGCGGCATTCTTAACTCACACTATCTATTATTTTAAGTTTGGTGAAGAAAAAAGACTGCTTAGAGATTTCGGGGATGAATTTATTGAGTATAAAAAAAGAGTACCGATGTTTATACCTTATATTAAAATTAGAAAATAGTTTTTTAATTAACCATAAGCGCCAAGCCAACATGCTTGGTGTTTTTTTTGAGAAGCGGGTTAACCTTGAATAATGAGATTACATATTATTTTGCGATTAAAGCGAAGTATGGTTATAAAGTTAACTCAGCATAAGTTATTGGTGGTGTGATAATACAGGCATTAACTAGCTTACCAAAGATAATATGTTCACAAAAGCGCCGGTTAAGTCGGTAACAATACTCGTTTAAGTATC
>JAEYRX010000019.1 GCA_023435225.1 Bacillota bacterium
TTTAAAAATCTAATTGAAAAATCCAGGGCATTATCGTAAAATCAAATCAATCGACAGGTGTCCGGATGTTTCCGGTTTAATGTCCGGATGCCTCCGGATTTGCCGTCCGGATAAGCCGGTATACCCACCAGCGCTTCATCGAAAACTTTTACCCTTTATCAATAATGCAAAATGGGGTCGTCGCCCACTTCCCCGAACGCAAAAAAACTACAAAGCCAAACTGTTTCCCTTTGCAGGGATAGGGTCGATCTTAGACATAGAGAACACCCAGAAAGTATTTATAGGTAAATATACCAACCCCAAAATGAACTACCAACTTTTATACTCCGATATGGTCAACATGGATGTTGACCAACGCGACATTGAAATATGACGTTTCACGTCGTCGGCCCACAGAATAAGCCCAGAAGACGGCTGCACGGAGGCAGTCGTCGGTCCAATCAAAGACTCCGACCTCGAACACGGATGTGAGAGGATATGAGGGAGGTTCGGAATCCGTAGGTGCCGACGACTTTTTGGTTACTTTTTGGTCGAACAAAAAGTAACCCGCCGCCGGAACAGTGTACAGGCGGAGCCTAATATTCGAAATGTTTTCCATTTACACAAAATTTAAGACATTCTCAAGACATCCTCTTTACATTCCCGCTTCAAGCTAGAAAAAAGTACCTCCAAGCTACAAAAAGGTACCTCCGAGCTAGAAAAAAGTACCTCCAAGCTACAAAAAGGTAGCTACCAGCTAGAAAAAAGTACCTCCAAGCTACAAAAAGGTAGCTACGAGGTAGAAAAAAGTACCTCCAAGCTACAAAAATGTAGCTCCGAGGTAGAAAAAAGTACCTCCAAGCTACAAAAAGGTAGCTCCGAGGTAGAAAAAAGTACCTCCAAGCTATAAAAAGGTAGCTCCGAGCTAGAAAAAGGTACCTCCAAGCTACAAAAAGGTAGCTTCGAGCTAGAAAAAGGTACCTCCAAGCTACAAAAAGATAGCTCCGAGCTAGAAAAAGGTACCTCCAAGCTACAAAAAGATAGCTCCGAGGTAGAAAAAAGCACCTCCGGAAAAAGCCTTCCCTACGTTTTAAATCCGCAGGGAAGGCTGGTCAAATCAGTTCAAAAAACACTTAAGCGGATTCTGCTCCCGCCCTTCTCGGTCTTCCCGGAAAACGCGCCTGGAGATCGTTATAGATCGTCTCCGCTTTCTGGATCTTCGACTTCATCGCATTCCTGGACGAATTATAAAACATCAAAGATCCCGAATAAGCCTCGCTTCCCGATAACATCATCGTATCGGAGAGCCCGTCGTTGATCTGCGACAACGGCTGAAACAGCGAACGAAGCAAAACCACCGCTGCGACATCTTTGGCCAACTCATCGAGATTTAAAAACGGCGGCGCCAGATCCGGATTTTGCCGGCAATACTCCAAAGTCTTCTGGACAAAACTGACCGTCTTGTCACCCATCTTCGGCATCTCCATCCGTTCCTCCGGCGACAATGTCTTCAACAGCGGCAATAACTTCGTCATTAGCACCTCAATAGCCGCCCTGATCTCCGTTAGATCCGCCTCCGGAATATTAAACGATACTAAATTAGTTTGACTCATTTCAATTCTCCTTTATAAAAAATATTTAATAATACCAAACACCATCGGAGTAATATCAAACTCCAACAATGCCCACTATCCAAATTAATCTCCATCAATTTGCCCGGGTCCGATGGAAATAAATTTCAATAGCTGCCTTAATTTAGTAAATTTAGGATATGGATAATATAACATATATTGGCAACGGTTGTAAACCTAAAATTACAAATTTACAGAAAATATTTGACAATAAATTATTTTGAACCTTCCATGGTTCTGGCCGTCTACAAGATGAAAGCCCGTTGGGCTGAAAAAACAACTTCAATGGTTCTTAGGCAATATATTAAATCTTGTATCAGGGCCGGAGGTCCTTGCATCTTGTAGATATAATGAAAGTGTCAACCTCCCAAAATTATTAATCGTAGGTTATACTGAGATTAGCGAAATCCAGTAAAGAGCTACAAATAATTAGGAGGCTGACAAAATGAAGTATAACATATTTATTGGACTTGATGTACACAAGAGTTCAATTTCAGTTGGAGTGGCAAAAGCAACAGGTAATAGTGGGAGTTGCCAGAGAGTTATTAGGTTTTGCTTGGGTTATAGCAATACAGATTACGAAAGAATCTACGATAAAGAGTGTAGCGTAAGGTATTTATTTTTGATGGACAGATTGATTTGATGATGGGGAGAATACCCGTGACTCGGCTTGTGATAAGGTTTATTCCGAATTCACGATTGTAGATCGGGTTAGCTCTCTGCACGTACAACAAATCATGCGGTAACCAATCCGCGAATATCAGGTTGACAAATCGTCGAAGACCGATCTGTCCTTCATTTTAAAAATATTTTGGTTGGGTGCTTGACGGACACTTCCATATCAGCCGGGTCGTTAACGGCCCGGTTGACGGCATTGGAGTATTTCCGCAGATTGGGTACGAAGCAAGAATTGCCCCCATCCCTGTTGTTGATTCATCTGCAAAATATCTACAATGAACAAGAACTGCAACGTGAGGCAACTGTCAAAGAAATTTTGACAGTTCAAAAAGAAGGTGGACCTAATTCATCACATTTTTCAAAAAGTATTACATAACTCTCTTCCATCGATAAAAGAAGTATCTTTAAGTAATGATAACCAATACTTGGTTTCTAAACACTCTTTATAGGCGATTGATATTTTAGCCGAAAAATCTGCTTTTGAAATTCCACCATTAGCCTCCGCAATATTAGCTCCAATTGAAGTTCCACTTCGAACTAATTGATTTGCTAAATTAAACTCTTTCTTTTCGTCAATTAGTTTTCGATATGTTTTAATAATCAATACAGCAAAATCATATGCTTTTTTGTATAAAACATTGTCTTCCTTCATATAAATTCTCCTCATTATAACAATAAAGATCAATAACAAAAATGAACAATCACAGTGTTTTTAATTGATAACTGTTCATTGTTAATTGTCTAATGGTGCGCCCGGAGGGGCTCGAACCCCCGACCTACAGATTCGAAGTCTGCCACTCTATCCAACTGAGCTACGGGCGCGTATAAGCTTCACTAACTTCGGCAGACTTCGAATCTTTCCATTAGTCTGCCACTCTATCCAACTGTGCATGAAACGCCAGGATGCACTTCTTCGAGTACTCTATGCGTTTTGTCGCCACGCTCCAGGACGGAGCGGTTCTGGCGACTCGGGCGCGTATAAACTTCACTAACTTCGGCAGACTTCGAATCTTTCCATTAGTCTGCCGCGACTTCGGCGCAAAATCTTGCTTAAATATTATAGCATAATTGTTTTTCATCCACAACCTTTGATTTATGAAGGAAAAATTATGTAAAATAAATATCCTAGATCATCCAAAATTCTTAAAAACAGGATTTTTATTATGCCAAATAGAAATAACCATTATCCATTTATTTACTAGGAGGCAAAAATGATCCCTTTAAACCCTTACCGCCGGTTAATCATTGTATTGATATCATTAATCCTAATAGTATTCCTTTCCGGATTATCTTTCGGAGAAACCGAAAAAATCAATCTCCGATTAAAATTAAACCAAGGCGAGCAATATAAAATTTCCGTGGTGGAAACTGATAAATATATAGAAGAACGGCGCAAGGATAGATGGGAAACTATTACCATCATGGAGATTGGATACTCATTTGAAGTAACCGAGGTTGACTCTTACGGATTAATTGAAGATTATTGGATTAAGGATATCAGCGGCAACACTTGTTTGAATATTAATAATGGCTGGCCGGTGTCGGGAGTAATCAGACGTTTTGCTACCGGCGCTAAAAAATCCGATAAGACCTGGGAAGTATTATGGCAAACAACTTTAAAGTTTACCAGCATATAATTGTTAGGTTATAAATCGGGGCTGTTGAAAAACAAAAAGCAAACAAATGCTCGGAATTAATCCATTTAAAACAGCAGAAAATATTTTCGATAATAGCGCCAATAAGCCCACCTTCCCGTATAATGAATGAGGGATTTTCATAATTATAAATTCAACATGGTAATTATGATAATCCCTTAAATGGGAGGTGAGTTTATTTGAAAATCTTAACTCCTGAAGTCGAAACAGAACTGTTGGAGATTAAAGAAAAAACAACTGCGCTGGATCTGGCGGCTGATTTAAAAGATATGCTTTTGGAAGATGCTGAATTGATTCAAGCTTATTATAGAGAAGAAAACGTGCCCGGACTCATTCATTGTTTATTGGTGATGGCCGGTAAATTACAAACTTTCATACTGGCGGCGCACTGCCCGTGTTCCGCGGCCGAACCGGAATTAATGCGCATTTATTGTCTGCTTCAAAAACTAATCAAGCTCCCGATTTCAACTATTGGAGCCACCGGCGCTACCGGGCCAATCGGTCCGATTGGTTGTACCGGACCCCAAGGAGCTGTTGGACCGGCCGGAAGTGTCGGAGGAATTGGCGTCACTGGGGCAACCGGAGCAACGGGACCCTCAGGGAAAGTTGGAGGAATAGGGGCGACGGGAGCCACCGGACCGGTTGGACCAAAGGGATGTACCGGACCTGAAGGAGCAATTGGAGCTATCGGGGCAACCGGAGCAACGGGACCCTCAGGGAAAGTTGGAGGAATAGGGGCGACGGGAGCCACCGGGCCGGTCGGACCAAAGGGAAGTACCGGACCGGAAGGAGCAACTGGAGCTATCGGGGCAACCGGAGCAACGGGACCCTCAGGGAAAGTTGGAGGAATAGGGGCGACGGGAGCCACCGGGCCGGTTGGACCTAAGGGATGTCCCGGACCTGAAGGAACAATAGGAGCAACCGGTGCTACTGGTCCTAAGGGACCCGCAGGATTACCCGGAGAAGAAGGACCGGTTGGGGCAACCGGAGCCACCGGACCGGCTGGACCGACGATTACCGTCACCACTAGTTGTATGGAGCCGGTTTACTGTATACCGGTCTGCGAGAAGGAACCGGAGCAGTTTTTAGGATTCGATTGCGATCATCATATATCATTTATTTGTAAACCTAAAAACCCATTCCACAAATAAAAAAACCAGGTGGGGGATATTCTCTATCCCTTCGCCTGGTTTTTTCTTTTTTTATCTTCCCGGCAATGGATTGGTATAAGGACCATAGGTCCGGAGATACAAGCTCTTCTTTTTGGTCACCACTACAATAAACTTATTAGTAAAAGGCAATGATTTTATTGTAACCCGATAACCGCTTAGACTTACAAAAATTATAAACCCAACCAAAATTCCCACTACAAATATTATAAATTTTTTCATTCAAGCTTAACCCCCACGATATTTAGGGAAGCGCTGATTAATTGAATAAGTGACGATTTTGTACTTCGCGAAATGCCTAATACCGCATATTTGCTCGCACAAAATCGGATTAATCAGCGCTTCCTTAGTAGTTACGTTCGCCAAAACAGCCGGAAATCCTTTTTATCAGTTATAACTTACATAGGTGGCCGTAATAACCGTTAGTGACAATTTTAAGGAAGCGCTGATTAATTGAATAAGTGACGATTTTGTACTTCGTAAAATGCCTAATACCGCATATTTGCTCGCACAAAATCGGATTAATCAGCGCTTCCTTAATTGTAAAAATTTATAAATTACTAACAGGAGGTTTTTTGTAATTAAAGGCGAATTATAATAATATAAAATTAATATATAAAATGAAATAAGTTTTAACTTAGTTTACATCCAAGTTACGGATGTGAAATAAAAACTTTGAAACTTTTTATCGACATAAGAAGATCGTTTCGGCCTTACCGGTTTCCGAGCAGTAGAAGCAGTTCGTTAGGCAAATGGATTAATTGAATTGTTCTTCTCGCATTTGGTTTTTGGTACCTGATTTAAACACAACTTTGGAGGTGTTTAAGATGGGCTGGAATTTGGAGGACGGAGTACCGAACGATGTAGTAGCGATTGCCACAGTCTCGGAATGGGTAGTATTTTATTCCAAAACTAGTGATCAGATTTATTTTTATTCCACCGCTCACTGCCCCGGCGCCTTAGGGCTGACCAAAGAGGAATTGCTGGAGTTTGTAAGGGTGATGGGCAATCAAGGGGAACTGGTGCAGTAGGTTCAGTCCGGTTTCAGAAATTTAGCTATTGGGTTTAGCTTATTCGGGGCTCGGTAAAGACTTCGAAGCAAAACCCAGTCCGGTTTACCGGGGTTGAGAAATATTTATAAAGCTTAGCCCTGGGGTTCAGCCCTGGGTGGACAGAATGAGCCTAACGTAATATGGTTTATTCTATAGCTTTCATGCAGATTAAGTTTGTCTTTTGATTATACAATAACCCTGTAAAATTTGTCTTTATTAGACTAAATCTTACAAGGTTAATTTTTTTATAACCCCCGCTTCTCCAGCTCCTGTTCCGCGCTGACCAACTCAATACAAAGCGTCACTAGTTCCATCGCCTGTTTTAACTCCGACAACGGCGGGAAAGTTGGAGCAATCCGGATATTGCTGTCATCCGGGTCTTTACCGTAGGGGAAAGTGGCTCCGGCGTTAGTCAAAACTACTCCGGCCTCGGCGGCTTTGGCAACTACCTTTTTGGCGCATCCCGGTAAAGTGTTCAGACTGATGAAATATCCACCATTGGGCTTACTCCAGGAAGCCAGGTTTTTTCCGCCAAGCTTTGACTCTAACATCTCTAAAACCAGATCAAACTTAGGTCTGATAATTTCCGCCTGTTTACGCATGTGATTTTCAATCCCGGCTTGATCTTTAAAGAACCGGACATGCCGGATCTGGTTCAGTTTATCCGGGCCGATAGTCTGGATAATCAATTGTTTCTTCAGCCAATTGATATTGGTTTCGCCGGCGGCCATCATCGAAATCCCGGCGCCGGCAAAACTTATTTTTGAAGTGGAACTGAAGATAAATACCCGGTCAGGATGGCCGGCTTTCTTACAAGCTTCCAACATATTGAGCAAATGATCCGGTTTATCATGTAAATCATGAATAGCATAAGCGTTGTCCCATATAATCATGAAGTCGGAGGCCTTGGTTGGCATGGAAGCCAACCGTTCCACCACTTTGTCGGAATAAGTGATACCAGTCGGATTGCTGTATTTAGGGACGCACCAGAAACCTTTAACAGCCGGATCGGCAGCAGCTAATTTTTCGACTTGATCCATATCCGGGCCGTCGGCTAGATAGGGAATAGGAATCATTTTAATTCCGAAATATTCACAGATGGCGAAGTGCCGATCATATCCGGGAGTTGGGCAGAGAAATTTTATTTTAGGTAATTTGCTCCAAGGGATTTCACTACTAGGTAAGCCTCGCAACATGGCCCGGGCGATTAAATCGTGCATCAAAGCCAGACTGGAATTGCCGCCAATAATAATTTCCTTTGGGTCAGCCTCTACAATCCAGCTGCAAAGTTCCTTTGCTTCCTGAATTCCGTCGACCCCACCGTAATTCCGGCAGTCAATCCCTTCATTGGTTTTAAAGTCAGTCTCACTTAGACAATCAATTAACCCGTTGGCCAGGTCTAACTGGGATGGACAGGGTTTTCCGCGGGACATATCCAGTTTCAGTTTTTTGGCTTGAAACTCCTGATAACTTTGGGAAAGTTCGGCATGATATCCTTGCAATTGTGAGTCGTTCAACATTTTCAATTCAGCCATAGGCTCACTCCTCGAATTTCTGATATTACATTTCATTATACGAAATATGAGGCAATGAAACAAGAAAAAATCTCATGTATTATGGATACATGTTGCTACATTTATTTTTTTGGTTTGATTTATTGAAACTTTCAGCTGAAAAATAAATTGAATTACCAAAATATCAAGTTTACCAGGTGTGATGCCGAAGATGAAAATAACCGGATATTATAATTTATTTTGTAATCCAAAAATTCGGCAGCTATATAAGTTGAATTAAATTTCCCGAATAAATATTACGTCTTTTCACATCCCAAATGCCGGATGTGAATTAACAAACTGTGATATTTTCTTCATTTTACGAATTAAGGGAGTTTCATAATTACTTTTATTTAGTTTTGGATACAATATATAGTGAGAAGCCAAGATTTAACTATCAATATATTGTATCCAAATGTTAAATTTTTTAATTATGAAAATCCCTCAATTAAGGAAAATATGTTGAATTCAAAAACTTAATTCAACATATATAGGAGCAACCGGGATGTTAAACACTAAAATTAGAATAATGCTCGTAGATGATCATGCCATGATAAGGCGGGGTGTTAAGCAAATGCTCGGCTTTAAAGAAGAATTTATCATTGTTGGTGAAGCTGAACATGGCAATGAAGTAATTACTAAAGTATTGGATTTAAAACCGGATGTAATTCTGATGGACATTAACTTACCGGGAAAAAGCGGGATTGAATTGACAACCGAGCTGAAAAAGCAGGCCCCCGATGTTAAAGTATTGGCATTGACGGTCGGCGGGGACCAGCACTATTTATCGAAAATGATTAAAGCCGGCGCTTTAGGCTATATTTTAAAAGATGTGGACTCCGATACTCTTTACGAGGCAATAAAAACTGTGGCCCGGGGTGACGCTTACATTCCTCCCCATTTGCTTACAATTGTCCTTAGCGAATATAGAGAGGTTCTGGTAGAAGAAAAACCGGTAGTTTTACCGGGGGAGTTGGGTTTAACCCACCGGGAGCTGGAAATTGTCAGTTATTTGGCTTGTGGAGACAGTAATAAAGAGATCGCAGAAAAGCTGTCTATTAGTGAGCAGACTGTAAAAAATCATGTCAGTAATATCTTCCGCAAAATGGAAGTAGAAGATCGTACCCAAGCAGTAATCTACGCTTATCAAAAGGGCTTAATCTCAAAATAGAACCTCATTGATACTCCTTATTTATCCTTGTTACATTTGATTCATTCTACTCAAAACTCATAAACTATTATCACCACGAAGATCGGTTACGAAGAACACGAAGAGTCCCTCGTTTCTTTATATTTTTTTCTTCGAGACCTGTTTTCTAGGATGGGGCAAAATCGTGAGGACATGAATGTCCGGGAGCGTTAAGTGCTCTTCGTGGTTGAAGGTGGTTTTTTTGTTAGGTATTTTTATAGTACTTCGGTACTAGATGAAAATAAGCCTCATGGTTGATATTAGTTTGCGTTTGAAGATGATAAGATCAAGATAACAGATAGACAAACTTACAGTAAGCATCGTTTTGGGAGGTGATGGTTGGTTTTTAAGAAAAACTTGTTTTAAAATGTGTTAATAAAAGTAACAAAAGGGAGTGGATCTTGATGATTAAGAGATTTTTCCGGGAAGAAACGGGACAAGGTATGGTCGAGTATGGGTTAATTATTGCTTTGGTAGCCGTTGTACTTATCGGGGCTCTTGTTTCCATGAACGGTGGTTTACAAACAATATTCGGCAAGATTACCGACGCCGTGAATACCGCTCCTGGTCCGTGAGTTTGATTCAATTAATAAGTTTTTGATAAGGGACTGTTGCAAAAGATATTTTTTGCCGTTCTGTCCACCCAGCCCCATTTATGGGGCTTGAGAATGATTTTTAAAGCCTATATAAGATGAAAAAGTCTGATTATAGATTTCACACTCCAAAGGCCGAATGTGAAAAACTAAACATTGATACTTTTTTATCTTATTTTTTAAGGAAAGATGTTGAATTTAAAAGCTTAATTCAACATCTATAGGTTCTTTAGGGCCTGGTGGTTATGAGGGCATTCAATTGTTAATTTTGCAACAGCCCCTTACTTTCTATAAAAGTCATCTTTTTAGCTTTGAGCATTCCTAAGGAAGCGCCGATTAATTGAATAAGTGACGATTTTGCGCTTCGCAAAATGCCTAATGCCGCATATTTGCTCGCACAAAATCGGATTAATCAGCGCTTCCCTAATAATTCACCATTAGAAGATTGAAGGCGAAAAAAATGCCGGAGTTTAATCAGAAAATTCTATTAATAGCCGGAGCTTTGATAGTTGGTCTGATGGCGGCGGGATGGGATTTGAAATGCCGGAAGATTCCTAATTGGTTGACTTTTCCCGGTATCATGGCGGGTATTATCCTTAATCTACTATTTAACCCCCGCGATTGGTATTTCCCGTTTCTAGGGTTAATAGCGGGATTTCTAATTTTAATCATCCCATTTGTTATGGGTGGAATAGGGGCCGGTGATGTAAAGTTACTGATGGCTCTGGGAGCTTTTCTGGGCGCCGGGGCGGTGATCCGGATTGGTTTATACGGAGCGGTGGCCGGTGGCCTAATCTCCTTGGCGGCTTTAGTTAAACACCGGGGATTTCAATATATTAAGGCGAAGATATATTTGATTTTTACATTCCGGTGGAGTCTCAAAAACCGCCAACAAATCCAAGCAGAGTCTCAAAGACCAAAAATATTCATTCCTTATGGATTAGCGATATTCTTTGGTTTTTTAGCTAGTATGTTTGGGATGTTTAATTAGGTTTATCTGGAGTGATTTACATGAGGATAAAGACTGGATGGCATAAAAATGAGTCCGGTTCGGTGATGGTGGAGTTCGCTTTGGTAGCGATGATTTTAATCTTACTATTTGCCGGGATTATCCAATTCGGCTTGGTCTTTAATACATTACTGGTGTTGGAAGATGTAGCCAGGAATACAGCCAGGACGGCGGCAATTTCAGCGATCCCCGATGATCAAATCATATTAAACGCTATTAATGCCGTATCAATTATTACTTTAAATTCTTCCGATTTTATAATCACTCCGGCTTTAAGATCCCGGGGCCAAATGCTAAATGTAACCATTACCTATCAATATCATCTGCCGGTTACTTTTGGTCTCCTTCCCGAGAAATATACTTTAACTGCTCAGGCCTCGATGCTTAGCGAGATTTAAGGGGGGATAGTCTTGAAGAGCTCGGAACGGGGTGTAGTAATGGTGATTGCAGCATTGCTAATGGTTACCTTGTTGGCTTCAACGGCTATGGTGGTTGATGTTGGACGTTTGTATCTGGCCAAAAAAAGGCTACAAACCGCAGCAGATATGGCGGCCATCGCCGGCGACTTCACTTTGATTGATTATCAGGACCCGGCTTTAGCGGATATGGAAAGCCAAAAGTATTTGGCTTCCAATCTTCCGGAGTCTTTTCAATATGAAACATTAGTCGACACTAGTAACGGTTCGGTCCAAGTAAATGTTTCCCAAGAGCTTAGTTTCTATTTTGCGCCGATTATCGGTATCAACAGTTCTATAGTAAGAGCTTCGGCTACGGCAGCCGGGGATACCATAATCAGTATAACCGGTGTTGTGCCGTTGGGAGTAGTCCAACAACAATTTGAATTCAACCAGCCGTATACGTTGAAATATGATGGAGGTGACGGCCAAGGCGGCAATTACGGGGCGTTGGAGCTGGGAGGGACAGGAGGTAGCGATTACCGGAGCAATTTAATGTATGGTTATAAAGAAGAGATTCGAATCGGAGATATTCTCCCGACTGAACCGGGCAATAAAGCCGGTCCTACCAATCAGGGAGTTAATTACCGGAACTCTATCTGCCATGATGGATGTGATTATTTAACTCATATTGATATCAATTGTCCGCGGGTAGTTATCGTACCGATTATTGACGGTATTGTATATAACGGTTCGAATGGTCAGGCCAAGGTGGTTGGTTTTGCAGCCTTTTTCCTGTTAGCTGCCGATGGTAACGGTGATGTGACCGGAGTCTTTTTAAGATGGGCCGTATCGGGCAGAAGAGGGGAGGGACCCAACTTTGGTTTAGTGAGTCCGACTTTAATCAAGTAGAGCTTTTTGCCTTGTTAGTCGATTTACGACTTGATACTATATATGAAAGTCTAAAGCGCCCATATCACTACCTATAGTATCACTCATACCAATTACGGTTACAACACAAAAAGCTTAAGTGAAGGGGTGGAAATATGGGGAACAAAAAAGTTCTAATTTTGGCATTGTTATCGGCTTCAATCGCCTCTATCATTGTTTACCGGATTATCAAAGAAGGTTCTAAACCAAAATTAATTGAGCTTCCGAAAACAGGAGTGGTTTTTGCCAAAACAACTATTCCGGCCTGGTCGAAGATTACGGCTGAACAGGTAGAGATACGGTTCATTCCTCGTGATGCAGCGCAGCCAAACTTAGCCTTGAAAATGGAGGATGTAGTTGGAGTAACTGCCAAATCGGAGATACTGGAAGGAGAACCGGTCAATTTAAAGCGTTTAGCTCATCATGACGACAAGCTCGGCTTATCATTTATAATTCCCAAGGGCAAACGGGCTATTACTATTCCGGTAAATGAAGTGCTTGGAGTAGCCGGATTTATCAAACCGGGAGAAAAAGTGGATCTGATCGGAACCTTTCAACCGGAAAACAGCAAGGAGATTGTTTCCTGGACGTTGCTTCAAGATGTGGAAGTGCTGGCGGTAGCCCAAGATATGGGCGCTCCCGGCAAAGACTCTAAAAATCCGTCAGCGTTAAGTGCGAAAGTTGGAACTTCGGTAACATTAGCTGTTACTCCGTTCCAAGCCCAAAAAATCGTCTTGAGCGAAGAAAAGGGAACCATTCATTTGGCGCTGCGGCCGGTCCAAAATGAAGCGGAATTGGATATACCTTATATCCGGGAAAGTAATCTCTTACCAGGGCATAGGAAACGTTCAACACCGGTTAAAACCAAGTCCACCGGGCGGTATATTGAAATTATATCAGGCGGGAAATCCCGTTTTGTCAGAGTTTACTAAAATTATTGCATCTCCCATCAGGAGGAAAACCAATGCTTAGGAAATGGTTCCTGATATTTTTACTGATTATGATTATTCTCCCTACCGCTTTTGCATCAGCGGCAGATTCAGTCTATATGGTGGTTGGAGAAGCTAAAATACTATCAATCAAAGATATTACCAGAATTGCCATTAGTAACTCGGCAGTGGTTGAAGTTGTAGTAATCGGTGGCAGCGAATTAGCGCTTAGCGCAAAAAAACCCGGCTTGTCAATGGTGAATGTCTGGTCGCATAAAAACCGTGTTACATATCGGTTAGTAGTAGAAGAAGATTATTCGGCAACCCAAGCGGAGCTGGTGAGGCTTATTAATAATCCGGCGGTAACCGTAACGGTTACGGAGAAATGTATAGTGCTAAACGGCAAGGTGGCCAACTCACAGGAAGCGGAGAAACTGGTCCAATATGGGAAACTATATCGCGAGAATGTAGTGAATAATTTAAGCGCCAAATCAAACCGGCAAATTCTACTTTCAATCTTAGTTACCGAGCTAAAAAAAGAATCGGAAAAAAAATATGGTTTTAACTACGGGAGTTGGTGGCCGTCCCAAGATGGAATTGTCTTTCATGATTGGGAGGCCGGATTAATTAATAATCAGAATGGAGTAAACCTGGCGCCGGGAACAGCCATCGGCGCGCTGTTAAGTGTGATGCAAAAAAATGGTGACGCCAAAATATTAGCGGCTCCCAGTATTTTAACTGTTGGTGGGAAAGAGGCTTTGTTTTTGGCGGGAGGAGAGATACCAATACCGATGTCTGACGGCAAAGGAGGGACTATCGTTAGCTGGAAGGAGTATGGAATCAAACTGAAAGTAACCTCCGGTTTTGAAAACAACAATATTATCTCGATGGCGGTTTCCCCGGAGGTAAGCTCTATAGATTGGAGCAATGCCATTATTGTTAACGGATTCAAGTTGCCGGCATTGGCTACCCGCAAGGCTGTTACCAATGTCCTGTTTCACGATGGTAAAACCTTGATTATTGGTGGTTTGTTAAAACGGGAGGATTCTACGAATATTTATAAGATACCTTTATTGGGAGACCTTCCGGTTATCGGAGCCTTATTTAGAAGTAAGAGTTTTCAGAAAGGCGACACCGAATTGTTACTATTTGTAACCCCCAGGATTATCGAGGATGATACGGATATTGATTCTACTACCTTAACAACCCCGGCTAATCAAGGACCTTATTTCCACAAGGCAGGTGAGAATGGTGGCTGAGAAAATACGGTTGATGGTTGTTGATGACGTCGAGAAAACCCGGAAAAATTTGCGGTGCTTACTGGAGATGGAAGACGACATTGAAGTTATTGGGGAAGCCGCCAATGGAGAAGAAGCTATAATCAGAGCTTTGCAGTTGAAGCCGGATTTGGTGTTAATGGATATCAGCATGCCGGTTATCGATGGGATTAAAGCCACCGAAGCCATTACGTTGGAATCGCCGCAAACTGCGGTGATAATGCTTACTTGTCGGGATGAAAAGGAAGATCTCCGCCAAGCGATGGCGGTAGGCGCCAGAGAGTATTTAATTAAGCCGCCGGGGAGGGAGGAATTGATCCAGGCGGTCCACCGGGTATATAAATTAGAGCAGAAACGGTCGTTAAGCCGGGATATTCAAACGGAACTCCCGGAATTAAAGGCGTCAGGTAAGGTTATCAGTCTGTATAGTTCCAAAGGTGGCGTCGGCAAGTCAACTATTGCAGTTAATCTAGCCACCGTACTTTCCGGGTTGACCAAAAAAAAGACCGTGATAATAGATTTGAATTTGCAATTTGGGGATCTGGCGATGCTGTTTGACTTAGTACCCTACCGGACTATTTTAGAATTGTTGGAGGACCCGGATTATCTTAATCCGGCTATAGTGGAAGAGTACTTGTTGAAGCATTCCAGCGGAGTGAAAATATTACCTTCGCCAGGGCGGCCGGAATATGCCGAGCGGATCCAAGCCGAACAAATTAAGGAAGTTTTGAAGGTTTTAAAAAATAATTATGATTATATCTTGATCGATAACGACCGTTGCTTAAATGATATTACTTTAACCGCCTTGGATGCTTCCGACTTGATTTTAATGGTGGTTGCCCTTGATGTATTAACAGTTAAGAATGTCAAATTGGTTTTAGAGACATTGTATTCATTGAATTACGAATCTTCAAGAATCAAGGTAATACTAAACCGTTTCTTAGTGGAACTGGGATTGTCTCCAAAGGATTTGGCCGGTAATTTAAATTATCCAATCGCCTATTCAATTCCCGGCGATGGGAAAGTTGCAGTCGGCGCAAGCAACCGGGGCCTCCCTTTTGTAATCAATAATCCCAAAGCTCCGATTTCCAGGGAAATTGTTAAAATAGCACGTGATATATCTAAGCTAAACTAAAGGCTTTTAGGCTTCGAAGGCATCGGTTACTCTCCCGCTGAATTTGCTTCATTTGAGATACTTCTTAGGGGGAGAGCAAGAGAGAGGTCGCGAAGTTGACCCAAGGTTGGAGTTATAGCAGTAGAACCATAATTATTAGTTTATTGTCCCTAGGGGAGGTAGTCTCAATGTCATTGTTGGAACGTTTGGAACAAGGGAAAAAGGAAGCGGTTGAAACTACCGAAAAGATTGAAAGGCCTGTAATAGGTTATCAGTCAAAACATACTGGGAATGTAGTTGATCCGCTAAGAAAAATTAAAAAGCAAGTTCAGGAAATGCTTTTAAAAGAAATAGCCCCTGATCTCCTGGACCGGAGCGATAATCCGGAAGTCCAAGACGAGTTAAAGCTAAAAATTGCTGAGAGTGTCGGATTTATCTTGGAACATGAGTACCCGGCGGTGAATCGTAATGAAGGACTAAAAATCATTGAAGAAATAAATGATGAAGTTTTAGGATTCGGCCCAATTAATTCCTTAATCCTTGACCCTAGTGTCTCGGAGATTATGGTCAATGGTCCTTCGCAAGTATATGTGGAGCGTCGGGGCAAACTGGAAGTTACCGGCGTTAAGTTCCGGGATAATGAACATGTATTCCAAATTATTGAGAAAATAGTTTCACCCATCGGACGGCGGATTGATGAGTCCAGCCCGATGGTTGACGCCCGTTTGCCGGACGGCTCAAGGGTTAATGCCGTAATCCCGCCATTAACTCTCAAAGGTCCGTCTATTACCATTCGGAAGTTTGCTAAAGAACCTTTTATAGTGGATGACCTTATCCGGTTCGGCACGTTTACTAGGGAAATGGCCTTGTTTCTGGAAGCTTGCGTAAAAATAAAATTAAATATATTGGTATCCGGTGGAACTGGTAGTGGTAAAACCACTACCTTAAATATCTTATCTTCATTTATCCCTCCGGATGAACGAATTATAACCATTGAGGATGCAGCCGAACTCCAACTACGGCAAGACCATGTGGTTTCTATGGAGACAAGACCGGCTAATATTGAGGGTAAAGGTATGATATCCATGCGGGACTTAGTAAAAAATGCCTTGCGAATGCGTCCGGACCGGATTGTAGTTGGAGAAGTACGGGGCGGCGAGGCTTTGGATATGCTTCAAGCAATGAATACCGGGCATGACGGTTCTCTAACTACCGGCCATGCTAATTCCCCCCGTGATATGTTGACCAGATTGGAAACGATGGTTTTGATGGCCGGAATGGATTTACCGGCTAAGGCGATCCGGGAACAGATCGCTTCAGCAGTGGATTTAATAATCCACCAGTCCCGATTAAAAGATGGAACCAGAAAGATTACTTATATTACTGAAGTTCAAGGAATGGAAGGCGATGTAATTACCCTCCAGGATATTTTCGTTTTTGATCAACAAGGAATGGACGAGACCGGCAAAATAATTGGGAAATTGAAACCAACCGGTATTCGGCCAAAATTTTATGAGAAATTTGAACTCTTTGGGGTTAAACTGCCCGCCGATCTTTTCGTAGAACATTAACCTCGTTCCGGCAAGTAAGTAATAAATTTATAGCAATTTTTTCGCTCATGCAAGTACTTCATGTCAATGATGTTTGTCGATTTAGCCGGTTCAGATATTTTTTCCTGGATACCGGCTAAACGACCAGGTGAATAGAAACCAATTCACCTGGCGCATGGCTCAAAAATTTGCCGGATCGGGTTAAACGATAGCCTCCGGCAAGTCTGGATTTTATAACTTTTTTATAAGGTTACTTGCCGGATGCAGGATTAATTAACAGTGGTGATTTTAATGGTGGTATTAGCTATAAGTTTGACTTTTTTGGCAGTATTTTTTGGGGCGCTTTGGTCGGGAAAGACGGATTTTGATATCAATAAAAGGCTTAAAGAATACCACAGCCCGGAAAGAGTTAATAGTAAAACCGGCTTTCTGAATTCCAAGCGGGAGTTTCCGGAGAAGGTTAAGTTTAAGTCTTTCCGGGAAATAGTGGCCCAATATGGTAAAAAAATCGAAGTAATTCAATTGACCCAAAAAATCCAACTGGAGCTGGAGAAAGGTGATATACCGTTACGTGGTTATGAGTTTCTCCTTATTGTATGCGGATTAACAATAGGATTAGTTGTTGCTGCTTTTATTTGGAACCGCAACGGGTTATCGATGGGAGCAGCTGGGATATTGGGGATTACCGGTTCGTTCATGTATCTTCGTATAAGGCAGAAACAAAAAGTGGTCAAATTTAACAATCAGATTGGTGACGCCATAGTTATGGTCTCCAATTCTTTAAAGTCAGGCTACGCTTTTATCCAAGCCATCGATTTGGTCGCCAAAGAGATGATGCCGCCGGTAAACAATGAGTTCGCCAAAGTAATCCAGGAAATGAATCTGGGGTTAACTACTGAAGATGCTTTAATGCGTTTGACAGAGCGAGTTTGCAGTTCCGATTTGGATCTGGTCGTTACCGCGATGTTGATTCAGCGGCAAATTGGCGGAAATCTGGCTGAAATACTGGATAACATATCCGAAACCATCCGGGAACGAATTAGGATTAAAAATGAAGTCAAAGCTTTGACCGCTCAAGGAAGGTTATCGGGTTTAATCATTGGAATAATGCCGATTGGTCTCGGATTATTTCTCTTACTGATCAATCCTAAGTATATTAGTCAATTAGTGACGGATCCTAGAGGGCTGTTCATGTTGGAATATGCGGCCGTGGCTGAACTCATTGCGGTACTTATTATCCGAAAGATAATTACGATTAAAGTCTAAGGAGGAGAGCGAATTGATTGAAATAGCCATTATGCTTACCTTTTTTAGTATTGGTAGTTTGGTATATTATCTCGGTGGAACATGGATGAGCCGGGTTCTAATTAAGGCAAGGATGGAAAGGTGGCAACCGGAGAATCATCAAAAGCAAATTGCTGACGGGTTGGACAAGCCTTTGCTGATTCGCTTATTAGGTCCGTTGATTAATAAAATTTCCGGATTTGTAATGAAGTTTACCCCGGTAAATCTTCGCCGGCGCGTCGAAACCCTGCTGGAGTCGGCCGGGTATTCCGGAAACCAAACAGTAAAAAATTATTTACTAATTAAAATAATTATTTTAGGTTTACTCCCATTGATTACTTATGGTTTGATTAAAGGAATAAACCGGCAAAGTGTTTTATTAATAGTAACAGCCTCTCTATTATTTGCTGTTATTTTACCGGATTTTATTCTTAAAAGGCTGGCCACCGCCAGACGGAACCAAATCTTAGCCGCCTTACCCGATAATCTGGACTTATTGACAGTAAGCGTCGAAGCTGGTTTAGGCTTTGACCAAGCTTTATTAAAGTTGGTCGAAAAGACTACGGGGCCTTTAACTCAAGAGTTTAAGCGGGTATTACATGAAATCCGGATTGGCAACAGCAGGCGTGACGCCCTACGGGAAATGTCATCCCGGACCGGAGTTGAAGATTTGCAAGTTTTTACGGCGGCAATTATCCAAGCGGACCAATTAGGGGTAAGTATCGGTAATGTTTTAAGAATACAATCACACCAATTGCGGCGAAACAGGCGCTTGAAGGCCGAGGAAAAGGCCCAGAAAGCACCGGTTAAAATGTTGATCCCTATGGTGATCTTCATTTTCCCCTGTTTATTCATTATCCTGCTGGGACCCGGTATTTTGCAACTGATTGATAATTTTGCCCGGATGAATAAATAAAAACGATGGTGATAAAATGGACCGGAAAGTAAGTTTATATCGCCAAAATGAACAGTTATTGGCAAATATAAAGTTGGCGGATACTTTTGGGGGGAGATGCAGGGGGTTGATGTTTTACCAGGCAATGCCCGGAGTTGCCGGAATTATTCTTTATCCATGCAATTTCGTTCATTTGTTTTGGATGCGATTTCCCCTTGATCTGGTATATATAAACCGGAACCGCGAAGTTTTGCTGATACGGGAGAATATTAGCCCAAACCGGATAGGTCCATATATAAAAGATGCTTACTTCGTCTTGGAAACTGAAGCCGGTAGTTTAGCCGGTAAGAATATCAGGAAGGGTGAGCAGCTCTGGTGGAAATAGTTCTCAATTGAGCTTTTTCCCGGCTTTGTATATGATATAAATATACCCTTAAGCTAGGAGGTGCCGGTAATGATTAGTGATAGTATCGACCTGCGCTCCGAAAATGAAATATCATTCTACGAATCACAATTAATAAATTTTTATAAAATCGGCAAAGCTTTATCATCGGAGAAAGATACATTTAAATTGCTCGATCTGATTATCAGCAATAGTATCGATCTTACTTCATCGGATGCCGGAACAATATATTTAATTGTGGAAGCGGAAACCGGGATGTTATCTTTTTTATCAGGCGCAAATAGACAGGGAAAACTATTAAAGTTTGCCATCACCAAAAACTTAAGTATCCATGTCAAACTGGAAGAATCTCTTTCAGAGATTACACCCAAAAGTATTTGTGGTTATACTGCTATTACCGGTTTGCCTTTAAAAATAAATGATGCTTATGACATCTCAAGTACGGAAGAGTATTGTCATGATAAACATTATGATTTAACAACAGGCTATATAACAAAATCAATTTTATCAATCCCTATGAAAACCCATGAAGACAAGATCATGGGAGTGATCCAGCTTATTAATAAGAAAAAACCGGCTGTCGGCAAAATTGACTATACCCAAAAAGATCAGGTTGCCAATATTACCCCATATAATTCTGCAGACGAATTGGTCATGACCTCGTTGGCCGGACAAGCTGCCGTAGCACTTGAGAATAATTTACTTTATCGTGATATGGAGAATTTACTACAAAACTATAGGGAACAGAATAAACAATTAGCCGTTTTAAGTCGGAATGTATTGAAAGCCCACGAAGAGGAAAGAAAGAGAGTTGCCAGGGAAATTCATGACGGACCGGCCCAATCGGTATCCAACCTCTCTTTGGAAACGGAGATCTGTAAAAAATATTTGGAAAATGGTGATATTAACAAAAGTATAGAATGTTTAAACGATTTGAATGAGCATATTAAGGATACGGTAAAGGAGATGAGGGCTATTATTTACGATTTAAAGCCGTCATCTTTGGATGAAGGATTAATTAAGGCTCTGCGAAATCATTTTTATGGTTTCTCCGTCAATACCGGGATTAAAGTCGAGTTTTCAAGTTCAATACCTGAAATTAACCTGGAATATTACCTGATCTCCACAATTTATCGGATTGTTCAGGAAGCATTCACCAATATCCATAAACATGCTAATGCCAAAAAAATTGAAGTTAATATTACTTGTGAACACGATATGATGTTATTATCAATTATTGATGATGGCGAAGGTTTTGACCCCTCGATATTACCGGTTCAAAAACATGACTATTCCGAAGGCGGGTTCGGATTGGAAGGTATGCGGGAACGGATCGAACTTATCAAAGGTTCTATGAAAATACTATCGAAACCTGGTGATGGTACGAGAATTTTATTAAGTATCCCATTGGTCGGCCTGAATGATAAAAAATAACCGGGTTCGTAATTATTTTCAAATCAGACTTGTAAACCCGGGCGCTTTGCAATAATATTAGAAGGGACTCTGTTTTATAATTACTTGTTTTATAAGGGGGTTAAATACTATTGAATATTCAAAAAGAGTCATTCGGAAAGACCGAAAACGGTCAAGAGGTCTATTTATTCACTTTGCAAAATGACCGGAATATGGTTATGAAAGTTATTACTTACGGCGGTATTATTACCTCATTATTGGCGCCGGATAAAAACGGCAAGCTTGATGATGTGGTGCTTGGGTTTAATACTCTAAAGGAATACGAAGCTAAACATCCTTATTTTGGGGCTATTATCGGCCGGTTCGGCAACCGGATTGCCAAAGGGAAGTTTACTTTAAACGGGAAAGAATATAAGTTTGCCGTTAATGACGGCGAAAATCACCTACATGGCGGCTTAGTCGGCTTTGACAAAGTCGTTTGGGAGGCAACTGAAATCCGCAATGACAAAGAAGTCGGGGTAAAACTGACTTATCTCTCCAAGGACAACGAAGAAGGCTATCCGGGCAACTTAAACGTTACTGTAAAATATCTGATAAATAATGAAAATGATCTTATAATGCAATATGAAGCAACTACTGATAAAACCACTGTTTTAAACCTGACCCAGCACAGTTATTTTAATCTAAGCGGTGAAGGATCAGGTCTAATATTGGAAAATGAAATGATGATCAATGCTGATAATTATACCGCTGTTGCTGCAGGTTCAATACCCACCGGCGCAATAGAAACCGTAAAGGGGTCTCCTTTGGATTTTACTACTCCAATGAAGCTTGGAGCCAGGATTAAAGAGCTGGAAATCGGCTATGACCATAATTATGTTTTAAATAAAAATAACAATGAATTATCATTGGCAGCTAAAGTCTTTGACCCACAGAGCGGCCGGAAGATGGAAGTATGGACCACTGAACCGGGAATGCAGCTTTACACCAGTAATTATCTGGATGGCTCGTTAAAAGGCAAGTCCGGAAAATTTTATCCGAAGCATGGGGCCTTCTGTCTGGAAACCCAACATTATCCGGATTCCCCGAATCATCCGAACTTCCCCGCCACCGTATTAAACCCGGGGGAGACTTATAGACAAGAGACGATTTATAAATTTCGAATTGACTAGGAATAAACAATCACCAAAAAATTAAAATCAAAGGGGGTACTTTGTTTAATTCTTTAAAGTGCCCTCTTTAATTTTGTAAAGAAATCAATTATTAATCTATGGATTGACTCTTGTTAAAGTTATAAAGAACTGGTCTTCCCCCGGTTAATTAGACACAAAATTAAGCGCATAATCTTTGATTTTCATAAAATTCCGGGCTCATACTATCGATTGCAGAATGACGCCGCTTTCGATTATAATAAATCTCAATATAT
>JAEYRX010000030.1 GCA_023435225.1 Bacillota bacterium
CAGAAGGACTGTCCACTTTAGACCGGAATAGGTGTCCAGTTTCCGCCGGAATTAGTGTCCAGTTTGACCCGGAATCGGTGTCCACTTTCGGCCGGAATCACTGTCCAGTTTGCACCGGAATATGCACTTTGATGTTAATTCCAAATAGCGCGAATAAATTCGTTCCTGAAAACTATTGCTATAAATCAATTCTAAGACACGCTTACAAAAATTAGGGGGTCAGTTTTAAACGTAAAAAAAATCAAAAAGGGGTCAATTTTAAGTGACAATCTACACCCATTTATCCGGATAGTTCCGTCCACGGCGCGCCTCTCAAAGCCCGCCTGGTCATCGTATAAACCCGCATTATGCAAACCCGTGCCGTCCATCGAAGAAGTGGGCGGTTTTTACATAATAGGTTTATACGACGCCCGGAAGAGAAGTCAAGGAAGAGGCAGGCTTTGGGGGCACAGGCCGTTAAGTCGGCGTTGGGGGGCTAAAAGATTTCCGGGATGGTTTAGTAAGTCGGCTTTGGCGGGTATTTGTCCGGGTTAATATCTCCGACAGCGGCAGCACGCAGACATTTGGAAGCGGAAAATATCAGGTCTGCTCCCACTGCCGCGCCTGGGAGATCGAAGAAGCCAACCGGCCCGCCCTTTCAGAATGAAGATAGTAATTCGCTATGGCGATTGTATTAAGGTTAGCTTCCGGAACAGTTGCGCTCCGATCTTGACACAATCGCCTTCGCTCATTGGGGAGGCTAATAGGAAAGGAAAAGAAAATGGAAACCGGAATCAGAGTATGATATACTTAAGATGGTGAGAAAAATGAGAAAAACAAAGATTTACCTGGACACATTCGTGATCAGCTTCTATTTCGCCGAAGACGCGCCTGAAAAGATGGCCGTTACCCGGAAATTTTTTGACCAAGAACTGACAAAAGGAACATATGAAATATATCTATCGGCTTTGACACTTCAAGAACTTGGAGATTGCAAAGATTTTACGTTGCAAGCTAAGCTAGTAAAGTTTGCCTATGCGCTACCTGCCCAAATTCTCGAATCAACGGCCGAAATTGACGAAGTTAGCCAACAATTTGTAGAAGAAGGCGTAATCCCCACCAAATATCTGGATGATGCCATTCACATAGCAAACGCCGTATTAAACGATATGGATTATATTGTTAGCTGGAATTTTAAGCATTTGGTCAAACCTAAAACAAAGAAAGCTGTTAGAGCTTTTTCCATCAAAGAAGGATATAAAGAAATCGAAATCGTAACCCCGGAGGAGGTGGTAAGCGATGAAAGCGGAATATGAAGAACCAAGAGTAATGAGAGAGTTACATGAAATTCGGGTCAAACATTACGAAGAAACCAAACACATGACCGCTGAAGAACGCGCCAAATCAATCAACGAAGAAGCCCGAAAAGTAGCCGAAAAATATGGCTTAAAGTTCAAATTTGTAGAAAGACATTGACCCGATGATTCGGGTTTGTTTTTTAGGGAGCACTCGGGGGCTGAAGAGTGAAACAACTATCAGAAATACATCAGTCGAGGCGGGGGGAACACCGGGTCAAACAACGAGGCCGATGCGTGGCAGCTGCCTGGATTCTCACTGTCAAACCATTATTGTTTTAATTTGTTAATAACTGTAGCTTTATCCATTAACCATTACTTCGGCTGCTTTTAAATCATAATCAGCAAGATCAATCCAATATTGAACTTTATCTATCGGCAATTATGATCAAGCCCCTTTCTAAGATTATTTAACCACAAATATATATTTATGGATTAAAAAGAGTTGTACAATTTATTTTTTAACATATCTTTGGGAAATATGATTGACGAATGTTTCAAAAAACTACTATAAAAAATAGTACTAATCAAATTTTTAATTTTATGATAATATCACCATGAAAATAATACTTATTGAATCAAACTGAAAGTAAAGGAATGAAGATCATCATGGGACCGGTTCATTTTCGGAATTCTCAAGGAAAGGTTTTATATTTACAACATCTAGCAATTGATGATAATGGAATCCATATGAAATCTCCATTTAGGCTCCCTTTTCAAGGCCATTTTGTCGGAGAGCTGCTAATTGATCCGGCTGGGACCAATTATCGAATTGCCAAAATGAGTATTCAATCCAGCGAGGTATGGTTGGAACAATGCAATTGATATAATAAATAAAAATTATATTGAGTGGTTACTCAAACATTAGTTATTTGTGTAGCTTTCGGAATCAGGAGAAATCCTGATTTTTTTGTTTTGGATGAAAAGGTTTTCGATATTTTCTATGCTTTACTTTCTGGTTCAATACCTTCATTGGCAACTTTTTTTGTAACTTAAAATGTGATATACTCAAAAAAAGTTCATTAGTTATTGATTACTAGTTATCAGCTATTGGTTCATAAGTTCAATAGTTCATTAGTACTAATTATTCGAGTAAAACTAAATTTAAGAGATTTAATTCAAACTCCCATTACCTATTTTTAGTTCAAGAATAACGTTTCAACTGTAAACTATTTATAATTTTGAAATTTATAATCCGAAATTATTAAAAATAATTGTCAATTCTCAATTCTCAATTGTCAATTCTAATAAAGGGTTGGTGAGCTATGAAATACACCAAATACGTTCTATTCGAACCCAAAAGTTCCGAATTCAGCAAGCCTAAGACCGGTAAACCGGAGTACTTGGAAACTCTGAAAATTGCCGATGGCTTGCTGGACAAAGATCAGTTGGTGGAATCCATAGCGGAATACTCTAAACTTTTGCCACAAATATCAAAAGATAAAGAACCCTGGTTATATGGTTACATCCAGCGTAACTTGGGTTATTGTTATCGAAAACTCTCTTTCTCCACTGAGGGCGAGGAAAATTTATATAACGCCTTGAAAGCCTTAGAAGCGGCTTTACAAAACGGTAATAAACAGAATACCCTGGAATATGCTTTCATTCAAAACGAACTCGTAGCTGTTTATGCTTCTCTAGTAGAATATGATGATAAATCGGGGTTTATCGCTAAAGTTGTTGCTGCGGCAACGGAAAATATTAATTTCTTAGCGGCGTATTTGAAAAGTTGCAATCCCAAGCAACAACCATACCAAGTTGCGATGGCCAATTGTCTGACCGGGATCGCCTATAACCTATTGGCGGAGTACCACGAACGGGATATTAATTTGGAGAAAGCCATTCAAGCGCTGGAAGAAGCCGGGCCATACTTGGACTCGGAAGAGTATCCGTCCAGTTACGCCTTACACAAGGTTAATTTAGGGTATTCACTGGATCAAAGTGTGGAATACGGCAAGCCGGAATATCGCCGGCGATCTCTGGAAGCTTATGAGGAGGCTTTAAAGATCTACAATAGCGCCTCCGGTTATGTGTTGGAATACTCCTATACCCAGAACTGTATCGCCAATATCTATATTGATCTGGCTCAGGCTGAAAATAATAATGAACATCTTAATCAGGCCGTTAAAGCATGCCAGGAAGCCTTGCGGGTCTTCTCCGCCGATCAAAAATATCCCTTAAATTATGCCTTGATATTGCATAATTTAGGTTCAGCCTGCAAGTTATATACCAAAACCCGGAATAAAGAAGAGTATTATGAAAAAGCGCTCCATTACTTTCATCAGGTTTTAGAGGTGGAGAACCTCTCCCGTTATTCGGAGGTTTATGGGTCTACTTATTTGAATATGGGGATTATCTATTTTGAGCTGGCCGAATCTGAGCACCATTCCAAATTTTTGGCTAAAGCCGGTGAAATTTTGGAACAAGCTATACAAATATATGATAAAGCTGAATATCCTCATCGATATGCCATTACCCAATCCAGTCTAGGGAATGTTTACTTGGCTTTATCGAAATTCAACAATAATCCGGAAAACCTGGAGAAAGCGGATCAAGCTTTTAGTGAAGCCCTCACTGTTTTTCAAGGGGGTTTTTCCCCGGCCGGTTATGCTAAAAATCTGTATTATCTTGGTGAGACTTTCCGGGAAAAAGCCAAAATTACAGACCGGGAAAACAATTTGCTGCAGGCCGTTACTTACTTTGAAAATGCTTTGCAAATCTTTACAGCCGAAGATTATTTAGCTGATTATGTATTGGTTGCCAACGAAATTGCCGAAGTTTACAGCAGTTTAGCCGAGTTAAAACCGGATGAACAATATTTTACCAAAGCGATTCAAATCTTTGAAGGAATTCTGAAGATTTATTCACCGGAGAAATATCCGCTGGAATACGCTAAAACGCTTACGAAATCGGCCAGAGTTTGGCGGAATTATGCTAAATTCCGGAATAAAGAATTAAACCTCAATAAAGCTTTAAAGGCTTTTCGGGAAGCTGCCAAGATTCTCAATTTCGATCAGTACCCCCGGGAAAATGGAGAGTTAAATTTGGAAATAGCCCGAGTTTTAGCTATTATGGCCGAAATTAATCAAAAAGAATATAACTTAACATTGGCGCTTAAAGCTTTTGAATCGGCTTTAAAAGTCTTTACTAGAGTGGAAGAACCTAAAAAATATACGGAGATCCAGTGTGACTTGGGCGATGTATATTTAGGTTTGTCAGAGGTTAGTCAGGATAATGATTACCAACAGAAAGCTTTCCAATATTTCGAAGAAGCCCTGGATTTTTATAATATTGAGAAATGGCCGCAGGAGTTTGCTACCTATACCAACCGGATCGGGATTATCTATAAAATAATGGCCGATTCCGCCGTCAGTTCTTCCTTTAAGACCTTAGAGGAATTCCGGGAGTATAAAATCGATCGTCTTTCCAATGCGCTGGGTGCATTCACCGGAGCGCTGCGGATTTTTACCCCGGAAGAATATCCGGAAGAATACGGAATGGTTCAGTTTAATATTGGGTCAGTCTATGCCATAATGGCTGAGGTTCAACAAAAGGAAGAAAATCTGGCTAAAGCCGCCGAAGCTTACCAAGAGGCTCTTCAGGTATATGTACCGGAAAAATATCCGGCTGAAAATAAGAAAGTGAGTTACCATTTGGAGCGGGTGAAGCAACGACTTAGCTTTTAAACAGGAGTCAGGAGCCAGTAGTGTAAGAGGTTCTGTGTTCTATCGTTATGTAGGTCACAGTAAACAGGATAAAAAAATAAAAATCATTTTGACTTCGAAGCATCAACGGAATATCTCCTGACGCCTAATTGCTGATTATTGTAGGCATGAATAAGATTATATACAGTGTCTCTACTTCGGTTATACTAAGTTATATAAAATAAAGAAAATTTTATGATTTAATTTCACATCCCAAATACCGGCTGTGAATTACAACCACGGTATTTTCTTCATTTTATGAATCAAGGAAATATGTTGAATTCAAAAACATAATTCAATATATTTAGAGGCGATTTAATGGATTGGCTGGAGTTGAGCCGTTTTGTATTTAAACCAATTGCAATTTACTTGGCGGCGCTAGCCGTCGTTAGGTTGGTCGGTAAAAGAGCGTTAGGCCAATTGACCTTATTTGATCTGGTAATTATGGCCGGTATCGGAGATGTTATTGTAGTAGTAGGACTGGAACAGAGTGTTTCTTTTCAAAAAGGGCTGGTTATTTTGGGGGTAATTACCGGATTGGAATTATTTTTGTCCTTGGCTTCGTACCACTCCCGGTTTTTTTCGCGGTTATTTGAAGGGAAACCGACGATTTTGATCAAAGACGGGATGCTCCTGGAGGATAATTTGCTTAAAGAACACCTGACCTTGGCGGATCTCCGACAAGAACTGCGGAAACAAGGAGTCGCCAAAATTTCTCTGGTTTCCCAAGCCGTCTTCGAAGCCTGTGGAAAGCTCAGTATTATTTTAAAAGAAGAGGAGCAACCAAGTAACCTTCAATTGCAACAAGAATTAGTCTCAATCCGGGAGGAACTGAACGAGCTCCGAGAAATATTAAAAGGGGCTGTCAAAGCAAACAATAAATGAATGCCGTCATCTTCACCAGGCCCTAAAGGACCTGGCTAGGTTAAATAAAATCGTTCTTAAGCCCCATGAATGGGGCTGGGTGTACAGAACCGGCAAAAGATTGTTTTGTATTAAAGAATTTATTGGACTTTAAAATGAGTTTAATTCCATATAATTTGACAGCCCCAAAGGAGTCTTAATTATGGCGCTCCTGATGGTTTTTATCGATGGGTTTGGTTTGGGAGCCGACAATCCGGAAACTAACCCCTTTGTCACAGCAGAGATGCCCTATTTTCATAATTTACTTGGGGCTCCATTAGTGGCGGAAACTATTAAAAACGAATATATTTCACCAGGAGTATTAATAAATGCCACCGACGCTAACCTGGATACACCCGGATTACCTCAAAGCGCTACCGGACAGACGGCGTTATTCACCGGAATTAACGGCGCCAAGGTTGCCGGCCGCCATGTAAACGGTTTTCCAACCATGGCTTTGCGGGATATATTAAAAGAACACAGCATTTTTAAGGTATTGAACCGGAGTGGACAATCGACTGTTTTTGCCAATACTTTTACTAAAGAGTATTTTGAGACTGTGGAAAGAGGCAAATGGCGGCATTCGGTTACCACCACCGCTGCTTTGGCCGGAGGGGTCAAGTTACTGATGGTTCCTAATCTGCTTCACGGTGAAGCGGTTTACCAGGATATTATTAATGAGCAGTTAAGGGAACGAGGCTACGAGGTTCCTTTGATTGAACCGGAGACAGCAGCTGAAAATCTGGTTAAATTGGCCTTAAAAAATGAATTTACATTATTTGAATATTTTCAGACAGACCATTGCGGGCATAAACAGGATTTTGAATTAGCCCGGCTTTTGTTAAACCGGTTGGACCGTTTTTTGGGGACTGTCGCCAAGCGAATAGTAGAAAACGATTTAACTTTATTAATCGTCAGTGACCATGGTAATATCGAAGATTTGAGTGTCAGGACCCATACCCGGAATATGGTCCCTACTATTGTTATGGGAAAAGATATTTCTATATTTTCCGGGATTCAAACCATCATGGATGTTTATCCGGCGGTGTTGAAATATGTGTTTGAAAGTCAAAAGTCAGATGTTGAATAATGTTGAATACTAAAAGTAATTTATCAAAAGTCATGTCGAAAGTCAAACGTTAATATATAAAGTCGAAAGTCAAAAGTCGAAGGTCGTAAAGACCTTTAGACTTTTGACCTTTGACTTCGGACTTTTCAGATTTTTAACTTTAGACTTTCGACGATTGTATGGGGTTTCAATGTCTAATCAAACCAAAACTGAACATATGGAATTATTGGCTCCGGCCGGGGATTGGGATTCGTTGTTGGCGGGGATTGCAGCCGGAGCGGATGCGGTATATCTGGGCGGTAAATTGTTTAACGCCCGGCAGAATGCGGCTAATTTTGATATTCAGCAATTACAGGAAGCTACGGATCTGCTCCATTTACATGGAAAGAAAATATATGTTACGGTTAATACTTTAATTGGCGAATCGGAGCTGGAAGAGGCGTTAAACTATCTTTATCAGCTCTATAATATCGGAGTGGATGCTATTATAGTCCAGGATTTAGGCTTGATTAAGCTGGCTAAGGACTATCTGCCCGGGTTGGAGCTGCACGCCAGTACTCAGATGACGGTCCATAATTTGGAAGGCGCCATTTTTTTAAAAAACTTGGGGATAAAAAGGGTGGTGCCGGCTAGGGAGCTTACTAAAACTGAAGTGGCGGAGATAGTTGCCAATTCCGGGGTTGAAATTGAAATATTTATTCATGGCGCTTTATGTATTAGTTATTCCGGTCAATGCTTGATGAGCAGCATGATTGGGGGGCGGAGTGGTAACCGGGGGCGCTGTGCGCAGCCATGCCGGATGGAGTATCAACTTGGCCGGGAACGGCAAATAATACCGGCTAAAGGTTCTTATCTACTTTCACCCAAGGATTTGGCTTTAATTACCGAGATTCCGGAACTGGACCGGGTTGGAGTTTCCTCATTAAAAATCGAAGGGCGGATGAAGCGGACCGAGTATGTCTATCATGTTCTCCGGATTTACCGGCAAGTCTTAGATCGTTATTACAATAATCCGGCTGCCTTTAAAGTAGCGCCAGAGGAACTCCGGGAGTTGGAGCAGTCTTTTAACCGGGGGTTCACTACCGGTTATTTTAGCGGATACCGCAATTATGATTTGATGAGTTTTGCCAGACCAAACAACCGGGGAGTTTTTCTAGGGCGAATTATCAAAGCTGACCGTAGTTCGCAACGGATTAGCCTTAAACTTGAAGCGAAGGTGGAAACCGGAGATGAAGTCGAGGTTTGGGTAAGCCAAGGCGGACGGGCTACCGGTCCGGTTAATAATTTAATTAAGGATGGCCAAACAGTGGGTTCGGCTGAAGCGGATGATACCGTATCTTTGGAAATCCCGGGAAAACTATTTCCGGGTGACCGGGTATTCAAGGTCTTCTCCATCAGCCAAGATCGCCTGGTTAAGGAAGCGGTCGATCAAACCGGTACCGGTCTAAAGATAGCTTGTACCGTTAAAGTTGCCGGCCGAAATGGCACGGTCCTGACTTTATCTTACCGGGACGATATTGGTAATGAAGGTACGGCGGTTACCGAAAACAAACTGCAACCAGCCAGAAACCGTCCCTTAACCTTGGAAATACTTCAGGAACAATTGAGTCGCTTAGGCAATACTCCTTACTACTTGAAAGAGCTTACTGCCGATCTGGAACCTAATCTGATGATCCCATTAAGCGATCTCAATCAGACCCGGCGCTTGGCAATCGAAAGATTGACCGGAGCGAAACTGAAAAGTTATCAGAAACTTCCGGCTAAGCTGGAAAAAGTACAGTTATTTCATTCTATCAACAAGAGAAACAAAGTTTTGGGGCGTTCGAACCAACTGAGTGTCTGGGTGGGTGACTTGGCCGGAGTTTCTGCAGCGGTTGAAGCCGGGGCTGATATAATATATGCCGGCGGGGACGAGCTAACCGGTTTTCATTGGGAACAAAATAATTTTAATACCGCCATTGAAGTGGCCCACCGGGGGGGAGCGCGATTAGTAGCCGGTTTACCTAGGATTAACCGGACCAAAGATCGTGAACGGTGGCTTCCTTATTTGGAAATGGTCTTAGGATTAAAGGCTGATGGTATAATTGTCTCTGATTTAGGGATGCTCCAGTTAGCGACGGCTTCTTCGGAAAAGATTTATTTAAATTACACTCTTAACTTTTTTAATAGTTACGCGCTCGCGGAAATGAATAACCTCCAGGTAGAACAGGTAGCCCTCTCACCGGAACTTACCTTGGATGAGATCCGGGTAATTGCCGGGCATTCACCGGAAGCCGGTTTGGAATGTTTAGTCCAGGGACCGTTGGAGTTGATGATCTCCGAATACTGCCCAATAAGTTCTGTTCTGTTACCTGATCGGAAATGTACTAATCTATGCCGGCACAATTCGTACTTTTTAAGGGACCGGCTTAATTTGGATTTCCCAATCTATACCGACCAATATTGCCGGATGCACTTGTTAAATGCCAGAGAATTATGTTTATTGGGGGATCTGGACAAGTTCACCGGCATACCGGAATTGACCTTACGTTTAGAACTTAAGACCTATTCCGATTTTGAAATTGGTCAACTGGTTGCCTTTTATAAAACGGTTTTAAACAATCTATCTATGGGTAAGGGACTGGGAGAAACGGAATCCAAAATCAGTGAGATTAAGACTCTAACCGGCAGAGGTATAACAAAAGGGCATTATTTCAGGGGAGTAGAATAAAGAATAATTGAGAATTGATAATTAAGAATTGACAATTAAAAACCGTTTACCACTAAACTCTTCTAACAAATTGCGTTGTTCTTAATTGTTTGTTTACACTTTACTGCTTTTATGGTAAAATAATTAAGGTTTAAAATAGGTTGATAATTGGGAATTCATTGTAAATTGTTCATTGTCAATTATCAATTCATATATCCCCTGACTGGGAGGTGCGATTCTCCGACGATTCTCTCGGTAGGTGGTGTTTATAAAAAAGGAGGTGACTTCATGCTTACAACTGAAAAGAAACAAGAGATTATTGATAAGTACAAGGTCCATGATGGTGATACCGGTTCACCCGAAGTCCAGGTGGCCATCTTAACCGAAAGAATCAATTATCTCACCGAACATCTAAAGATTCATAAAAAAGACCATCATTCAAGACGCGGTTTATTAAAAATGGTAGGTCAACGGCGTGGTCTGTTGAATTATTTAAGTAAAAAAGATATCCAACGGTACCGGGCGATTATTGAAAAGTTAGGTCTCCGAAAATAAGTCGGAAAAGCGGGTTTACCGCTTTTCTTTCTATTTATGGGATATATGGGTTATACTATTATTATCAGTTAAGGGAATTACAACCCTCTGTTTAATAAATTGCAAAAAAGTCTACATAAATTGATTAGATTTATATTAAAGTGTAGACAATCTTTGTTTCGAGGAGGATTAAAAAGCGGATGCAAAAATGGGAAATGACTTTAGCAGGTCGCCCTTTGATTATTGAAACCGGAAAAATGGCTAAACAAGCTAATGCTTCTGTTTTGGTAAGGTATGGCGATACTGTAGTCCTGGTTACGGCTGTTATGGCCCAGAAACCACGGGAAGGAATCGACTTTTTCCCACTATTGGTTGATTATGAGGAAAGGCTTTATGCGGTAGGGAAGATACCGGGTGGGTTTATCAAACGTGAAGGAAGACCTGCTGAAAGTGCAGTTTTAGCAGCCCGGATGATTGACCGCCCATTGAGACCGTTATTCCCGGAAAGCTTTCGGAATGATGTCCAGGTAACTACCACAGTTTTATCGGTGGAACCGGATAATGAACCTAGTCTGGCGGGAATGATTGGGGCTTCAGCGGCGTTACATATTTCGGAGATACCGTTTGCCGGACCGATAGGTGGCGTTAAAGTCGGTCGGGTTAATGGAGAATTTATCATCAATCCGACGGTTGGACAGATGGAAAAGAGTGATTTGCAGTTGGTATTAGCCGGAACTAAAGATGCCATCATGATGGTGGAAGCCGGTGCTAATGAAATTACTGAAGATGACGCTCTAGAAGGTATCCTCTATGGCCATTCGGTAATTAAAGAAATTGTAGCCTTTATAGAGAAAATCCGGGATGAAGTCGGTAAACCAAAAATAATACCGGTTTTAGATGAGCCGAATCCGGAGATTAATAAAAAAGTTCGTGATTATGCTACCGTCAAAATGGTTTCAGCGATTAAAACCGGTGATAAACTTGAGCGGGAAGCCCTAATTGAACAAGTCAAAGAAGAAACCAAAACTTATTTCTGCGAGACACTTAGCGAGGATTATCAAGCCGCTCTACGGGATATTAATGATGTTTTGGAGACTATTGTTAAAGAAGAAGTCCGCCGGATGATTGCAGTTGATAAAATCCGTCCCGATGGGCGAGGGTTATCCGAAATCAGACCGATTACCTGTGAGGTGGGTATTCTACCAAGAGCACATGGTTCGGGGCTTTTTACCCGCGGACAAACTCAGGTTTTAAACGTTTGTACTTTAGGCCGGGTAAGTGAGGAACAGATTCTCGACGGGCTTGGTGACGATCAGTCGAAACGGTATATTCACCATTATAATTTCCCCGGTTATAGCGTCGGAGAGGTTCGACCGGTCCGGAGTCCGGGCCGGCGGGAAATAGGGCACGGAGCTTTGGCTGAACGGGCTTTGCTTCCGGTAATACCCAGTGAAGAAGATTTTCCGTATACGATCCGGTTAGTCTCAGAAGTATTAGAGTCCAACGGCTCCTCTTCACAGGCTAGCGTTTGCGGTAGCACCCTTTCATTGATGAATGCCGGAGTACCAATTAAGAAACCAGTGGCCGGTGTGGCTATGGGTCTTCTAAAAGACGGTGATGATTTTGCGATTCTCACTGATATTCAAGGTTTAGAAGATCATTTTGGTGATATGGACTTCAAGGTGGCTGGAACCAAAGACGGCATCACAGCCATCCAGATGGATATTAAAGTAAAAGGGATTGACCGGGCTATTTTAAAGCAAGCCTTGGCTCAAGCCAGAGAAGGCCGTCTCTTTATCCTCGGTAAGATGTTGGAAGTAATCTCCGAACCAAGTAAGGAGTTATCACCTTATGCGCCGAGAATAATCAGGTTCTCAATTGATCCGGACCGGATCCGCGATGTTATTGGACCGGGTGGGAAAATTATCCGGAAAATCGTTGAAGAAACAGGAGCGGAAATCGATATCGAAGATGATGGCCGGGTATTTATCGCGGCAGTGGATGCCGGTGCCGGTGAAAAAGCCCAACAGATTATTAAACGGCTTACCAGCGATGTTGAAGTTGGCGCAGTATATATGGGTAAAGTCACCAGATTAATGAATTTCGGCGCTTTTGTAGAGGTTCTTCCCGGGAAAGAAGGATTGGTTCATATTTCCCAATTGGCCAAGGAAAGAGTAGCTAAAGTGGAAGATGTAGTAAATGTTGGCGATGAAATCATGGTCAAAGTGATTGAAATAGACAAACAAGGCCGGGTAAATCTCTCCCGGAAAGCAGTATTAATGGGTGACGAAGCTGAAGAATAAAATATAAGGCAAATGAAATAAAACCAGGTAAACCTTCCTTTGTAGGGAGGTTTTTTAGTTTTTTTAAAACCCAAAGATGTCTATGTGCAACCCTATCCCTTAAAGGGCATTAGTTTATCTATGCAGCCTAAAATGACTACGGAGGATTGTGGTTACCCTTTTAAAGGGCGAGGGATCTGGTTTTTATAAATTCTCTTATTAAATTCATCCAAGAATTTATTCCGGGCCAGGCGGCAGTCAATTTTGTGTTCCAGTTTTCTTAGGAATCTCTCTTTCGACCAGGGCAGTTTTTCATAGTAATACTGTAAGCCAACTTGCCAAAAATCTTGGGGCCAGCTAAGCAGGATGCTCATTACTTCCAATTCTTCCTGGGTTAATTTGATGACTTGCTGATATTCATTTAAGATAAAATCGCCAATATCCGGGTTCCAACCATTATGCTTGAGGTTACGGACAAGCAGGTTAATCAGGTCATGGATTCGTAAATCCAACAAACAGTAGTCAAAGTCAACCAGAAAGATGCAGTTTAAATAGGTCCGAAGTAAATTACGTCCGGAATAATCATGATGGCAAAAACTGCGTTGCCGCAAACCATCTTCGGCTATCGTCCGGTAAGGTGATTTTAACAAGGCCTCATAACTAGTTACAGCTTGCCTGTAGAAAGGCTCGAAGTTTCTTAAATATAATCGGCTGAAATGCGAGGATTCTTTTTCAGCATTGGCCAGGCGGAAAAAATCCTGCAGTTCTGTTAGACGGTTTTCCAGTTTGACAGGCCATTTTAGCCAACAAGTCCGGCTTTCATTTGGTTGGCTGGGAAAAAATCCGGAGCTTTTTTGGTGAAACTCCGCTAAAAAACGGGAAGCGGCCCGAAGATCCATGAGGGTTCCGAAGTCCAATTCTACGCCGAAAAACCAATCCGTTAAGATAAAAATCCCGTTATCGGTATTGACAAAGGGTTCGCCGGTTTTGCTACAAAGTAAGGTAGGAGTATGGGGGAATGAATTTCGGTGCAAATATTGCAAGGCTTCATGCACGAACCATAAATCGGCTGCTGATAGTTTTGTTTTTTTTAAGTATTTGAAACCGAGATCTGTTTTTACCCGCCAAATCCTCCGGCAGTTGCAACAATCAATCATTTTCAAACCAAATTGTTCTACGATATTATTAAGAGAATCTTCTTCCACGGTCTTCTTCGGCATGTCGTATCCCCATATTCATATTTTTGAATAAATTATTATTTTGCCATTGAGTCGTCCACGTCAATCTCCAATTGATCCAAGCGAAAAATAAAAAGAATTGACGTGGACCGACAAGCGTCGATAGCATTTTCCAGCTAGTCACAGAGACACTGAGAAAAAATTCTCTAAAACTCTGTGACTAAGGAAGCGCTGATTAATCCGATTTTGTGCGAGCAATTATGCGGTATTAGGCATTTTACGAAGCACAAAATCGTTACTTATTCAATTAATCAGCACTTCCCTAAGTATATGATTAATAGTTTTCAAATTCAGCTTGAAATCGGGCCAGGGATTTGCCGTTGGTTAGGTATTTTTGAAACTTCCGTAATAATTTATCATGGTGGTATTCTTTACGTTGATGAAAATACCGTACTGACAGCCGCCAGAATTTTTGCGGGAAGTAAAATACCGCTTTCATTACTTCAATTTCAATCCTGGTAAGGGGATATACTTCTTGATAGGAATCAACCAAGAGCTTAGCGGTTTGATAACTCCAATGGTGTTTTTTCATGACCCGGCGGGTAAATTTAATAATATCCATAATCGGTAAATCCAGGCGGCAACTATCAAAGTCAATAACATAAATCTCCCGTTGCGGAGTGAGAATAAAATTTCGGGCGGCCGGGTCACCATGACAAAAAGGTTTTTCAAAACGGGCCTTGGTTACTAACTCTTCATAAGAACTTTCTTGCATCTTTTTTATGGCCCGGGCAGCCATGGGCAGGAAAAAATTCACGTGTTCCAGATAGGTTTTGGCAAAGGGGTCTTTCGGACTGGAAGCGGCAATTCCTTTAAACTCCAATAATTCTTGGTAACGTTCCTGAAAATGATGTAAGCATTTTCCTAACCGGTCCCGCATATTAGAATGGACCGGTGGTTCAAACCCTAACGTAGTCCGGTGAAATTCCGCTAAAATCCGGGTTGACTCTGCTAATTCCCAATCATTTTTGAAATCACATTGCCGTCCATCAATCCAATCAAACAAACTATAAGCATATTGATGATCGAGAATATAGGTTCTTCCATCTGAAGTCGGAATTAAAGGGTACATTTTGTGAAACTCTTTTTTCATCAGGTGCTTTACCGCCTCGTGGACAAAAAGTAATCTCTCCGGGACCAGCGGTGACAGCTTTAAATTCTTAACTCCTTGATCCGTATATACTTTATAAACATCCCGGATTTTCTCCCAGTAAAAAAGTTTTAAGCCCCAGTAATAAAGGATTCGTTGTAGTTCGTAATTAGTATTTTCGATCATTAGGGTCCTCCTCGTTTAAGATGTTGGAGGTGAGATTTGGAAAGTGGAAAAGCAAAAAACACCTGGTCGTTATTTTTTTTTACCTCCAACTCCGGAATTAACAATTTTAACAGCGACTGTCTATTTTTTTCTTCGTCAATAATCTCCCATAATCGTTTTTGAAAACGATTTTCGGTCCATTTCAGCTTTTCTTGATAACGTTGGGAACAGAGCCTCCAAAATCGCCGCGGGAAACATAACAAATAGGGAAGGATCTCTTCTTCGGCAATGATCAATTTACGTTCCTGGGAATAAGCCTTGATTAATAATTCCAGAATCCGCTCATTCCAATGATTAACTTGTAAAGCTCGGAGTATTAGCATAGATAATTCTTTTATAAATAAGTCGCGGTTGGAAAATTCAAAATCAATTAAGAAACAAATTTCATTTTTAATTATTATATTTCCGGGGGCAGGATCGTTGTGACAAAAACCCTGATTATTCAGAAACAGTTCCTGCCGGTCTTGGAAGGTTTTCATACCTTGAATAGCTAAACGGCTTTGCTCAATAAAATGTTGACCCCATTTTAAGATGGTTCGATCTATCCGGTTTAGGTTTTTTCTTTTTTCTAAACTGGGTATAAGCGATTCCAGAAAATCAAGGTATAAGAAATAATCAGTAAGGTTGTTTCGGCTTTGTAGTTCCGGAGGAAAATTAATATTCCTGGAGATTTCGTGTAATCTGCCGTAACATTCGGCTATCTTTATTAAGTGGTTAGGATTAGTAAACGATGGAGGTTCTCCTTCACACCATGGTGAAAGCGAGTAATAAAGACCATCGATTTCTATATAGGGTAATCCTTTTTTAGTGAGAATAATTGGTACTAAGCCGTTAAAGCCAAGTTTGGAGAGGTCATTGATTATGGTAATCAGTTTTGTAAAGTAGTGGGGTGAAGATTTAAACCGTTTTAAAGAGAAACTCCCCTGTGGCGTAGTTATTTTCCAGATTGAATTATATGGTTTTGAGGCTGTACCCCGGATTGTATATTCCTGATTGATCTTTGGCAAAAAGCTATTCACAATCATACCCCTATAAAATCAATTGATAATTGACAATTGAGAATAGACAATTATTTTTAATAATTTCGGATTGCAAATTTCAAATTTAAATGAAATGAACCAATGAACAATAACTAAAAACTAATAACCAATAACTAATGAACTGAACTAATTCATTCTATGTATCTTCTTTGCTAAATGTACTTTTAGCATTTAAGGGAGTTCTATAATTACTTTAATTTATTTTCAGCTACAATATATAGTGAATAACCAGATGCGACTATCAATATATTGTAGCTGAATGTCACAATTCTTAATTATGAAAATCCCTCATTTATTAATTAAGTTCTAAAAACGGTCTTCCAATAGAAATAAGGGGTAAAGAAACAGATGGTTTTTCGGACGAATGGTAATTTTTTGCGGCAGATAGGAGTTCTTGCTATAAGTTTAGTTCCCAATCTTGTGACAAATGAATACCATATAGCCGGAGGTGCTTTTGATGTCAAATCCATTTAAACACCTTAAGGCTTTAAATCAAAAAGTTTTTATGGTTATTATTGGAATTGTTCTATTTAAAACACTTATATTTCCCAACCCAATCGATGTCCTGATTTTAATCGGCCTAATTCTGGTATTTATAGGCTGGTTTGGTGATGGCGGCTGTTAGTTAATTTAAAACGGAGCGGGAGGAAATATGATTCAGTCAATTTTGGAGTCTTTCCAAGTTAAGTCCCCTTACAGGCCTTATCGGAGCGTATATTTAGTTGAAAAAGAACCCGGATATGTCTTAAAGCCTTTAAATGTTGGTGCCGCCCGGGCTTATCTCACCGGTTTGCTCTTATCCAACCACGATAAATGTCCGATTATTTCACGGCTAATCCAACCAAAGACAGGCGGTTACTATTTATGGAACCATGGGAACCGTTATTTGTTAATGGAAAAGATTGAGGGTAGAGCAGCTGATTATATGGAAATCAACGATTTAAAAGCTACTATAGCCGGAATGAAGGATTTTCATCAATTTAGCCGGTTATTGCTTGATGAAAAATGCCGTTTGTGGCCGCTTCTGAAATTTGACCCCGTGGCTGAATGGTTAAAAAGATTATTCGAGATGGAAATATGCCGGGAGATAGCGATACGTTCTCAAAATGACTCTTTTAGCCGACAATACCTGAAAATTTGGCATAAATTTTACGATTTGGCTTTTCAGGCTATTCAAACTATTCAAAGAGTTTCTTCCGGGGAGGTCACTATTTGTTATCATGACTGGGCTTATCATAATGTTATCATCCGGCAGGGGAAAGCCCATCTGATAGATTTTGATTATATGTTAATCGACAATCCGGTGCATGACCGGGTGAACCTGATAAGCCGCTATTTGAGGCTGCATCAATGGTCCGTTAATTCCTTGCTCCGGATTCTCTGGAATTTTGATCACTTATACCCCTGGCGAAAAGAAGATTTAAAACTATTAATTATCTATCTTACATTTCCTTATGACTATTGGATCTTGGGCCGCCAGTATTTCCTAGAAAAACAACCCTGGAGTAAAAAATATTTTCAGGACCAATGGAACCGTAAGATCTCATATCACCAAGAACGGCTCAAGGCACTAGATGTTTTAGGAAAGATATGTTGAAGAGAGATAATTGAGAATTGACAATTAAAAAACAACCATACATGCATTAATTAATTTACCTTCATTTGATGAACTAATTACTAATAACCAATAGCTAATGGCTAATAACTAATAACAAATGAACCAATGAACTAATGAACTAATGAATTATTGAACCAATGAAAAAGAAATGAGGTTGAACATTTGCTCCACCCATTTTTTTTACCGAAAAACCCCCATTATGGGGGAGAATGGTTAATAGCCGATTTGCATATACATAGTATTTATTCGGGAGGTTCGTTATCCCCGGCGGAAATATTAAAATGTGCCCATACTCAATTACTTGATGTGGTAGCCATATCCGACCATGATGAAATTAAAGGCGCTCAAGAGGGTCAAGCTATTGCTATCAGGGATAATAACCTGCCGGTGATGGTAATTTCCCGGGAGATTTCTGCCGGGGACCATTTTCATTTCTTAATCATCGGTGGCCAGCCGCAAAATTGGGAAAAGACGTCCCGAACTAAACTGGAGGAGAGCTTTTTAAACCACCGGAACTCCGGGGGAGTGATTATTTGGGCTCATCCCTGGACAAAACCGAAGTCAAGTTGGGCAGCGGGTTTTCTAAAGGAAATAATGGATGAAGGGATGGTTGATGCGGCTGAGTTGTTTAACGCGGCTATTCTTGAGTTAAATCCGGAGGTAACTAGGGAAGTGCGAATAATTTGGGAAGAATGGGTTGAACCGTATCAGCTTGGAGTGGTCGGTGGGTCTGATTTTCATTATCTCCGGCAGGGACGGGTAATCGGTACTGGGCGGACATATCTAAAAACAATTCATCCGGGAGTGGAAGGAGTTATAGATGCTCTTCGGGGAAGAAGAACGGTGGCTGGTATTTTCTGCTCCCATGTTGTTGATCTGGATTGGTTGGGGAAAGGAAACGGCATAATATTTGGAGCCGAGCCCTGGTATGGGGAATTCCGCCAGTTCATCAGTGAGATTCATTATAGACTTAGTAGTAGTTGGTTAAAGCCAAAACTCCGGCGGTATCTATTGCGTTTATTTGAGAGTGGGAATTATCAGATGGTTTGGGAAATACTCAATTAGGCGAGAGGCGAGAGTCAACAGGCAACAGGCAAAGCAACAGGTTATTTTTTAGCCTATTATTCTGAACTTTGAACCTTGAACTAATTTTCCAATAATCAATAACCAACAACTAATGAATAATTACCAATAACTAATAACCAATGAACTAATGACCTATTCTCCGAAAACGGCTTGGAGAATGATATTGCTGGCGGAGACCAAGAGGGAGGTGGCTAAGGCCATCAAAAAGCTGGGTATATATAAGCTGTTCAAGAGCTTGTCGGTAAACATTACCATCCAAGTATTAATGAAGATAGTAAAGAGGCCCAGGGTTATGATGTTTACCGGTAAGGTTAACAACAGAATAAACGGGCGAATTAATAAATTGACTACCCCCAGGATTATCCCGGCCCACAGTGCCGTTTCCGGCGTGCTTAATATAATGGTGGGGAAAATAAATGGTATGCAATAAAAGGCTAAAGCATTGGCTAATATTTTAATAAGTAAACTTCGCAATTTGATCACTGACTCCTGTATCCCGGCTTCTGTACTTTATTCAATAAATTTATACCGAATGACAAAACTATTCTTTCTTATATTACCGCGAGGTTTTATATAAAATCAATATATATACGGATATTATTTTTAGTTTCCCGATCTTTTGTAACAACTTCAACCATTCTCAAGGAGCCATACCCGCGTAACTCTTTAATGAAGTCTTGAGTTAACCTACAACCATCCGATATGGCTTTGGCGGTGAATTTTCCGGAATTAATTTGAGAAGGTTTATTTTGTTCCGGATCAATTCTTCTTTCCGGAGGAGCAATCCTGCCCCAAATCCAGACCATATTATATATAGCTTCCAGGGTCTGGCTGATTAGGAATAAGGGGAAGGGGATCGTCAAATTGACCCGCCCGGCCCTTATCCTAATTAATAATATTTGACTGCGGTATTTAATCGACATAAACTTCCACCTTGAGCGGACCTTCTTTAGGATCAATGACATCAACATCTACTAATTTACCATCTACTGAACCTTCTTCCACCATTCGCAGGAGTTCTTCCAGATCGATTTGGGAGAGGTCAAACCCTTTCTGGGCCATCTCCTGACGGGCGGATTCCGGGATATATTTCATTCCAACTCCGGCAAATTTGGAAGCCACCTTAAGAATACCTAATGGAATATTGACATTTACTTTGGTGGTTCCCGATTCGTTATTGACCCGGACCCGGAGAAACCGGTTGGATAGTTTGGAAACCGATGGGGTCTCCACTTTTGGCTCAGATTCTTCCAAAGCTTTCAATAACTCCATTCCTTCTCCGGCATTGATTTTTCCTTCTTGAATCATCTGCAAAATCCGCAGTTTTTCTTCACTCATGTTTTTCACTCCTATATTTTATTGTTCGTAAAAGTAATCAGTAATCAGGAACCAGGAGAAAATAGGTGTGACTCCGAACTCCGAAATTTTAAATAGACCATGAAACATACTTACGGTACTGGCTCCTGACTTCTAAACTCCTGACTCCTAGACTTTTTAATTTTTCTTCCTCAGCCGGTTGGTTGCTTCTTCGGCGGTGATTTCGCCTTTTTCCAAGGCTTCCAGGATAGTCTGGCGCTGACTTTTTTCTTCTTCGAGGTCTGTTTTTTCCACCTGGTAACCCAGGACTTCGATGGCTCCGTTTAAGCGATTTCTAACGGTGGGGTAGGAGATGCCCAGTTCTTTCTCGACATCTTTAATATTGCCGCGGCACTTGATGAATACTTCAATAAACTCCAACTGTTCGGCCGGGAGCCGGCAAAACTTACAACTGGTAAATTCGCCTTCCAAGTTGGTACGGCAATAGGTGCAGCTTAGTTTGGTAATCTGCAGTTCGTGGTTGCATACCGGGCAGACCCCGGGAGCTTTGTATTTGATGGTAATCACCTCGTTGTTTATTTGATTTGGGAAATAACTTTCATTAGACACGGATTTACATAGATTCTAAAACAATGGTTTTAAATTGAATCCTTTTCTAAAATAAGATTAGCACGGTTAATTAATTTTGTCAATGTATACTTTAAAAAAATTAATATAGTAATTAATAAAATTAATATTGTGAGAAATCGGTATTAAAATTGTGAATACAGACTAGTATTACAGTAAGTAAATTGAGGGATTTTCATAATTAAGAAATTTGACATTCGAATACAATATGGGTATTTTTTTATCGTCGGAAGCCTTAATTCCTTTTGTTTTAGAACACCTCCATCAAAATATTGATATTTAAAAAATTTTTTCTTCCAATATATTGTTCATCATCAAAGCTCAGCTGTTAATTTTCCACAACATATTGTATTTCGGTTTGTTAAAACTCAAGTTCTAACCGGTATTACCCCCAAAAAAATTCCAAAAAACACTTATATAAAAGAGGAATTTGGTCGATAATGGAGAATACAGAGGTAAAAGTGGTGGGTTGTGGAGTGAAGTGGAGGATAAGGGGACGCCCTAAAAATCCTAGTCCTCAACAAGGAGTTTAAAGTTATGTTATTAGGCGAATATCAACATTCCTTAGATGAAAAAGGACGCCTGATAATCCCGGCGAAATTTCGCGAAGATTTGGGAGAAAACTTCGTAGTTACGCGGGGCTTGGATAATTGTTTGTTTGCTTACCCACTATCGCAATGGAAGGTAATAGAGGAGAAAATCAAGGAGCTTCCGACGTCTCAGGCTGATACCCGCGCATTTGTGCGGATGTTTTTTTCAGGAGCGGTGGAAGCCGAATTAGATAAACAAGGCCGGGTTGTTATCCCCCAAACACTCCGGGAACATGCCGGGATTGACCGGGATGTTTACATTATCGGATTATCAACCAAAGTTGAGATTTGGGCGAAGGAAGTTTGGGGAGACTATGAAAACAAGAATAAGCAATCTTATGAAGATGTAGCCGCCGTGATGAATTTAGGTATATAGAGGTGTTCAACCGTGCCGGAGTTTTCCCACCAGTCGGTACTGCCGGATGAGGTAATAAATTATTTAAATATAAAACCGTCAGGGACATATATCGACGCTACTATTGGCGGGGCCGGGCATGCTTTGCGAATTGCCAACAATATCGATGAAACCGGAATGCTGATTGGGATCGACCAAGATCGCCAGGCTATTGCGGTTGCCAGGGAAAGATTGGCGGCTGTTAAACCTCGAGTGGAATTAGTCCGCCGTAATTTTGTCGATATAGAGAATATTTTGGCGGAGCTTGAAATTACCGGAATAGACGGTATTATTTTCGACCTGGGAGTTTCTTCACCACAACTGGATGAGGAAGAACGGGGTTTTAGTTACCGGACTGACGCTCCGCTGGATATGAGAATGGATCAATCCCAACCATTTTCAGCGGCCCATTTGGTTAATACATCCTCCGTAGCCGAATTAACCAAGATATTTTGGGAATACGGCGAAGAACGGTGGAGTAAGCGAATTGCCGGTTTTATTGAAAACTACCGCCGCGAAAAGAATATTGAGACTACTAAAGAATTGGCGGATATAATAAAAAACGCCATTCCGGCTGCAGCCAGACGTAGCGGGCCTCACCCGGCCCGGAGGAGTTTTCAGGCATTACGGATTGCTGTAAACCGGGAACTGGAAGTTTTGCAGGAAGCCTTGAAAAAAGCCATGCCGATTTTAAAACCTGGAGGACGGATAGTGGTAATTTCCTTTCATTCATTGGAAGATAGAATTGTAAAAACAACATTTACCGATTGGGCCAAAGGATGTCAATGCCCAAAAGAGGTTCTTATATGCCGCTGCGGTCAACAACCGAAAATAAAAATTTTAACCAAAAAACCGGTTCTGCCATCCAAGGAAGAGATGGACAAGAACCCTCGGTCCAGGAGCGCTAAGCTTCGGGCGGCCGAGAAACTGGTCTAGGTACTAAGGAGAGTGCATAACATGTTATTAGCGGAAAAACAAGGATATTCCGAAAACATCTATAATATAAATTTACAGACCCGTGTTGACCGACGGATGAATCTGAAGCCTTTTTATGCCGTTATTGGTTTGTTTTTATGTTTAATGGTTGCCAATCTTTGGATTCAAGTGTTGGTAGTAAAAAGGGACCGGGAGATCAGCGATTATCAGAGTTTAATCAGAAAATTGGAGCGTCAGAATATCCAAATCCAACTGGAAATAGCTAAGTTGGATTCATTTGAGCGGATTCAAACCGAAGCTCAAAAGATGGGAATGAGGGTAGCCGGCCCGAATGATTATTATTGCATTGGTGGCGCTCCGAAACCTAAGGGTAATGAGAACCGTATCCGTAATTATGCAGAGAACTCCGGATTTCAAGATAATCAACTCTGGGCTAAAGTGGCCTCCTGGATAAAAGGGATTAAATCCGTCATGGCGCATCCGCTTGATAATTGAAGATTAAATTGATACTATATTCACCTGTTGCCTTAAGTTTTGAATCTTCAACTCTCCAATTTACTAATCTTCAATTACAATCTACCAATTTAAATTGTCTTTGTTCGCGGAGGGAAAAAGGTGAAATATAGTGAAGTGGTTTCCAAGAAACGGGTAGCCGTTCTATTATTGGTTGCAATATTGCTTCTGGGTGGATTAGTGCTCAGAGTTCTTTATCTTCAGGTATTTATGGCCGGATGGCTGAAGAAGTCCGCTGAAGAACAGCGGTTTCGTGCTTTACCTATCCTACCGAAAAGAGGAACGATTTATGACCGGTTAGGCAATGAACTTGCTATTAGTGTTGATGGTGATTCGGTTTACGCTATTCCGGCGGAAGTAGGTTTTGAACATTCGCAAGTAAATGTTGGCAAAAAAAGTAAAGAAGAAAAACTATTAATTTTGGACCAAGAAAAAACGGTGATTGCCAGAATAATTGCCGATACTTTGTCGTTAGAACCGGATAAAGTTAAGAGGCTCATTAATTCCAGGGCCTCTTTTACATGGATAAAAAGAAAAGCTTCTATTGAAGAAGTTAATAATTTAAGAGCTATTATTAACAATAAAAATATAGTATTTAATAAAGTAAACGTCGGGAGAATATACGGGATCGAAGTAGGGCAAAAGTCACAACGTTTTTATCTCCAGTCGTCTTTAGCCGGCCAGGTTATTGGGATTGCCGGGATAGACAATCAAGGGCTGGAAGGTATAGAAAAGTACTATGATCAATTTTTGCGGGGTGTCCCCGGGAGTGATCAGGCGGAGTTTGATACTGAAGGCAGACACATACCACAGGGTGAGCGGAGATACCTAGCGCCGGTTAACGGTGATTCAGTATATTTAACAATTGATCAAAATGTTCAGTATGTGTTGGAAAGAGAACTGGCTAAAGCTTTAGTGGATGCCAAGTGTAAACGGGCGATGGGGATTGTAGTTAATCCGCAAACTGGTGAAATATTAGCTTTGGCTACTCACCCAAGTTATGACCCAAACCAGTATAATAATTTTCCGACTGCTAATCGTCGAAACCCAATCTTTACCGATATGTACGAACCAGGTTCGTCTTATAAGATTTTTACTACAGTGGCTGCCTTGGAAGAGGGAAAAGTTACCCCCGAATCCAAATTTTTTGACCCCGGTTTTTTAATTGTTGATGATCGTCGGCTTAAATGTTGGAAACCGGGAGGCCACGGTAGTCAAACATTTGTTGAAGCTTTAGAGAATTCTTGTAATCCGGTGTTTGCTTCAATTGCTCTCCGGTTGACTAAAGAAGTATTTTATAAGTATATTCAAGCCTTTGGGTTCGGCATTGTTACCGGAATTGACTTTCCTGGAGAATCTCCCGGCAAATTGCGACCTTTACCCAGAATAAAGAATGTGGAATTAGCTAATATCGGGTTCGGGCAGGGTTTATCCGTCACCCCGATCCAGATGGCAATGGGAGTTTCGGCGGTGGCCAATGGAGGTTACTTGCTCCGTCCGCAACTGATAAAAGAGATAGTTTCTCCGGAAGGTAAAGTTAAACGAAAATTCCAACGCCAAGTGATTCGCCAGGTGATTTCCGGCAGAACATCGGAGTTAATGAATAAATTACTGCAATCCGTAGTCACCAATGGCTCCGGAAACCGGGCTTATTTGGAAGGATACCGGGTAGCCGGGAAAACAGCTACCGCTCAAAAAGTATCGCCTGGTGAGAGAGGTTATAGCAGTAGCAAAGTCATATCTTCTTTCGTTGGCTATGCACCGGCTGATAACCCTCAGGTCTTAACCATGATTATTTTAGATGAACCCGGGACGATACCTAGATATGGTTCGGTAATTGCAGCTCCGGTAGTCGGAATCGTCTTAAGAGATACTTTGCGTTATTTGGGAGTTAAACCCCGTTATGAGCCGGAAGTTCTGGAGAAGATTGCCAGCGATGAAGTAATTGTACCGAATGTTTTGAATATGGCAACCGCTGAAGCCATAGCCATTTTGAAGAAAAAGCAAATAGAATACCGTATGATGGGTAACGGCACTTTTATCTTTGATCAGGTACCGAAGTCGGGAGCTAAAATCAATAAAAAGACCAAAGTTTTACTCTATTTCGACCCTGAAGAACAATTTTTGTTAAATGAAAACTCAAAAATAGTTTTGCCTAATTTAAAAGGTCTTTCGGTTAGAAAAGCAAACCAAATCCTGACTGAGATGGGGTTGAAACTTGAGGCTAAGGGAAATGGAGTGGCTATTGAACAGCAACCGGCGCCGGGGAAAATTTTAAAACCCGGTAGTACTGTTAAAGTATTTTTTAAACTAAAAGTGGATAATATGCCGTAGTTTTTGTCAAAACTGGTTCAGAAAAATTGTAGCGGATTACTTTAGCTAACAGTTAATTTCCAAATTAAGGATAAAATTCTGCTCTTTGATACAAAATATTAATATCAAGATATTTTCAATAATCATGGCAGGATTGTTATAACTATTAGCGAATAAGCAACCCTGAAAATAGTTGTTTAAGATATTAGGCATTAGTCAATAAGTAATAGTTTATAGTTTACAGTTGACAAGTGACAGTTTGATCTTCTATTTGATATTCAAAAACTGGTTGGCGATTAAACTGTTTTATAAGCAATAGTAAACAAACTAATTTAATTGCAAACTGATAACTATAAACTATCAACTGTAAACTGACTGTTTTTGCCGAGAGGAGAGTTTTTTTGAAATTAGCGGCATTAATTAAAAATATAGAAATAAAAAAAGTATCAGGCGATTTGGAGATTGAAATTGAAGGAATATCTGATGATTCCAGAACTATTGAAACCGGTTTTCTTTTTGTTTGCGTCAAAGGCGCCAAGTATGACGGGCATCAATACCTGAAACAGGCGGCGGAAAAAGGAGCCGTAGCTGCGTTGGTGGAAGATTTACCCGTTGACAATTACGGTTTGAGTATAATCCAAATTCGGGTTACTCCTCAAAATATCAAGGAAGTAGCCGGAGCTTTTTTCGGATATCCGGATCACAAATTGCAATTAATCGGGGTAGTTGGAACCAATGGCAAAACTACTACCACTTATTTGGTAAAGAGTATCCTGGAAGCAGCCGGTTATCAGGTTGGCTTAATCGGTACCATCAGGAACCTAATTAAAGACCAAGTTATTGAGACCCATAATACTACACCGGGAGTTCTAGAACTTCAAAAGATATTTGTTAAAATGGTTGAAGCTGGCGTTGAGTATGTTGTTATGGAGGTTTCTTCTCATTCAATCGCTCAAGATAGAACAGCCGGTTTATCCTTTTGTTGCGGGATCTTCACTAATATAACCCAGGATCATCTGGATTATCATAAAACTTTTGAAGAATACTTAAGAGTAAAAACCAAGTTCTTTACCGATCTCCCGGCAACTTCATTGGCAGTAATAAATTACGATGACCAGCGGTCTGAATATATAATTGAACGGACGACGGCCAAGATAACGACCTATGGTATTGAGAAACAAGCTAATATAAGGGCTATGAACATCAAAATGGCTCCTGCCGGAGTTAGCTATACGGCTTTGACTCCCAAGGGAGAGCTGGAGTTGGATCTTAAATTAACTGGCTATTTTAATGTTTATAACAGTTTAGGAGCATTAACAGCCGCTTTTGCTATGGGGATAAATTTGGAGGCGATTAAACGCGGTTTGAAAACAGTGACCGGAGTTCCGGGACGTTTTCAATTGGTTCCGGAATCATCGAATTTTGGAGTAATTGTTGATTATGCACATACCCCTGATGGTCTGGAGAATATTTTAAAAACGGGGCGCGGTTTATCACCCCGCCGGTTACTATTGGTTTTTGGCTGCGGGGGTGACCGTGACCGGACTAAAAGACCGATTATGGGAGCTTTAGCAGCGAAATTAGCTGATTTTACTATTATTACTTCCGATAATCCCCGTTCTGAAGACCCCGGGGAGATAATTAAAGAGATTGAAATGGGCTTTATTAATGCCAATTCCGATGCCGGATATTTAATGGAAGCAGACCGGACTAAGGCAATAAAAAGAGCGATCGTTATGGCGGAAACTGGAGATTTGGTGTTGATCGCCGGAAAAGGGCATGAGACTTACCAGATATTTGCCGACCGGACTATTCATTTTGACGACCGGGAAGTGGCTGGTGAAGCGTTGAGGGAGAAACAACATGGAAAAGCTGATACTTGATGAGATAATCAAAGCTGTTTCCGGCAGACTTATTCAAGGCAACCCCGGTTTAGAAATAACAGGAGTTACTACCGACTCCCGGAAGGTTAACCCCGGAGAACTCTTCATCGCTTTAAAAGGAGAACGTTTTGACGGGCATAACTTTCTAAAAGCCTACGCTGATGCCGGCGGGACTGCCGCTGTGGTAATGGACGACTCTCCGGAAATCTCCGGGATTACCCTGGTAAAAGTGGAAAATACCTTAACGGCTTTAGGGGATATCGCCCGTTATTACCGGCGCCATTTTTCTGTTCCGGTAATCGGAATCACCGGCAGCAACGGTAAAACAACTACCAAAGATTTGCTGGCTTCGATCCTCCGGCAAGAGTTATCAATTATAAGTACTGAAGCCAACTATAACAATGAAATCGGTTTGCCTTTGACTTTATTCAAGATTAATAAAGAGATCCAGATAGTAGTGGTAGAGATGGGGATGCGGGGCTTGGGCCAGATTCGTCAATTAGCCGGAATTGCCGAGCCTACTCACGGGATTATTACCAATGTCGGCCTAACTCATTTAGAGTTACTGAAAACTCAGCATAATATCGCTAAAGCCAAGGCTGAATTGGTGGAATCTTTACCGAAAGCAGGCTTGGCAGTCTTAAATGGTGATGATCCTTTAGTCCGTGAGATGAGGCAATCGACCAATGCTAAAGTGGTTTTATATGGGATTGATGGAGTTGACCTGGACTACCGGGCGGAAGAGGTTAGAACCAAAGAAACCGGCTCCGGTTTTACGGTGTATTTTAAAGGCGGTAATATACCGGTGGAGATACCGATACCTGGTAAACATAATATATTAAATGCTTTAGCGGCAATTGCAACAGCCAAAGAGTTGGGTTTATCCGACCAGGCTGTCCAAAACGGGTTAATGAAACCCCAACTTACCGAAAAAAGATTAGATATTATCTCGATAAACGGTTACCGGATAATTGACGATACTTATAATGCCAGTCCAACTTCAGTCAAAGCTGCCTTGGATGTACTATCGACAGTAACGGATGGCAATCAACGCAAAGTGGCGGTTTTGGCTGATATGTTGGAGTTAGGGCCATCGGCAGCGGATATTCACCGGGAAATCGGCATTTATGCCGGTAAATCCGGAGTGAATTATCTGTTCGCTTTTGGGGAATCCGCCCGGGAGTATATCGCCGGGATTAATGAGACAGCTAAAGAAAAAGGTGAATATTTTTCTGATAAACAAGCTTTAATTAACAGGCTAAAACAATATATTAAACCGGGGGATTTTATTTTAGTCAAAGGTTCCCGGGGGATGAAAATGGAAGAAGTCGTATCTGCGTTGTCCGGGGAGGAGGCCCAATAATCAATGTCACTCGTAATTAAACTACTATTCGCTGCTCTAACCTCTTTCATAGTTTGTTTAGCAGCTGGACCTTTTACTATCAAACTATTACACCGGTTAAAGTTTGGGCAAAGTATTAGAACTGACGGGCCGCAATCACATTTACAGAAAGCCGGAACACCTACTATGGGTGGAGTGCTTATCTTAATCGCCTTAGTGGTAGGGGTGTTAATGGTCCGGGAGTTTTCTCCGGCAGTACTATGGCTATTGTTTCTAACCTTAAGCTTTGGTCTAATCGGTTTGGTTGATGATTTAATCATTATTATTACCAAAAAATCTTTGGGGTTAAAAGCCAGGCAAAAATTGTTAGCCCAATTTCTGTTTGCAGGCTTGGCTTCGGTGTTTATCTTACAAAGTCAATTTTCAACAACTCAGTTAATTCCCTTTTCAAACCTGAAATTGATTTTTCCGGCCGGGGGGTTTGGTAATCCGCTTTTCTTCCTATTTGCCGCTTTTGTAATTGTATCATTTTCAAATGCAGTTAATCTTACTGATGGTTTGGATGGTTTGGCAGCCGGAACAACGGCTATTGCAGCTTTAGCTTTGAGTACTTTATTGTTATTTCAGGGTCAATCAGATTTAGCTATTTTTGCACTGGCTTTAGCCGGCGCTTGTTTTGGTTTTGTCTGGTTCAATGGTCCTCCGGCCCAGGTTTTTATGGGTGATACCGGTTCATTGGCTCTGGGAGCCGCTTTGGCAGGAATAGCTTTGTTTAGCCAACTTAGTTTCTTTTTGGTTATTATCGGAGGTATTTTTGTTGCTGAAGTATTATCAGTAACAATTCAAGTAACTTCGTTTAAAACGACCGGAAAACGGATTTTTAGAATGAGTCCGCTCCATCACCATTTTGAACTTGGTGGAATGGTTGAGCCCAAGATTATGATCCGGTTTTGGATAATCGGGATTGTCCTTGGGGTGATTGGGATACTAGGATATTTGATTAAGTAAGGGAGCCCGAACTACAGTAATCAGAAGTTTAGGAGACAGGGGCCAGTAGTGAAAGTAAAGCTTTGGAGCCGACATAGTTTTTGGGATTCGTATCATAAGCGAAAATATACTGACTCCTGAATACTTATAACTAAAATACGGGGGTTAATGGAAATTGAAACGGAATCCTCCCGATCTGTTCTTATTTGTAGTGGTAATAGCCTTATTAGTTCTAGGCCTTATTATTGTTACTAGCGCCAGTGCGCCGGAATCGTTGGCCGATACCGAAGGTTCCAGTGCTTTTCATTACGGCTTACGGCAATTGTTTTTTGCTGTTGTCGGCATATGTTTCATGTTGCTAATGATGAAATTCCCTTATCAATACTTGAAAAAGTTTACTATTCCCGTGGCAATCAGCGCCATAATTTTATTAATTTTTGTTCTAATTACTTTCGAAGCTAAAAAGGGCTCGCATCGTTGGATAAACCTTGGTTTTTTCCAGCTACAAGCTTCGGAGTTCGCCAAATTAGCGGTTATAATGTTCGTAGCTCATTATTTAGCGGAAATAAAAAAAGGTATTAATAATTTTATTATTGGAGTAGCAATACCTTTAGCTTGCGTTTCGGTAGTTTGCGCTTTAGTTTTGCTGGAACCGGATTTAGGTACTACTATCGTAATTTTTGCCACTTTTATGATGATGCTTTTTGCCGGGGGCGCCAGGATAACCCATATAAGTTTTCTGGGTTTGGTAGGTCTGACAATGGGGACAGTGATGGCATTTAGCGCCGATTATCGGCTAAAAAGGTTAATTGCGTTTTTGGATCCCTGGAAGGATCCCCAGGGAGACGGTTGGCAAATTATACAATCATTGTATGCATTAGGTTCCGGAGGACCTTTTGGATTGGGGCTTGGTATGGGGAGGCAGAAGTTCCATTACCTACCGGAAGCTCATACCGACTATATATTCTCGATCTTAGGCGAAGAAATGGGTTTACTGGGAACTGTCACGGTTATAACTCTGTTTTTCTTTTTAGCCTGGCGGGGATATAAGATAGCTATTTCCGCTCCGGATAGTTACGGACGGTTATTGGCTACCGGTATAACTTCATATTTGGTATTTCAAGCTTTGCTTAATATCGGAGTAGTAACTTCATCAATTCCGGTTACCGGTATTACGTTACCTTTTTTAAGCTACGGCGGTTCGTCGTTACTGGTAAGTTTATTCGGGATTGGGATTTTATTAAATATATCAAAAAATACTACAGCAAATGTTTAGGGAAAGTAGTCGGTAGTTTATAATTATGCTCCGAAGAGTTCATTTTGACTATGACATCCTGATATATTCTAAAAAATATGAATTTAATTGTTAATTCTCAATTTTCAATTGTTAATTACTAAGAGAGGTACATTTATGCGGGTTATTTTAGCGGGCGGAGGTACCGGCGGGCATATTTATCCGGCGGTAACTATTGCCAAAGAATTTTTACGGCGCGATCCCAAGACGGAAATTTTATTTGTTGGAGGAAAAAGAGGGCTCGAATCGGTTATAATTCCTAAAGAGGGGTTCCAATTGGTAACTCTAAATCTAGAGGGAATACCTAGAAAAATCAGTCCGAAAATTTTTAAATCAGTTTGGTTGGCCGGCAAGGGAGTTCAGGAAACTTTTAAAATTATAAAAGATTTCAAACCGGATTTAGTCATCGGAACCGGGGGGTATGTTTGCGGTCCAATGGTTCTGGCAGCTACATTCCGGGGAGTTGCTACCGCTATTCAGGAGCAGAATGCCTTTCCTGGGCTGACCAACCGGTTATTGGGAAAATCCGTTAAACGGGTTTTTATAGCTTATCCCGAAGCCGCTAAATTTTTTCCGGCTTCAAAAATCCGGGTTTTAGGAAACCCAATTCGTAGTGAAGAGTTTGGGGCCGTATCCCGGATAGAAGCCGAAAAAAACTTGGGCCTGAAACCAAACCATCTTAATTTACTAGTTTTTGGCGGAAGTCAAAGCGCTCGCCGGATTAATCAAGCATTATTGGCAAATTTAAAAAAATTATTAGAAAAATTTCCCAATCTGCAAATAATGCTGATGACCGGAGAAAAAGAGTACGATAATATTAATGAAGTAGTTAATTCGATGAATTTAACTGCTGATAACTTAAACCGGCTTAAATTAGTACCTTATTTTTATAAGATAGCCGAAGCCTATAAAGCTAGTGATTTGGTATTAGCTAGGGCGGGAGCAATCTCATTGGCTGAAATAACTTGTTTCGGAATCCCGGCAATGCTGGTACCATATCCTTATGCTACTAATAATCATCAAATGTTTAATGCCAGGGTGCTTGAGAAAAACGGGGCCGCCACGGTAATACCGGAGAAAGAGCTTACCGAAGATAGTTTGTGGGAAAAATTAACTTTACTATTGAATGATTTCAAATTAAGAGAAGAAATGTCTAAAGCTAGTTTGGCTATAGGCAAACCCGAAGCGGTAAAGATGATTGTCGATGAGTTGATGACGTTAAAATCAGGCAACAGGCATTAGGCAATAGGAGTTAGGGAACAGGGAATTGGCAACAGGGAACATTATTAAGAGAGTAGCCTTAACTCAAAATAAAAAAGTATAAGTTCCCAGCTGTCAGAAAAAGGACAAGTTTAAGGTTCAATGAGATTTGAAGCAATTTTGAAATAATTCATGATTTTTAAATTCTCAATTGTCAATTGAACTAATCCGGACAAGTTCTACCTAGTAATTGCTATCGATGCTTGTCGTTCACCCGCCTTATTTTCATACTTTCAGGTACACAGCGGAAACTGGCGTGAACGACTACTAAGCTTTTGTCACAACCCGGGCTGGAAATGAATAATATGACTATTGCCCTATAAATATTAGGAGGCTGTAAATAGAATGACTGATACAGGAACGCTGGTACAGGCCGGCATAAAAACCGCTGAGCGACTTGAGATTATAGGTGGAAATAAATTATTTGGAACCGTTAGAGTTAGTGGCGCCAAAAATGCGGTCTTAAAGTTGATGACAGCCTCATTATTAGCCAATAATCAATGTTTAATCAGGAATATCCCCCGAATCCGGGATGTCGAGATAATGATCGGTGTTTTGCAGGCCTTAGGCGCTGATGTTAGGTGGGAGGATCGGACCACTCTTCTAATCAGTCCAAACAAAAATTTAGGATATTCGGCCCCTGATGAATTGGTCCGGGAGATGAGAGCTTCGGTTCAGGTCATGGGACCGCTCTTAACTAAAAACGGACGGGTTAAATTGTTTCAACCCGGCGGTTGTATAATCGGGCAAAGACCTATTGACTTGCATTTAAAGGGCTTTCAGGCGCTAGGCGCCGAAGTTATCGAAGAACATGGTTATGTATATGTGCAAGCACGGAAATTGAGGGGTTCCGAGATACATTTGGATTTCCCAAGTGTGGGTGCGACTGAAAATATTATGGCGGCAGCTATTTTGGCTGAAGGTACTACTGTAATCAGAAATGCGGCCAAAGAGCCGGAAATTATTGAGGAGCAGAATTTTTACAACCGGTTAGGAGCTAGGATTAGAGGAGCCGGGACCGATACAATTCGGATCGAAGGCGTTACCCAATTGAATGATAAAGAGATTGATTATACGGTAATTCCGGATCGGATTGAAGCCGGTACCTTTATGATTGCCGCGGCAATTACCGGAGGAGATGTTTTGATTGATGATGTTATCCCCGAACATGTGGAGGCTTTGACTTCAAAGCTACGGGAAGTTGGGGTCAATGTAGAGACCACCGAAGAACAGATTAGAATTAAATCCGATAGAACTTTTAAGAGCGTTGATGTTACTGTTTTACCTCATCCGGGTTTTCCAACCGATTTACAGCCACAAATAACCGCTTTATTATCAATTGCAGAGGGAACCAGTGTAATCACGGAAAATGTTTTCGGTGGCCGCTTTCGGTATGTGGATGAATTAATCAGGATGGGAGCAGTGATCCGGGTTGAAAGCCGGAGTGCAATCGTTAAAGGTATTAATGGTCTAAGCGGTGCAGCTGTTTATGCTCCTGATCTTAGAGCCGGAGCCGCCCTAGTTATTGCCGGTTTGGCCGCCGAAGGCAAGACCACCCTGGAGGGGCTGCAATATTTAGATCGTGGTTATGAAGATATTGAGATGAAATTAGCCGGTATTGGCGCGGATATTAAAAGGGTAGGGTAATTTCTTAAGTATTCAGAAGTCAGGAGTTTTAGAGAATGTATTGAAGATAGGTGTGGGGCCTATCTTTTTGGTTTTAATAAGCAATATTTCTTTGGTATAAACATCAAAAAATAAATTAGTGATGTTGTCATTAATTTTATATATCTGATATAATGAATGAGATTTACTTTCGTTCGATAGGGTTTATTTAAATTAGGAGGAATTATTATGCTCTCTGATATTGAAATAGCTCAATCAGCTAAATTGATCCCGATCCAACAAATTGCTGAAAAGGCCGGTATTCCGGAAGAATATTTGGAACCTTACGGGAAATATAAGGCTAAGATAAATCTGGGTTTTTATGAAGATATAAAGTCTAATAAAGATGGATGTTTGATTTATGTTACTGCTATTACTCCCACTCCGGCCGGGGAAGGAAAGACATGTACCGCGGTTGGAGTAACACAAGCTTTAGGCAAACTGGGTAAGAAGGTAATGCTTTGTTTGCGGGAACCTTCTTTAGGACCGATGTTCGGGGTCAAGGGCGGGGCGACCGGAGGCGGATATTCGCAAGTGCTCCCGATGGATGAGATAAATTTGCATTTTACCGGGGATATTCACGCGATTACAGCGGCTCATAATTTATTGGCAGCCATGATTGATAACCATATTCACCACGGTAATGAATTGCAGATAGAACCTAAAAAAATAGTATGGCGCCGGGTAATGGATATCTCTGATCGGGAACTGCGTAATATTATAATAGGACTGGGTAGTAAGGGCGACGGAATTATGCGGGAGACCGGTTTCGATATTACGGTAGCCTCGGAAGTCATGGCTATCCTTTGCCTGGCTTCAGGGCTTGATGATTTAAAAGAAAGACTGGGCCGGATTTTAGTTGCTTATAATACCGACGGAGAACCAGTTTTCGCCAAAGATATTAAGGCGGTTGGCGCAATGACTTTATTGCTTAAGGACGCGTTACAACCAAACTTGGTTCAAACTATTGAAGGCCAACCGGTTTTGATTCATGGCGGACCGTTCGCTAATATTGCTCATGGGAATAATTCGATTATTGCCACTAAAATGGCTATGAAATTAGCGGATTATGTAGTTACCGAAGGAGGATTTGCTTCGGACCTGGGAGCAGAGAAATATTTTGATATTGTGAGCCGGGTGTCCGGGGTGAAACCAAGCGTGGCTATATTGGTAGCTTCAGTGCGGGCTTTGAAGTCCCATGGCGGGGTCGGCAAAGATGAGTTAGGCTTGGAAAACCTTGCTGCTTTGGAAAAAGGCATGGCTAATTTGGAGCATCATTTAAATAATATCGGGAAAACATTTGGAATCCCGGTTGTGGTAGCTGTAAACCGTTTTCCCAGTGATACTGAAAAAGAACTTGATTTAGTTGTTGCCAAATGTAAACAACTTAAAGCCAGAGTGGCAGTTTCCGAGATAGTGGCGAAAGGCGGTATCGGAGGAACGGAGTTGGCAAATGAAGTATTACAGGCCATAGAGGAACCGAATAATTTTCAACCGATTTACTCATTGGAGAACTCGCTTAAGGAAAAGATTGAAACGGTAGCCCGCAAAGTTTACGGCGCAGACGGAGTGGAATATACCAAAGAAGCGGAACAAACCTTAAAAAAACTTAGTGAACTTGGATATGCTAAATTACCTGTATGTATTGCCAAAACACAGATGTCGTTGTCCGATAATCCAAATCTCAAGGGAGCTCCAAAAGGCTGGACTTTAACTATCCGGGAGCTGCGGGTTATGGCCGGCGCCGGATTTGTAGTTGCAATCGCCGGAACTATTATGACTATGCCCGGATTACCGAAAGTTCCTGCCGCTGATAAAATTGATGTGCAAAGTGATGGAACGATTGTGGGGCTTTTTTAAATACAATTGAGAATTGACAATTGACAATTAAAAACCACTAACATCAAATTTTGATGGATTGTTTCAAATAGAAATAAATAGACACAAAATAAAGAATTTTAAACAGCTTTGGGCCATGATTTTATTGGACCGAGGCTGTTTATTTTTTATTTAATAATTTCCTTTAATTTTTATTGTATGGCGCTTGACTTAAATCATAATTAGGAATATTATATAGCAAACAGGTTTATATCATAAACTAATTTACAAAAATTTGTGGAGGTAAAAATGGACCAGGAAGAACTTAACCTTAATGAATTGTTGGATGATATTCGACGGGTGAAAAAGGCGATAAAACAAAACTCATACGCGGTTAAAGAAGCTATCTATTTGCCAATGATGAAATTAATTTTTTTAATAGCTGGATTGGCGGCTTTGATTATTCCGACGCTTTATTATTTCTTTATAAAAAGCTTTGGTAATTATCAAGCTATTCCTTATGAAATCAGATTATTATTAATTGCCGCTATTATCATTGGAGTTATCTTGACCGGCGCCGGTAAGATGATATTTTATTTTCAAGCGCGTCAGCATATATCACGACCATCGTTGATTAAAATTCTCATGCGTTTGTTTTCGCGCCAGGTGATACTGATGTATCCGGTTTTAATCGGCAGTATGCTCTTTTTTATCTTATATTTTCTGTTCCGGCAGGATTATTACTTGTTAGTGCCTACTTTCGCCATTGGGCTTGGTGTTATTTTTAGTATGATTGGTTCAATCGTTTCTTTTCCGGAGTTCTTTGTTTTGGGTAATTATTTCTGGATCGCCGGTACAATCTCAGTTCCTTTTTTGACTGTTAATCCACTAGCTTCATTATTATGGGTTTCCGGGATCTTTGGCTTGGGGATGTTGCTTTTCAGTTTTTATCTCCTCTTTTTTTACAGGCCAGAAGGAGAAGAAGATGGGAAAAGAGCTTAACCGGTTTGAAATTAATAAAATCATCCATGAACCGGCCAGGTTGTTAATTTTGACTTTCCTAGCAAGCAGTCAGGAGAAGGAACGTAGTTTTTCAGAACTTCGGGACCATTTACAGATGACCTCCGGAAACTTGTCAGTGCAGCTTAAAAACTTAGAGGATGCAGGTTTCATTAGTATTAAAAAAAGATTTGCGGATAATAAACCGTTAACTACTGTTTCAATTAATGAATACGGAACTGAAACACTTATTGATTATCTTGAAGAAATGGAAAGACTAATCCAGTCGGTGAAACAATCTTGAGCTAAAGACCTGCAGATTAAGGAGGTATGACTAATGGAGCTTTTAGGACTGACCCAAATAGTAAAGAAATACTCCAAAGGGAAGGTTGAAGTGACAGCTTTACGGGGAGTAAATCTGACTATCGAAAAAGGGGAGTTTTTGGCGATTGTCGGCCCGTCCGGGAGCGGTAAGACTACCTTACTAAATATTATCGGATGTTTGGATACTGCAACCTCCGGAAAGATTCGCTACAACGGTATAGATCTCGGACTAATGAGTGAGAAGGAATTATCGCTTTATCGCAAGGAGAATATAGGTTTTGTTTTTCAATCATACAACTTGATTCCGGTACTTACCGTACGCGAAAATGTGGAATTACCTCTAATTATTGAGAAAAAGTTATCACCCCAAGCAATCCGGGTCAAGGCCGAGAAAATTGTAAGTGAAGTCGGCTTGGGAGATAAATTGGACCGTTATCCGGCAGAACTATCCGGCGGTCAGGAACAACGGGTTTCTATCGCCCGGGCATTGGTTAAGGAGCCTCTTCTGGTACTGGCGGATGAACCAACGGCTAATCTGGACTCCAAGACCGCCGAAGAGATCATCGAACTTATGAAAAAGATTAATCAGGATAGGCAAACTACTTTTGTATTTTCAACTCACGATTCTTTGGTACAGCGATATGCAGCCCGGATTGTCACTTTGAAAGACGGAAATATCGCTATGGATGAAAGGAGGTAGTTCGGTTATGATTTTAAAAATCGCTTTCCGGAATATTCTCCGCCATAAACGTCGGACCTTTATTAGCGCCATAACGATTGCTTTCGGACTGATGCTATTTATCTTGTTTGACTCTTTAATGAGTGGAATGGATCGTACCAGTATGGAAAATATGGTGAATCTGACCGATGGCTCGCTGAAGATTTATTCCCGGGAATACGCAGCCGAAAAAATGGCCTATCCATTGAAATATGGCATTAATAATTCTAACTCCTTAAAGGATTACCTGAAAAGCTTACCCGAGGTTTCCGGAGCTACTTCGCGCTTAATGTTTTTAACTGAAATTATCGGATATGACCACTCATTACGGACAGTTGGTTCCGTAATTCAACTCACTACTGATCCCTTAGTTTTTTCTCTTCCCGAATATATTAACAAGGGACGATTTTTCTCTCAAAATAGCGCCCAAGAAGTTATCCTTGGAAAGGCTTTGGCTCATGACCTTGGAGTAAGTATCGGAGATACTGTTTTATTAAGCGCTCGAACCCGTTTTGAGACTAATAATGCGGTCGACTTTGAAGTGGTGGGTTTATTGGATACACCGGCATCATTTATCAATGAAAGTGGGATATTCATTACTTTTCAAGGAGCAAACAATCTATTGGATCTTCAAGATTTGGTTACCGAATTGGGTATCCATGTACCCTGGAGTAAAACTGAAGACATGAATTCTTATGTAAAAAGGCTCAATCTTATCAAAGAAAAGATAGTTCACCGGTTTCCCGGAGTTTCCGTAGAAACATTCCAGGATATTAACAGTACTTTCATTGAAATGATGGCCGGCAAACGAATGGGTCAATCCCTGATAGCCTTTTTTATTTTATTAATTGGCGCTGTAGGTATTGTCAATACGGTCTTAATGAGTGTTTATGAACGCATCCGCGAAGTAGGGGTTCTGCGGGCTCTAGGTATTCAGCCTGGGGAAATAAGGATGATGTTTCTCTACGAAGGAATGTTGATTGGTCTGGTAGGAGGCTTAATGGGTATTGCAGCAGGTTTTTTAATTAATATATGGCTGGTGAACTCAGGAATGGATTTTTCCGCTATGATGAAAAATATCGATTCTGCCCAAATGCCTATTTCCGGAGTATTTTATGGGCAATGGAATATAAAAACATTTATCTTGGCATTATTCTTAGGGGTAATTATTTCCGCCCTCGCCGCTATTTTCCCGGCGCGTAAAGCCGCTAAAATAACACCGATACAATGTTTGAAATTCAATTGAGAATTGAGAATTGACAATTAACAATTAAAACTAAAAGATTAGAGAGATGTAAGTTTGAACATTTACAATTAATACTATTGAACCAATGAACTTTTGAACCAATAACTAATAACCAATAACTAATCACGAACTTTCGTCCAGAAAGGAGAACTCCGATGCTGGTTTTAATAAAGATGGCTTTCCGGAATATCCGGCGAAATAGCCGGCGGTCGTTGTTGGCTGTTATTTCGGTCGCTCTTTCTCTTTTTATGGTTATCTTTATCCAAGGGTATATTAATGGGCTGAAGCGTTCGGTAATTTATAATTCAACTAAAAACGAGTCCGGCCATATCCAATTGGTAACGAAAGATTACCAAGCGAATAAGCGATTTATGCCGATTACCTACAACATTGAAAACCCTTCGGTACTAATTGCTTATCTTAAAGAAGACCCGGAGATAGCTAAAGAGATCGATCTGATAACCCAGCGGATCTTCTTTGGGGTACTGCTCCAGTATGAAGGGAAAAATAAAGCAGCAATAGCATTTGGGGGAGATGTGGACCAAGAAAAGAAGCTATTGATGCTTAATCGTTCTATTGTAAACGGACGTTATTTAGAGCATTCAAAAAGTGGAAATATTAAGGAAAGGCAGATCATTATCGGTCAAAAAGTAGCCGACGTCTTAAAGCTAAAGGTGGGCGATACCTTTAAAGTACTGGTGACCGGGAGTGATTATTCCCTCCATATTCCCACTCTTAAAGTTACCGGTATTTTTAAAACCGGTTTGAACTCATTGGATGATACAACTTTTCAGATTTCCCTCCGGGATGCTAAAGAGGTTCTGCATACTAACGGCGGTAGCCAACAGATTTTAATCATGCTGAAAGATTATGAAAAGGCGGATAAAGTTGCCCGGTTAATCCGGCAAAAATTAGCTTCGGATGAACGATTTACTAATATTAAGGCGATATCCTGGAAACAAGCCGGTGGAATGGCTCAATTGATGGATACGATGGTGCAAGTCTACAATTTTATTTATATTGTCATTGCTTTACTTGGTTCCTTTATCATCACCAATGTTATGATGATGGTGATACTGGAGCGGCGAAAAGAGATTGGCATCATCAAATCAATGGGATTTTCCCGCTTTCAGATATTAATGATGTTTTTAACGGAAGGCTCTATTTTAGGGTTAATCGGTAGTATTTCCGGGATTGTAGCGGGAGCGTTGGTTTCGATTTATTTTGTAATAAACGGAATTGATTTAACCTCGATGATTTCCCAGTTAAATATGCCGGTTGATAATGTGATTAGATTTGTGATAACCGTTCCGGGAATTATTAGTACCATGTTTATCGGTATCATCGTGGCGGCAATTGTTTCCGTAATCCCTTCCCGGCAAGCCGCTAAAATGAACGTAGTTGAAGCGATTAAGAGTGTGTAAGTTTGACAAATGAATTCAATAGGCCTGCATAGGGCCATAACCTTTAAGGAGGAATATACCATGAAACGTTTTTATATCATTATGTTCCTTATTGCTCTAGTGAGTGTTTTAACTATTTCAGGCGTTAATGCAATTTCCGGGGAAGATATTCTCAGAAAAGTCGACACCAATATGAAATATGATACGATAATCTATACCGGCAAAATGGAGATTTATATCAATGCCAAAGCCGAACCACGGGTAAAGATTATGAAAGCCCAGGCTATGGGTGATCAAAAAGCTTTTGTGGAATTTTTGAACCCGGAAGATAGAAATACCCGTTACCTTAAAATCGACAAGAAAATGTGGATTTATGACGGTGAGAACGAAAATGTCTTCCTTATATCCGGGCATATGTTGAAACAAGGGATGATGGGCAGCGATGTTTCTTATGAAGATGCTTTGGAATCCGATTCGCTCTATGAGAAATACAACATTGAAATCAGCGGAACGGAGAAGGTTGATGATCGAGTCTGCACCATAATTACATTAACGGCAAAAGTAAAAAAAGTATCTTACGAAAAACGGAAGATGTGGATTGATACTGAACGATTTATAGCTTTAAAGGTAGAGATGTACGCTAAAAGCGGTAAACTTTTGAAGGAAAGCCGGACATTGGAGGTCAAAAAAATCGGTGAGCGTTATTTCCCGGTGAAGTCAGTTATCTCCGATAAACTACGCCAGGGAAGCAAAACAATATTAAGTATGACGGATCTTCAACTGAATGCACCGCTGGATGAAAACTTATTTACTATGCAAAATTTACAGAAATAAACCATATTATATAGGTGGGCTGGAAGTGAAGTTTTTTAAAACCGGATTTTTAATGGTAATATGTTCCCTTTGTTTTTTAGCTGCCGGATTTAAAGTTTGGGCCGCTCCGGATCTCTATGGTAGTTTTTATACTGATTTAACAGCTCGGCAATATGAAACGGATGGTGGCTCCGGTAAGCTGAAATATGCCGGGGAAAGTGGGCTGCGCCTTAATGCTAAGCATTTTTTTAATCCTAGTCTTAAGATTGAGGGAAGCTTCGATCTGATCTTATTAGGCGGGGATAAAGCTGATATTTATCTACTAATGAAGCCCAAAGAAGAAGCTCATTCTTTCGAGATAGATAATACCAGGATACTTCCATTATTTGATACCAGAAAGCTTTATCTTTCTTATTTCTCGGATCAGTATACCTTTACTATTGGTCGCCAGATAATAAATTATGGTGTGGGGACCGTTTTTTCTCCAATTGATTCTTTTTCTACGGTAGATTTACAGGATATCGAATTATCCCGGAAGGGGAGCGATATCGCCCGTATTCAGATTCCGTTGGGAGCGTTGGCCGGTATTGAAGGAGTATCTACTTTAGATGGTGATGCCAGTGCAGTCAAAATATTTGGAAATTTGGCGGGTTATGATCTTGGTTTAACCGGGATTTACAAAAAACCTACGGAAGAAACTCTCTTAGGATTTACTTTTAAAGGTGATCTGGTTATCGGAGTTCATGGAGAGTTGGTGGAGCATTATAGTTCATATAATGACAGGAATTATTTTGAAGGAATGATTGGCGGGGATTATTCTTTTTTTCAGGGGAAGCTGATAATATTAGCTGAATACTATTATAACAGCCAACCTGTAGATCCCAACAATTTGGTGCCCGGAGAAGCAGCTGATTTGAATCGGACATTTTTAGGAGAGCGTTATCTTTTTGGCCAAGCAAGTTATATTTTTGACGAGATCCGGAGAGTTAGCCTTAATACGATTTATAATATAAATGAGGGAAGCAGGGTGGATACACTGCAATTTTTCTATAACATCCGGCAAAATGCTGATTTACTTTTATATACCAGGTATTATACGGGTGATTTGAACGGTTCGGAAGTTCGGTTGGGTCCTAAGGCCGAGTATGGCGCGAGGGTGGAACTAAAATTTTGATACAAAAATCTTTGAACTTGACGCTCCGATGGCAACCACCCCTCGTGCAAAATTAAACCAAGGAATTAATAAATTTCTCTAGAGGAATCAAAAAGTTTCTCTAGAGAAATTTTTTGATTAAGCCAGTAAATTTTAAAATTTCACTAGAGGAATTTTCGGATTCAACCGGAGAAATTTTTAAGCTAAGCACTTATATACATAGGCAAGGTACATAAAACTTGACATCAAACATTTGTTCGTGCTATTATTATCCAAAGTATTATGTTTAGTTTAAGATATATTTTTTTTATTTTGTAATATGAAGTTCTAATGGGGGATAAAAACATGGGTATTGTGGAAATTCATAATTTAAGCAAACACTTTAAAGTGTTAAACCGGCATGAAGGTTTGCTTGGAACTGTCAGAGACTTATTTTCCCGGGATTACAGGACTGTCAAAGCGGTTGACGACATATCCATGGAACTTACGGAAGGGGAATTTGTCGGGTTTTTAGGGCCTAACGGCGCCGGGAAATCAACCACTATTAAAATGATGACCGGGGTATTGACCCCGACGTCCGGAGATATTTTTGTTAATGGGAATATTCCTTATAAAAATAGAAAACAAAACGCTCAAAACATAGGAGTGGTTTTCGGCCAACGGACTCAGTTGTGGTGGGACTTACCGGTAATTGAGTCTTTTAAGATTCTGAAAGAAATTTACCGGCTGGATAAAAAAGATTATGATGATAATATGAAGATTTTTAATGATTTGGTTAATTTAAAATCTTTGTATTCCACTCCGGTTAGAAATTTGTCTTTAGGTCAGCGAATGCTTTGCGATATTGTAGCTTCATTTTTACATAACCCCAGGATTATCTTTCTTGATGAGCCTACTATCGGGTTGGATGTATCCATTAAAAATAAGATCAGGACCGTATTAAAGGACCTGAATGAGAGGAAAAAAACCACCATAGTTTTGACTACCCATGATATTGGTGATATCGAAGCTTTGTGTAAAAGAATCATTATTATCGATAAAGGTTCTATTATTTATGACGGCGATATCCGCAGAATCAACAAAATGTTTGGGGCTTACCGGACCTTGAAAATTGAATTAAGTCAATTGGAAACCGGAATAGGTGACGACTTTGCCAATGAAATAAATACTAAATTTCCCTGCCAAAATCCGATTTTAATTGAATCTCATGAGGATGGGTGGGTTGACCTGACTATAAACCAAGACGAGCTGAAACTACTAGATCTTTTAAATTATGTTGTTAATGTTCTGTCATTAAAAGATGTCAAAATTGAAGAAATTAGAACTGAAAATGTAATCAGAAAGATTTATGAAGGAGCTTTGCAATGAGAAGATACTTGGCTCTTACCAAAGGAGATTTTATGGCATCCGCAGCCTATCGAGTCCATTTCATTTTTATTTTTGCTACTAATATATTTTATATAGTTCTACTTTACTTCCTTTGGAAGGCGATTTACGGAGACCCCACTAAAGTTATGAATGGAATGACCTTTAACCAAGTGTTTACCTATTTAGCGCTGGCTTCATCTATTTTTTGCCTGTTTCAAACGTATATGGAATGGGAAATGTCCCGAAATGTTCTTAGCGGTAATATTGTAATAGATTTGATTAGGCCTTTGGAACTCCAATTGCGAATGATGTTTACCGATTTGGGATTTGCTTTAACCAATCTCATTACCATAACAATACCTTCTTTATTGGTAATAATTTTTATTTTTAAGTCCCAAATCAATTTTGGGGTTAACATGTTATTTTTTATAGTAGGTGTAGTATTTTCCTATTTAATTTCTTTTAGTATTAGTTTTTTGGTTGGGTTGATTTCTTTTTATACCCAGTCGATCTGGGGATTCTTTTTTGCCAAAGAAGGAGTGGTTCTGTTATTATCGGGAGCGGCAATTCCTTTAAGCTTTTATCCGGGAATGCTCAGAAAAATAGTTGATTTACTACCGTTTCAAGCTATTTACAATATACCTTTAACAATCCTTACTTCTCCCGGTTTAGTTTTTAATGAATGTTTCCGCCTTTTGGGTGTTCAGTTAATATGGGTAATTGTTTTATTTAGCGCCGGCCGGTTTTTCTATAACCGGGCCATAAAAGTTATTACTGTTAACGGAGGCTAACAATGAATACGCTTAAATATTATCTGCGAATTTATTTTCTAATTATTTCCCAATATATTAAAGCTCGGATGCAATATAGGCTTGACTTTTGGGTATCATCGATTGCTCTGTTGATGGCCAATGCCGGTGTTGTTTTTACATTTTGGGTTTTATTCAACTCTATCACAAAGGTAGAAGGCTGGAGTTTTGATCAGATAGTATTTATTTATTCTTTTTGCGTATTGGCCACCAATCCAATGGATGTTTTGTTTAATAACCTTTGGGACCTTGGTTTTCATATTAGGCAGGGCAATTTTATCAAATATTATTTCAGACCTTTAAATATATTATTTTATTACATATCAGAGATGTTTGACATCAAGGGCTTAAGTAATCTAGCCTTTGGAGTTACCGCCTTCATTTATTCATCAATCCGGTTGGGGATCGAATGGAACTTTTTAAAAATATGTTTACTACTCTTTGTTATTATTGGGTCTTCTTTTGTGATGATCTCTCTAATGTTGATGGCCGCATCGATTGGATTTTGGACTATTTCTTCCCACTCGATAATTTCATTTACCTCAAGATTTAGGGAGTTCGCCAGGTATCCGGTAACTATATTTAAAGGTTTCTTCAGATTCTTATTTACTTATATCATCCCAGTGGCGTTTATTGCCTACTATCCATCCCAAATATTTTTAAAGCCTGATAATTTTATTTTGGTAGCTTATTTATCACCGGTTGTAGGAGTTGCGTTTTTTGTAATAGCATATACCGTATGGAATAAGGGAGTAAATAGTTACTCGGGAACAGGGTCATAAGTGAATAATTAAGAAATTTGTTTCCGAGATGAACAGAATATTCCGGAAGTAGATTTGATATTGTATGCTCACCAGCAAACCACCGGTGACAGTCGAATGACAGTGATTATTTCTTTTCACTCAACTTTCGCACTACAAAAACGTCTTGCAGTAAAGTCATATCAATTAAAATTAACTTTTGAAAACATCGAAAGCTTTAACGATTTTTTCAAAAGTTGATACCTTAAATTATTGATTTTACTGCAT
>JAEYRX010000035.1 GCA_023435225.1 Bacillota bacterium
AATACAACTTTCGCACTTTAATTTTAATGCAGTAAAATCAATAATTTAAGGTATCAACTTTTGAAAAAATCGTTAAAGCTTTCGATGTTTTCAAAAGTTAATTTTAATTGATATGACTTTACTGCAAGACGTTTTTGTAGTGCGAAAGTTGAATCATTTATTTATTCCTTCTAGATAACTCATTAAATACCTCTGCTCCAAAAGAACAATTACACATTTTTTGTTGTATGGGCAAGGAAGTATGAAACCTTAAAACAAAAAAGCCTCCACCAATTTCTCAGTGAAAGCTTTTTAATTATCATTCTCAATTCTCAATTGTCAATTATCAATTGATTTTACCACGCTAACTTTTCAAATAAATATTTATACAACTCAGCCACCGGGATCCGCTCCTGATCCATGGTATCGCGATCCCGGACTGTTACCGCCTTATCTTCCAAGCTCTGAAAATCAATTGTTACACAATACGGAGTTCCAATCTCATCCTGACGGCGGTAACGGCGACCAATCGCCTTGGAGTCGTCATAATCGACCATCCAGAATTTGCGTAACTCTTTTTCAATTCCTTTAGCCATCTCTACTAATGGTTCTTTCTTGGAAAGCGGTAAAATAGCTACTTTATATGGAGCTAAAGCTTTGTGTAACTTGAGAACTACCCTAACATCGTCCTTATCAGGTTCTTCATGATAAGCATCCAACAAAAAGGCTAAAGTACCTCGATCAGCTCCGGCTGAGGGTTCAATTACATAAGGAATATAATGTTCATTAGCTTCCTGATCAAAATAATCCATCCGTTGACCACTATATTCCTGGTGTTGTTTAAGGTCAAAATCGGTCCGGTTGGCGATCCCCTCCAACTCCGACCAGCCCATCGGAAAATAGTATTCAATGTCATAACAGCCTTTGGCATAATGCGCCAACTCATCCTTGGCATGCTCCCTTAACCGGAGCCTTTCCTTAGTCATTCCCAAGTCCAGATACCACTGGAACCTTTGTTTCATCCATTCCTGATGAAACTCTTCATCAGTTCCCGGCTTTACGAAATATTCAATCTCCATCTGTTCGAACTCCCGGGTTCTAAAAGTGAAATTACCGGGAGTGATTTCATTCCGGAAAGACTTTCCAATCTGAGCGATCCCAAAGGGCAGTTTCATACGGGTGCTGGTTAGGACATTATTAAAATTGACGAAAATACCCTGGGCTGTTTCCGGACGTAGAAAGACCACTGCCGCGCTGTCTTCAACCGGACCCATGAAAGTTTTAAACATCAAATTGAACTGTCGGGCTTCGGTTAACTCACCACCACAGGCCGGACATTTGTCACCTTCGAGATGATCAGCCCGGAACCGTTGTTTGCATGATTTACAATCCACCAGTGGGTCGGTAAACCCGGCTACATGTCCGCTGGCCTCCCAAACTCTGGGATGCATCAAAATACTGGCATCCAATCCCACCATATCATCTCGTTCCTGAATAACCTTCCTCCACCAGGCGCGTTTAACATTGTTTTTTAACTCAACCCCTAATGGGCCGTAATCCCAACAACTATTTAAACCACCGTAAATTTCACTTGACTGAAAAATAAATCCCCGCCGTTTCGCTAGAGAAACGATCTTTTCCATTGTTGTGGTTGCTTGAATTTCCGACATTAAAAAAACCTCCTTAATTAATTGGCTTATCCCTCTAATTGAAAGATTCATTAATTTAATTATTTAGCAATTCTTTATAGCTTTTTACATATGGAACAAACGACTTTAATTTAATATTTTACCAGCATTTAATTTGTCAATTGTTCATTGTCAATTGTCAATTACCCTTAATAACCATCGGACTGATAGTCGACTCAATAACCGCAGCGACGACCAGTAAAGTTATTACCAAAACCGAGTAATAACGCCCTTCCTCCTTAAAATAGCTACTAATACCATTCAGCCATTCCTGAGAAAAAGAAAATGACCGGTCTCCTTTAAGAAAACGCCAGATTAGCCCGTATGTTAATCGTCCTAGCTTGATACCCATTAGTATCGCTAGAAATAAAGCCGGTAGTTCAAAGATTCCATGCGGCAATAATCCAAAATAATAACGCCCAAAAGATAATCCCAACAATTCCGTTTTTCGTTGGAATAACCCCATCACCGTCCCATTCATAATCAAGATGATCAACGGAAAAACCGGGCTTAGTAACAAACCGGCTATCACAGCTATAAAGGTTGCATTCAGGTTATTTAAGAATATTAGTAAAATCCAGCCCCAAACAGGTAATTCTTTCATTCTTTCAACAATCTCAGTCAATCTTTTACCAATTGCCGTTTCGAAAACTTTAGCAAAACCCGGTGAAAGCTCCGGGAGAAACTCTCCTACTAAAACAGCTCCGGTAAAAATCAATATAATTAATAACAGATAAAACCGATCCCGCTTGATTAAGGAAATATACAAATTAAACCTCCAATAATCTATTCTATATTACTTGATTAGGGAAATTTCATAATTATAAATTTCTTGATTGCCAAAAAAAAGAAACCTAATATCCCTTTCAGGGACGAGAGGTTTCCCGCGGTTCCACCCTGTTTGACCATACACTAAGTGAACTCTCATAATTAATAAGAATATAAATACAATGTAGAATAACAACACGGATGTATTTATCAAATATTGTATTTAAAATACCTGATTATTATGAGAATCCCTCAAAGTATCGATCCACTTAAAAACAACAGCTCAAAAGCGCCTTCCAAAAAATCCGTCCAGGTTACACCTTACCCCTGGCTCTCTTGGCGGATTTTTAAATTGGTTTTCCTCTTTTTCATCGCTTCAAAAGAATAATATGTTTATTTTAATTAATACGAATATAGCAGAAGGTTAAATTTCTGTCAATGGTACTTATTAAGCTCCAAACTCCTGATAAAAACGATAACCGTTACGGCTGCTTTTTTTTATACTATACATGGCGCTATCCGCTTTTTGCAGCAATGTTTCCATATCGTCGGCATCGTGTGGATAAAGGCTAATACCGATACTGATACTTATTTTACAGCTGTTATCCCCCAAAATAAAAGGTTTATCCATATTATTAAGTATTCGTTCAGCCATATTGCCGGCATCGTGATAATTGGGTGAAACTTCCAATAAAATTGCAAATTCATCACCGCCAATACGGGCTACCGTATCACCATTTCGGATACAGCTATATAACCGGTTCGCAGTTTCTCTAAGTACATTATCTCCCGCTTCATGCCCAAAATTATCATTTATTGGTTTAAATTGGTCCAAGTCAATATATAAAAGCGCAATATTAGTACGATACTTTTTTGCATGATTAATAGCTTGAGTCAACCGTTCCTGAAAAAGAATTCGATTTGGTAATCCGGTCAAAACATCATAATGAGCTAAAGTTCTAAATTTGGCCTCTGATTGCTGAATCAATTCCCGGGACTCTTCCAGTTCGGCATTGCGGACTTTTAAGGCATTCCAATGAGTTTCCAAAGCTTCTTCCAGCATTACCCGGTTAGCTTCACTACGGGCCAATTTCTGTTTTAAAATCCGATTCTCACGTTCCAAGGAGGCAATATGCGCTTTATATCCTGATTCTTCCATGGTATTATATCTCCGAACCAATCAACAAGGTTACTAAAGTTGTACCATGAAATAAAGAACGCTCACCTTTTTCCAATGGGCCAAATTCACCATAAGAATAAAAACCGCAATATGGGGTATCACCTAAGTAATTAATAATTGCTTGATTTTCTTTAACTATCTGGGTCCCCATTATCATTTTCCGTCCGGCACAGGAGAAAATTAAAGCAGCAGCAGGTTGTGTGCCCGGATAAGCTGAAAGCGCTTGGGAGAGTGATTCCTTGCAAGAATCAATCACGGTATCCCTATCTGCTGTACCAATTTGAACCAGAGCTCCTTCCGGTACTTGGCCGTTAAGTGTTACACTTCCGGTTTCAGGGTCGGAAAAAGGCGCGCTTCGTACATAAAAACATTCTTTACCTTCTTCATATACAGCCAGACAATAATTCATGAATAAATTATATTTATCCCCGATATATCGGCGAAAATATTCCAAAGCGGTTTGATCGCCAATCCGATAGAGCACGTTTTTATTAACAGAGGTCACCACCACTTTCCCTCCCATCGGAGCATGACCACCTTTAATCCCACAGGAAAAGAGGACTGAACCGGAAAAAACCATTAACACCATACTATCGGTAAAAACCTCGTCATTATAAAATTGATGGGTTTTTCTTTGTTTGGAATGAGCTGCCGCCGCCGCTCCGATAGTTGGAAAATTCACGCCCAAAACAGCTTCAATCCCGTTACTGATATCTGAAATACCTGCATTTAAAGGATCGGATAAAATAATCGCAAATTTCTCTTGGTTTATAAGTTGTTTAAAACCTGTCCGGGCGGAATTTGCCGCTTCCTTTCCGGCAATCTCCCCTCGTTCTGCGGCGTTTCTGCCGACTCCAGCTCTTATCTCTACTAAATCCGAAACAAATGCCATCATTGTTATGGAATCTTCCGTAAAGCCACATACTGAAGATAACTCTCCATCTGTAGTACAACCGATTAATTCTATACCGGGAAAAGTATTCCGGACTATCGATAAAATCAAAGCATGATCCAGATCGATAGAACAAAATATTATACCCGCTTGCGGTATCTGCCCCTCCAATGAATATTGTATCTGGTCCAGAACTTCCTGAATAGCGGCTGCGGAATGAACATCTTCACTATGTCCAACTGCGGTTTTAAACATTTATAACATCTTCTTCCTCTTAGGAACTCTTTATGTTATATTTCGCTATTATGCTGGAAATTCCTGTCTGGATAAAATAAACTTTTTCCAAAAAAAAGAATTTTTATGTTTCAGAATTTTATATTATGATTTATAGTTATTACTGCAATTGAATCAATTCCAGCATAATCCCGTCCGGATCATCAAAATAGGTCATTTTGGCTCCATTTGGAAGAATCTGTATTGGGAAGCGGAAATAAACTCCTTTCTCTTTAAGCTTAGCTACTTCATCTTCAATATTAGCGACTTCCAAGGCCAGGTGTTTCCAGCCTCCACGGTGATAGTCATCCGGATATGAATTCTCGGCTGCCGGCGGTTGGAGAAATTCGAAAAACTCAACTATTATACCATGAAGTTCAATACCGGAGACCAAAACTCTGGTTCCCGGCATACCAAAGATGGTGTCAGTTTGGAATCCTTGTTGCGGCTCCCCGGCATCCCACAACAATTTAGCTCCCAAGATATTGCAATAAAAATCAAGCGTCTTCCGGGTATTCCGGACTGTTATCCCTAAGTGAACCGCTTTCATTACTCAACCTCCTTGAATAAAATCTTAATGAAAACAAATCTGATATTAAACCACAGAGGCACAGAGAACATAGAGAAAAAATCAAATGTTATTTTATGTAAAATCTTTGTGACCTCTGTGTTCTCTGTGGTTAAATTTGTTATCTTAAGTTTATTCTCTTAATCATTCTCCAGTAATTCAATGATCGTTTTCAAATCAGCGGTGCTATCTATGTAAGCATATCTGCCCCCGGTATATTCGCCTTTTTGGATTAATTCCATCCCATTAGCTTGTAATTTGCTTACTTTACCTTGCATATCCTCGATAAAAAAGGCCAAGTGATGCAAACCTTCTCCATAAGTATCTAAAAATTCACGCCAAGTCGATGGGTTGTTATCGGGTTCGATCAACTCAAGTTCAACCGCTCCAGGGGTACGGAAGAATGCCAGTTTGGCCCTGGCTGGCGAAGGACTGCCTTTGTATTGGGTTTGGGCTTTTTCATACGCATCGGTGGTAACAATTTCCGGCATTTCTACTCCAAAAAAATCCGCATATTTCTGTGCAGTTTTCTGAATGTCTTTCACAATAATACCAATCTGAACAACTGTGTGATTACCTAGAATATTTTTTTCCATTTAAAAGCCTCCTTGTTTTTCCAGGAATTAAAAACTATTAGCCATCCTTTCAAGGATCATTACAATTGCTTTCCGGTTGAAAAAGCTCTTGTATAGGCGTCAATAATCCTATCGACTTTCAGGTTCGAATCGACGTCAACAATTTGCCTGGTTGAATCTTCTTCAAACCAAGCCACTGTCTCCTTTATTCCGGTAGCAAAGGGTATAACCGCTTTATAATCAGGGACTATCCTTTTAATCTTACTATTATCAAAAACACAACTACAGGCCTTATCTCCCAACAAACCGGCCCCAACCTCCGGATCATAGATATTAATAAGTTCGGATGGGATATGAATCAGGTCCGGCTCTACTCCTGCAGCCCGGCCGATAGACCGGTATATCTGGTCCCAAGTCAGGACCTCATCGGAAGTGATATGAAAACTTTCTCCAATTGATTGAATACTGCCGAGCAGACCGGTAAAACCTATGGCAAAATCTCGATTATTAGTCATGGTCCATAATGATTGTCCATCTCCATGAACAACTACCTTTTGCCCTTTTTTCATCCGGTCAAGCAGGGTATACCCGCTGGAAACCGCTCCGGGGATTAACCGCGGGCCATAAGTATATGAAGGCCGAACAATGGTCACCGGAAACCCTTCTTCCCGGTATGCCTGCATCAATCGAAGTTCACAGGCTATCTTTTGCCGGGAATATTCCCAATAAGGATTGGATAGTGGAGTTGACTCCGTTATCAAATAATGAACCGGCGGCTTTTGGTAGGCCGAAGCGGAACTAATAAAAATGTACTGTTTGGTTTTCTCCCGGAATAAGGCCAGATCAGTTTCAATATGTTCCGGAGTGAAAGCGATCCAATTTACTACCACATCAAATGAATAATCTTTCAAAGCTTCTGCCGCCTGAGACCGATTCCGTATATCCCCATTAATAACCCGCACTCCCTTTGGTATCGGAACCTTAGTAACACCCCGGTTTAACAGAAACAACTCCATCCCTTTCTCTACCGCCAGCCTAGTACAAGCCTCGCTGATATTACCGGTCCCTCCGATAAACAGTACTTTCATTTTAATCCCCACCCTCGCAATAATTTCTTGTATAAATATTTCCGGGTATAGAATTCAGAAGTAAGAAGCCAGAATCCAGAAGATTTAAACCCTGATTCTTGGCCTAAGGAAGCGCTGATTAATCCGATTTTGTGCGAGCAAATATGCGGTATTAGGCATTTTGCGAAACACAAAACCGTCACTTATTCAATTAATCAGCGCTTCCCTAATTTTAATTATTCTGACTTCTGGATTCCGGCTTCTATATTCTATTACATATCCATTGTACTCAAAGTTTCATTCTCCCTTATCTATATAAGATGAACTAAATTCTGCTATGTACTCTTTCCCATTCGGTTTTTGGAAGGGGAAAGCTTATTCGTATTATTTAGTTCATCTTATCTAAATTCGCTCTGATCCTCTCATATACCTGCCTTGTTTTCTCGGCTTCTTTTTGATTGATAATAATCAATCCCCGATCGGTCCGGATATAAATAAAAGGTGGTTTTCGGGCGTCAATAAACAATTTAGCCTTTCCGACCCCTTTAACCCGGAAATACCCCTTTAAAATAGGTCCAAAATCAAATCCGTTGCTCTTCCATTGAATATGCGGGATTGTCTCTTTTAACTCGATACTCCGGATTTCATCATTATGAATAGTCATGCCGTATATCCCGGTAATCTTAATCCCCTCCGGACCGGCTTGAATACCGGTCTCCATTCCGCCATAAATCACCACTCCGATAATAATTAAAAACAAAGCTGAAATAAAGATAAACAAAGCGATTACCGCCGGCTTAGTCTTCCCTGCCGGAGTTTGAGTGTTTTTATCAAACCGTTGCGCCTTAAGGAGTATAAAAGGGACCAGTGCGAAAATGGCGATCATTGACACTATAGTCCCCCAATAGAACCCAATATAGTTTAATAATCCTCCGAGCAGAATAATTCCGGCGATTAGAAAAGTGTAGTTACCGGTAAACCGGCTTAAACCTACTATATCCATATTTTGTTTCTTCTCTTTAGAGGCTGTGTTGTAGCCGGAGATTAGCCAGTAGCATTGGAAGTACTTGACTAAGATTCCGATTAGGGCCAATAAGGCGGCAACACCAAGAAAAATTAATAGAGACATTTTGTTCACCTCGTTAATAACGTATGCAGCTTCAACTTATTTCAGTTTAAAGAAATTGTTAAGGTTTCATCGTTTATCCTTAATCCCGAAGGCTACCCACGACTCTTGGGGCAGCGCTAACTTCACTGTTTTCTTGATCTCGCTCTGCATTCGGAGCAGTTCCGTCAGGAGTTTCTCCAACTCGGCGGTAGTCATTTTCAGTTTGGCTTTTAAACTTTCCTGCTCGTCATTGAGTTTAAGCGCTACCTCACCAACCTGGAGCATCTTGCCGGTAAACTCCTCACTTATCCCCCGTTTAGCCATTTGTTCGGTATAATTTTTAAACCCGTTCACCATCAGTTCATTAATATAAATAATCTCCGCATAAGACTGTTTCCGCATCAGCGTTCCTCCTTTTTAGAAATCATAATCCGGTTTATAGGTATATTATAATTACCATTTGCAGGAAATTACAATAATTATTTATTCTTGTTCATTTTAATTTTTATCAACTAATTTTCCGGATTACTTTTTTATGGAATAAATGTAGTTCTTTCGATTTATTGCATTTTTTAGCTGTAGAATTATATTCTTCAGATGAATATTGTTATTCTACATCTCATAGTAATGTTTTTGATGATGAAGAGAATGTCTCTTCAGTTTAAGAATATGTTTCTTCAGGTGAATACTTCATCTCTTCATCTGAATATTGTGTTTCTGCTAATGAAGATAATATTTCTGCAGGTAGTTTCTTTAAAAAATGATGTGTTTTGTTGCTCTGGGCATAAGTTTTTGTTGTTTTGGGTGGTTGAAAGTGGGATTAACGATGGAATTTTATCAATTAGAAGGGAAAAAGAGGGAATTGTCGAAAAATTTAAATAATTGTTTTTCATAAAGAGTATTTTTGAAAAAATTGGTTTTGAGGCCTTAGTGAAAAAGCTTAAAGGATTAAGTAAAGGAATTGGGGTTGAAAACGGCTTTGTTGAAAATTCTACTTATTGGCTGGTAAATGATAACCGGAAAATAATTGGCGCCATCAATATTAGGCATAGATTGAACGATTTTCACTTAAATTATGGAGGGCAAATCGGTTATAGTGTCAGGCCAAGCGAACGCCGGAAAGGTTATACCACGGAAATGCTCAGGATGGGATTGGGGACCTGTAAAGAGATGGGGTTTGAGAAAGTCTTATTATGTTGTAAAGCTGATAATATAGGATCAGTAAAAACAATTACCGACAATGGGGGAATTTTAAGTTCGGAAACTATTTTGAATGGCGAAAAAATACAGAGATACTGGATTATTTTGGTTTAGCATAAAGAATAAATGCAGTAAAGTTAATAGCTTATGGATATCAAATTTTGAAAAATCGTTATATCATTCGATATTTTCAGAACTGAATGAATACTCCGGTAAAAATGGGTGGATGTGTGCAAAGGCAAAGAATTCGAGGAGGAACCATGAATTGCAATTTTTATAAATATCATGCGCTAGGAAATGATTATATTGTAATTGATCCCAACAAAATAATAATTAATTTATCGGTTGAGGCCATTAAGCTTATCTGTCACCGCCATTTCGGGGTTGGTTCGGATGGGATCCTTTATGGACCGATTATGGAAAATGGGGTTATTAACCTTAAAATATTCAACCCTGACGGTAGTGAAGCTGAGAAAAGCGGCAATGGTATTAGGATTTTCTCCAGATATCTGGTTGAACAAGGATATGTTGTTGAAAAGAAATTCCGGCTTAAAACTTTAGGAGGAGAAGTAGCGGTTGAAGTATTGGATGAACAAGGAAAATTGCTCCAAGTGGATATGGGGACCGTTACTTTCAATAGCGAATTGATTCCGGTTAAAGGTTCAAAACGGGAAGTAATAAACGAAAACTTATATTTGGATGGACAAAACTATCAAATAACTTGCCTATCCGTTGGCAATCCCCATTGCGTGATCCCCATGAGTGAAATCTCACCGGAGTTGGCTACGGCGCTAGGACCGAAGGTTGAGAATAACGAGCTGTTCCCAAATAGAATCAATCTACAATTATTAAAAGTCACTGACCGTAGTAATATTAGTATTGAGATTTGGGAACGCGGCGCCGGATATACATTGGCTTCAGGCAGCAGCAGTTGTGCGGCCGCCGGCGCTGCTTATAAATTAGGGTTGGTTGATGAGGAGCTTACAGTTCATATGCCGGGTGGGGATATTAATATTCAAATTAAAAAAGACGGACATGTATTCATGACCGGCCCGGTTGCAAGTGTAGCTTCCGGTAATTTTACAAGAGATTTATGGGATAAAATGAAATAGCGGTTTTTAAAAGAATTAATACTTAATGGCAGGATTTTACTATTTATTACCGAATATACTGCTTGAGACATACTTTTTGACGAAACCTCGGTGACTATTTAAATGAAAAATAAAAATGACGATAAAATAAGTTTATCAAAATACCTTGCCTTAATATTAACTTCTCTGGTTTTCTGTTCTATAATAGTTACCGGAGTTACTATCTTCTATCTTCTAACTTTTACCCCTAAATTGAATCTGTTGCAACTAGCCTTATATATATCAATCATTACACTTTTTTTGCTTGGAATAACTCTATTAGTAGCTTATATTACAGCTAAACGAATTACCAATCCACTAGTTAAGCTTTATCAGGCTTTTAAGCAAACTACAATAGTTAGCGATATAAAAACGTTTTGGTTTACCGATAACACTTCCCTTACTGAAATTTATCAATTGGGTGAAGCTGCCAATCAAGCTCAAACCAGTATAATACAAATAATCAAGTCAGCGAAAGAAGCAACCGCTGTTCTTGATGAAGTTAGTAGTGAATTACTGGATTCTTCGGGAACAGTCAATGCTAACCTAGAGAAAGTCGCCAATTTAATCGAAGCAATTCAGGGAGAAATGGAAGTTCAAACAGCCAGCGCCGTAAATATAGCCCAAATCATGCGAAAAGTCTCCTCCAGTTCTCAGGAAGCGGCTAATTCAGTTACCAGCGCTAAACAGATAGCGATTGAATCAGCCGAAGCGGCTGAAAACGGTCAATTTGCCGTCCGGCAAACTTTGGATTTTTTGGTTCAGGTCAATAACTTTGCCGGTGAATTATATCAGCTAAGTTTTGATTTAAACCAGCGTTCGGAGCCTATCCAAAAAATATTAGGTTTATTAAACTCCATTAGCCGTCAGACAAAAGTACTTGCTCTTAATGCAAATATTGAAGCGATTAAAGCCAGTAAATACGGGCAGAGTTTTACCGTTGTGGCGCAGGAAATCCGTAGTTTGGCCGATAATACTACTTTTTCGGTGGACCAGTTAAATAATCAGATAAAAGATATCAATATTTCTCTAAACAAAACCACTCAACTAATCAGTGATTTTTATAAAATGGTCGAATTAAGCGGTAATAAAGTTCTGGAAGCCGGCGGCAAATTGGATGAGATCCGGGAAAAGTCCGGTGAGAATTTCCGTTTTACCGATAAAGCTACCGAGTTAACCAAAATGCAAGCCGCCTACACTTCCGAGGTAACCAGAACAACTCAATTAATCGCCGAAATTAGTGAAAAATTTGCTACTGATAGCGAATCGGTGGTATCAATGGTTAAGGATCAAGTAAATACCGTTAAAAAAGTCTTTGCAGCTGCTAATAATATTCAAGATACCTCCATCCGGATAAAACAGATTTTAAATGGCGATGAATAAAAATACTCTCCTTCACTTCATCTTAAAAAAAAGAAGTTTAGCTAAAAAAGTTGAATATAAATATGTTCTTTTCGGAGGTAAAAATGATCGAACTCCGTAAATTTCAAGAACCCGACTTCAACGATTGCGCTAAGCTATTTCTAAAAGTTTTCTCCGGTGAGCCATGGTATGATAAGTGGGAATCAATTGATACCGTCAAAAAGTATTTAGGTGAGTTTACCGTCAATCCCATGTTTAAAGGTTTTGTCGCTATTGAAAAAAATAGGATTGTCGGAGTCTGTTTCGGACATAAACGCTCCTATTGGCGGGCGCCGGAATTTCAAATCGATGAAATGTATGTAGACCCTGTTATTCAAGGCGAGGGTGTAGGAACAAAATTAATCGGTTTTGTTAAAGATTATCTTAAAAATGTTGGAATCGACAACTTCGTCTTAATAACGGGCAAAGATTTACCGGCTGAAAATTTTTATGTTAAAAACGGCTTTTACAGAAATGATTCAATTATCCTCATGAACTATGAAGGAAAGTGTAATAACCAATTAGGAGCTACCATTGATAAGTAACAAAATTCGCTACGTCCACACCAACCTTATTGCTAAAGACTGGAAACGTTTAGCTGATTTTTATATTAAAACTTTCGGCTGTGAACCTGTCTATCCGGAACGCCATTTACACGGCGCTTGGGTCGATCAAATGACCACCCTTCAAAATGTAACTATTGACGGGATCCATCTCCGGCTTCCGGGTTGCGAAAATGGACCAACTCTAGAAATCTTTCAATATCAACCAGCTGATTATCATGTGAATGTCGAAGGTATCAATACACAAGGTTTCGGCCATCTTGCCTTTCATGTGGATTCAGTATCAAAAGTTTTGGAAATACTCCTCCGGCATGGCGGAACTCAATTAGGAGATGTAGTTACTACCGAATTTACCGGACTTGGTAAGTTAACTGTTGTTTATACCGCAGACCCGGAAGGAAATTATATTGAATTGCAAAACTGGTCCAAGTAATTATTTTATCGTAGTAATTTTAGATTCCCGGTCAGTTAATTAATCTCTTTATCCTCACCATATAAAGCAAATCCCCAGGTAACGAAGGTCCTTACTTGATATTCTTCTTAAAGATTTAGTGTAATCTTCATAATCTTTTGATAGTTGAGCCGGATGATTAAAATCAATAACCGTTACATTATCATAGTTATTCGCTAAGAGCCGTTCTCTTAACGCTTTAATATCTTCACCTGCAGCCGCTAATACCGGTATGTTTATACTGGTAATCCCCAAATGCGTATTACTCCCTTTGAGTCGAAGCTGTTACTTGTTTCCTGTCAGCTATTACCTTAACTTTCAATCCATGCTCGGCAATATAAACTCCACCGAAGATTAGAACTCCACCCAATATCATCAGCCAGTTTACTTTTTCATGAAGTATTATTATCGAAGTAATCATGGTAATTAGTGGAACCAGATAAATATAGTTGCTGGTTTTAACTACACCGATTAATTTCACTGCTTGATTCCACATTACAAAACAAAGGGCCGAAGCAAAGATACCTAAAAATAAAATATTTAAAATTGTCGTCCACGCCATACTGTGTTCCGGCCTAAAATCGGCTTTAAATAGTAATAATAACGGCCAAATTGTCAAAAGACCGTAAAAAAAAGTTTTCCTGACGATAAACACCGGGTGGTAGGCTTGGTTTACTTTTTTCAAAAGAACAGAGTAAACAGCCCAGACAATTGAGGCCAATAGCGCTAGAAAGTCGCCTAAGGGGTTTATCTTCAAAACGAATTTTCCATTAAAAATGACCAGAAAAATTCCAACAAAGGCAGCTAGAAAACCAATTAATAAGTTTTGTTTAAATTTTTCATCAGGAGTAGTAAAATGAGCAGCTGTTGCTGTTAAAATCGGGGCGGCCGAGATTAACAAACCAACATTGGCGGCCAGTGTAAATTGAAGGGCAATATTTTCAACCAGAAAATAGAGGGTTATTCCGGACAAACCCAACCCCAAAAATAGAAGCTCTTCCCGTAGATTATTGACTTTGATTGACTTGGGATAGATTATCCATAATAATAAAAAAGCGATTAGGAAGCGATAGAATAAGATTTCTACCGGGTTAAACTCCCGGAGCAGGATTTTGGTGGAGACAAAAGTGGTTCCCCAGATGATAATGGTAACTAAAGTTAGTAAATGTCCAAAAAGTATTCGATTTTTCATATGACCTCTCCTCAATACATAGTGCAAAAACTCAAAATTCATTATGACTTGTTTTGAAGGAAAGGCCTAGTAAAAAATTGCGCTTTATTTAAAATTAAAGTATATATATAAACTGTACTAAAATGAGGCTTTCAAAAAATGCTACCCAATCCGGTAACCCCAAGGGGTAGTCCCATAATACAGTTTAAAAGTCTTTATAAAATGGCTTTGGTCATAAAAACCGGCTTCCTGAGCAATCGTAGTAATTGGCTCGGAACTATTCTCTTTTAACATTTGCTTAGCATAATTTATCCGGAGCATTGTTTGATAAGCATGGGGAGAAGTCAGATAAGTCTTCTTAAAATTACGTAGTAAATGGTACTTACTCAATCCGGATATGGAGGCTAACTCATCCAGGCTAATCTTTTCTAAAAAATTAGCCTCCAAGTAATCACGAACTATTTGCATAGAATTTTTCCAGACTAACAAATAAGGCTTTTGCTGAAAGTAGTTTTCAAAGTCAAAGAAATGTGTTAACTCCGTGATTAAAAAAGCCTCTTTTTCCAGCTCATACTTTTCCTTTCGCAATAAGTCGAATAAACGAGTAGCCCGGGCATAATCCCTAGAATTTAGGGTCTTAGCAGAAATGGAAAAGTCAGGGGGGATCTCATCCAACCATGAAAATACCCATTCCTTTTTAAGAAACAGCATTTCAAATTGCCATTTATTAATGTTCTCCGGATTACACTGATGTACTATCTCCGGCGGAATAATAATTATGGAACCGGTCGTCACCGTAAAATCCCGGCCGGTTCCATTTACCAGGCTATCTCCTTGTACCACAACTCCGATTGAAAACTCATCGTGGGCATGTTTCCTGGAAGCATGAACCTTTGAACAACAACTTTTAATCTCAAAAACCGGTAATTCCGGGTCGCGGTAATATCGGACCTCCGCCATTTTTACAGCTCCTGTTCTATACAAATGCTTTGAGTCTCTGTATCTCTTTGGCAATAATTTATTTTTATTTTATGTTCTTATAAAAGGTTTGTCAAAATAAAAAATGCACCTTAATACATAGGATTTTTCCAGAAAACAGCGAACATTCTTTTCGTGAATGGGGGATGAAAGATGTTATACTTTATCGTATTTTTGAGCGGAGCTGTTTTAATGTCCTTGGAAATGGCCGGTAGCCGATTGTTGGCTCCTACTTTCGGCAGTTCTATTTATGTATGGGGCGCTTTGATTATAGTAGTAATGGCTGCGCTTACATTGGGTTATTACTATGGAGGGCGGATCGCTGATCGGTATCCAAATTTAGCAGTTATGGGAGTTATTCTAACTGTCGCTGGATTAACCATAGGATTTCTGCCATTCTGGGCTCCTCCGGTCAATTATTTTTGCAGTGGATTAGGTCCTAGAACCGGTCCGCTTTTTGCCTCGCTTTATTTCTTTTTTATTCCCGGCATCTTATTAGCTACTATCTCCCCTTATGGTATTAAATTGGCCGGCCGCAACTTAACTACTATCGGATATACTGCCGGTCGTCTCTCCGCAATTTCTAGCGCCGGAAGTATTGTTGGAACGTTAATTACTTCCTTCTTCTTGATTCCGATTATGGGAGTCAGCAATATAATTCATTCTCTTGGTCTGGTATTGTTTCTGCTGGCAAGTTTCATCCTTTGCTATGCCAAATATGTCCAAAATTTGATTCCAACTAATGATAATACTGCTTCGGTTCAAATAGCCCCCTATTATTTAAACAGGGCTATTTTTTTTACTATTCTGGCATTAGTGTTGTTAAGTCTTCTTTGGATTGTAAAATCGTTTACGGGAATGGATAAATATACTCTATATGAACGCGACTCATTATACCATCACATCCTGGTTAAAGAGGAAGAGCAGCAACGAATTCTCCATTTCGACAATTCATATCAAAGCGCTATCGACTTAAAAAAACCTTTGAATATGTTATTTGATTATACTTCATACCTTCACTTAGGGGTAGTTGCCCACCCCCAACCTGTAAAAGCTCTCTTTATCGGTTTGGGAGGCGGTCTGGCGCCGTATAAGTTTTTTAATGACTATCAGACTCTGGAGACTATTGATATTGTAGAGATAGATCCGGAGGTGGTTAAAGTCGCTAAAAAATATTTCCGAATACCTTCCGACCCTAAATTACATATTACCGTCCAGGATGGCCGGTTATTTGTGGAAAAAGCCGCCCGGAAGATTTGCGCTGATAAGCTGACTCCTTATGATATCATAATCATTGACGCCTACAATGCCACTTCCATCCCGTTCCACCTGACTACGTATGAATTTTTACAGTCGGTTCGTAAAATTTTGGCCAAGGACGGGGTAGTTGTCTCCAATATTATCGGAGCTTATGATGGACCAGGGAGTATTTTATTACGATCAATGACTAGAACTTTTAAGGCGGTATTCCCGGAAACTTATTTATTTCCGGTTGGAGGTTGGAATGAAACTGAGAAAAACATCAATGTCAATGTAATACTAATAGCGACAATGAACACTGTTAAATGGGACGGCCGGGAATGGCAAAGGCAAGCGCAGAATCTTTCTCAGCAAAAAATAATCAGCGAGAATGTCCAGCAATATTCCAAAATGCTGGTTAAAGATAAACTCATCCAGCCCAAGAATTGGTTAAAAGATGTCCCCTTGCTCACTGACGATTATGCCCCGGTTGATACTTTGCAGAATCCGTTGTAATAGGCACTAGGCATAAGGCAATAGGCAAAAGTAAAAAAATATGGATAGATATTTCAATTATATAATATGTCTAATACCTATTGCCTATTGCCTGAATTAATGATAAACCTCGGCATCAATTCGTTCGATTTCCACCGTACATTTTCCGACTAAAGCCGCGATAGCTCCGATGATGGCTAATTGAGGAGCCAGGAGCGCTCCAACTACTCCGGCGGTTACCGGGATTTCTACTAGGATCTTATCATCCTGTTTGACTTTTAAACGGTTTATATTCCCCTTACGAACAATCTCCTTAACTTTCTCTACCAGTTCACTACCGCGGACAAAAACTTCCTCTTTCCGGCTTTTTTCATCCTGCTCTATTTTAATAATTGCTTCTATTACATCCCAATTGGTCGCCTCTAAAGCTTGTTTAGCCTCCTCATAGGAAACGTCCATCCGTTCTCTGACGGCATCTATTTTTTCAATATTTTCCACTCAGATCACTCCTCTTCTCATATGTTACAATAAATTTTAAGATTAAATTATCAAGCATTTTAGACAACATATATTCCAATATAGATTTCCCGAAGATCGTCCGGTATATTCCCAAGGAATTTGAAAACAATTATCTAAGGAAGCGCTGATTAATCCGATTTTGTGCAAGCAAATATGCGGTATTAGGCATTTTACGAAGCACAAAATCGTCACTTATTTAATTAATCAGCGCTTCCCTAACCAATCAACTGGAGATATTATCTAAAAAAACCTGGGATTTTAAAGGATGATCCAATCTGGTTTCAATAAAGCTTCGGAGTACTTTTTGAATAATTTGAATACTCCCGGTTTCAATGTATAAACTATCCAACTCCCGGAGATCGGCCTCTCCAAGTTCTGCAATAACTTTCAAACTATTGGAGTCAGTCTCCAAAACATCCCGGTATCTTCCCCGGCATCCGGAGCAGAGTGCTCCACCTGCTTCAGCTGAAAACCAGGATTTTTGGTCCAGTGAACCTCCACAATGGGTACAAACCTCCAGCTGTGGTTGATAACCCAAATAATGTAAAAGCCTGACTTCAAAAGCCAGGTTTAAAAGCATAGGATCAGCGGTCTTCTCCAACACGATAAAAGCAGCCAGCAAAAAACGAAAAACTTCCCGGGCTTCTTGACGCTCCGGAATAAAAGCGTCAACCAACTCGGCCCAAAAGCCGGCATAAGCCAGTTTTATTAAATCTTCACGGAGTTTTGTAAAAGATAGAATTAACTCCGCCTGACTTAAAGTATCTAAGTTTTTTCCGGTAAAAAGCATGGTTTGGATATAACTGAAAGCCAGGGTATTTCCTAAAAACCGGCTTCGTTGACGGCGGGCGCCCTTTACTACCGCCTCAAATTTGCCGAATTCCTCGCTGAAAAGGACCAAAATCCGGTCGGCTTCACCGAAATTTCTGGTTCTTAAAACAATTGCCTTCGTCCGGTAAAGGGCCATTTACTTTCTCCCAAATAACGATAAAATTAATGAAAGAACTATACTGATGATGATGCAGGTAACGATGGGAAAATAAAAACTAAAATTCCCTTTTTTTATAAAAATATCTCCCGGCAGCCGTCCAATCCCCGGGATTTTTCCTCCCAACCAAATAACCGCTCCAACGGCCACCAGCAACAACCCAACCACCATTAAAACTTTTCCCATCCCGGAAAATTCACTCATTTAAGAATGCCCCCAATACATCAGGCATTAGGCATTAGGCAATAGATTAAAAACACAAATCATCCAACATTCGAGAAATAATATCTACATAGCTTTAACAACTAATGCCTAATGCCTGTTGCCTATTGCCTATCTTTATAATACCTTTCCTTCTCGCTATAAATACAACCGCAATACTTTTGCCGGTACAGACCTAGTTCTTTAGCTGTTTGTTGGCTTTCACGAAAACCGGGGCGGAGATCCTCATCATAAAACCGTAACCCTCTATCCTCAGCTAACTCCCTGCCGATAGCAACGATCCGGTCCCGGTTTTGGTATGGACTTATCAACAAAGTGGTTCCAAAAAGAGGCAACCCTAGTTCTTTTGCTTTATCAGCCGTTTTAGTCAAGCGGTTCCGGTAACAAAATTCACAACGCTTGGTTGGTTCAGCCGCTACGTTCATCAGAAAATGTTCCATCTCATATCCGGGTTCTTCAATAAGCGGTAAGTTACGGATCTGGGCTAACTGACGCAACCCGTCACGACGCTGTAAAAACTCCTGATACGGATGGATATTGGGATTATAAAAAAAGAGCGTCGGTTGCAGTCCGTCGGCAGTAATTTTTTTGGTTGAATAACAGGAACATGGACCGCAACATGCATGCAATAGGATTTGCATTCATTTTACTCCTTAACTTATAGTTTTCAGGAGCCAGTAGTCAGGAGAAGTGAGTAAATGCTTCGAACCCTTAAAAACGTTATACTAATTTCTTCTCTTAAGCTATCATATTTTGCTTACACTCCTGGCTCTTGACTCCTAAACTACTGTCTCTCGCTTCTTAATGCTCTCGCCTCATTGCTATTCCCTGTGCTTAAAATAATCCATCCTGCTCAGGGTTTTTTGGTTGTTGAGGGCAAGTCCTAAATTTACGGCCTAGATGCTCATAAGCTAGGCGGGTAGCTATTCTCCCCCGGGGGGTACGGTTGATAAAACCAATCTGCAATAAAAACGGTTCACATACATCCTCAATTGTTTCGGACTCTTCACTGATAGAAGCAGCTATAGTATCAAGACCGACCGGGCCACCGTCAAACTTATCGATAATCGTTGCCAGAACCATCCGGTCCAAACGGTCCAAACCCAATTGGTCAACTTCCAATAAATCCAGAGCCTGATCGGCTACTTTAGCGGTGATTATACCGGATGCTTTTATCTGGGCAAAATCCCTTACCCGTTTTAATAACCGATTGGCAATCCGGGGAGTTCCCCTGGAACGCCGGGCAATCTCGTCCGCTCCTGATTTTTCAACCGTTATTCCGAGAATATTGGCTGAGCGAACCACAATTTGATGCAAAGACTCGGCATTATAAAACTCCAACCTGCTGATAATCCCAAACCGATCACGAAGCGGCGAAGTTAACGAACCGGCCCTGGTGGTTGCTCCCACTAAAGTAAATTTGGGCAAATCAATCCTGACCGACCGGGCGCTGGGTCCTTTTCCAATGATAATATCCAAGGCAAAATCCTCCATAGCCGGGTAGAGGATCTCCTCCACGCTCCTGTTTAACCGGTGTACTTCATCGATGAACAATACGTCATTCGGCTCGAGGTTGGTAAGGATCGCCGCCAGATCAGCCGGACGTTCCACTGCCGGACCGGATGTTATCCGAATGTGGACATTTAATTCATTAGCTATAATATGGGCTAAAGATGTTTTTCCTAAACCCGGCGGGCCATAAAGCAAAACATGATCCAACGATTCGCGCCTGGCTTTAGCGGCCTGAATAAATATCTCCAGGTTTTCCTTTACCCGCTCCTGCCCGATATATTCCGCAAACCGCCGTGGTCTTAAACTAACCTCAGCCTCGAAATCTTCCTCTTGTTTAACTCCGCTTATGATCCGTTCTTCTTCCATTGAGCTGATTTCACTTTCTTCCTAAATTTTTCAGGGCCATTCGCACGATCTCCGGTATAGTTAACCCTTTATTCTCTGCCAGTATGGTCTCTACAACATTAACCGCATCCCGTTGCGGATAGCCCAACGAAACCAAAGCATCAACTGCATCACTGCTCCGATTCTGAATTACCGGTTGAAGTTTGGAACCTGTTTCCGAACCACCGACAACTCCGGGTAACTTTCCTTTTAACTCCAATATCAGCCGTTGAGCGGTTTTTAATCCAATTCCGGGAACATTAGTCAGCAGCCGGTGGTCCTCAGTCTGAATTGCCTCCCGGAACCGTTCCCCGGAAAGTGCCCCTAATAAAGCCAGGGCTGTTTTAGGACCGATTCCGGAGACCCCGATTACCTTTTCAAAAATACTTTTATCGGATGGGGTTAAAAATCCAAACAAACTAGCCCCATCCTCACGGAGATGAAAGTGGGTATAAATTTTAACCGGTTCAGTGGTACGGCTCAGCACTTCTAAGGCTGATAAAGGCATAAATACCTTATATCCAACTCCAGCTACGTCTATTATACAACTATCTCCGGTAACCTCCGCCACTTGCCCGGTCAATGTCGCGATCATTTTGAACCCCCTCATTACAGTTATCAGGAGTCAGGAGCCAGTAGTCAGGATTTTTCCAGTTAATGCTCTGAAGTTATTAAGACCGAAACTTCTAAACCCTTTTATTACTAACTCTTTAGACTTCTGACTTCTAACCACTAACTCCTAGCTTTAAAATGCCGGCTCCTAATCTCCTTACCTCTAACTCTGCGCCCCGGATCTTTGTACCTTAAACGAGTGAGCATGACAAATAGCTATCGCCAGAGCATCAGCTGCATCATCCGGCTTGGGTATCTCCTTCAAGCAAAGCAATACCCGGACCATCTCCTGGATCTGGGCTTTTTCGGCTCTCCCGTAGCCGGTAACCGCCATTTTCACTTGTAAAGGAGTATACTCAGCCACCTCATACCCTGCCAAAGCGGATGCCAACAATACTACTCCACGGGCTTGTCCCACCGCCAAAGCAGTCCGGACGTTTTTATTGAAAAACAATTCTTCAATCGCAATTGCTTCCGGTCTATATTCACTAATTACCCGGGATAACTCATTATAAATACGGCTTAATCGACCGGCAAGTGGTAAATCGGGAGTGGTCCTAATAACCCCAAACCCAATTTTTTTTAAATGATTCCCCTCGTAAGAAACCAAACCATATCCAGTTATCGCCGTACCCGGATCAACCCCTAAAATAATCAAAACCCAGCCTCCATAAATAAATATCAAAATAATTAATTCGCTTTTTAATGAGTAAATCCTTTACTAAGGGAGTTTCATATTACCTTAATTTAAGTTTCAGATACATATATAAGGAAGCGCTGATTAATCCGATTTTACGCGAGCAAATATGCGGCATTAAGCATTTTGCGAAGCGCAAAATCGGTAGATTTTTAATTAATCAGCGCTTCCATAATGACAAGCTCAGAAAGAATGTTAAATTTTAAATTATTAAAGTCCTTAAAAAGCAATAAACTCCATCCAAAAGTATGATTTTGGTTATTCGTCTGTTTTTAAATGAATTTCTAATAATAGTAGGAGATTTTATTTTAACAGTCGAATACCAATAAATATATAATTCAACTTTCGCGCCTCAAAAATACCTCGCGGTAAAGTCATATCAATTAAAATCAATTTTTGAAATATCGAACGATTTAACGATTTTTCAAAATTTGATACCCATAAACTATTGATTTTACTGCATTTAAATATGGGTGCGAAAGTTGTATATATCAGTTTATTTTAAAGTATCAAAGGAGTTTTAAATGAATATCAGCGAAATCTTTCACCAACTGGAAAAAGAATATCCACAGCGTTTACCCGGTTCTGCCGGCGCTGCCGCTACTGCCGAAATTGTTAAGAACCAGATTGCTGCTCTAGGTTTTACGGCTGAAACTCAGAAAATATCCGTTTATTCCTTACAAACAAGTATTTGGGGTTATGTGCTGGGAAGTCTTTTAAGTATGGTTATGGCTTACTTTAGTCCCATTGTTGGCTTGATTATGGCAGGTTTATTCTGGTTGCTACTGCTGAAAGAACCATTCCGTCCGACTTTAGCGAAGATAAGACCCGGACGAGCGGAGAATATCCATTTAAACATCCCGGCCCGGAGTAAAGAATCACAAAAAATTGTCTTCCTCACCGGCTTGGTAACTGATAACTTTGCCGAACATCCTTTTAAACAGCATAGCCGTTTTTTCATTAGCCTAGTTTGGCTATGTGGGCTGGCTTTTTATCTTATGCTTATTTTTAGCGCCTATCACCGATCGGTCTTATTTACCTTACTAACCTTGATTCCTATTTTGATTATTGTAATTCTAAATATTCCGATTAAAGAGGCCCCTGCTTCCGGTGTTCTCTCAAATTGTTCCCTGTTGTTGGAAGTAAGCGCAATTTTAGCCAAAGCCGGTGTTAATACTACTTCAATAACCTTTTGTTTTACCGGAACCAATTCACTAAATTCCGGGATAGACGGATTGCCTAAACGTCTTAAGGGTAATCCCGAATTAAAATATGTCGTTAACTTGGTTGACTGGGCTGATAAACGAATCAATCTGGTAACCACCGACGGATTGCTATTTCCGTTACAAACCGACCCCTTCCTAGTTGAATCCTTCATGGAGGTAGCCCGGGAAAAAGGGGTTCCCGTACAGACAATTAAGTTGAGTGAAGTTAGTGCTTCTTACTCTTTAAAGCTGCGAAAACTAAAGGCTATTTCAGTTACCAATCCATTGGATTCAGCCGAATCAAATAAGAACCTTCGGGAACTGATTATTGGTTTTATCCGTAAATTGGACAATTAATTCAATTACATAAGTCTACGCAATATTTTTATGATAAAAGGGGTTTTTACCGATAAAGCTCCGGTCGGGCACATTTCCTGACAACAACAACACCGGATACAGTTTTTGTTATTAATTTGAATCCGGCTGTTAAATGAAATAGCTTTAGCCGGACATTGAGTTTCACATTTGCGGCATTGGGTACAGAGTTTTTTATTAAGTATCAAATGTTGTTTGAAGACTTTGGCTAAAAACTGATTAAAAATCTTGTTTTTAAAGAAATTTACGTGTTTGAAAGCCGGTATTTCAAAATCAGTCACTTTAAGAGAATCTAGTGAATCTCCTGCAATTTTAATCTCTTTAATATTCACTCCCGGGATTTTCATTTCTGCGGCTGCAGGAAAAATGGGGAAATTTTCCGGTTTTTCATTAATCATTTCTACTACTACCCGATCCACCGCGATCGGATTTGTCCCAGCCAACAGCAGTCCTAAATTTCGAGGTCGGCCGTTGGTGGGACCATTACCATCCATCCCAATAACTCCATCAATAATATGGAGGTTGGCCTTTACTGATAAAGCTATTTCTACTAATAACCTGCCAAACAGCTCCGGATCATTTCCAATGTTAAAATGCCATTGTCCTTTTGCGGGACCGGCCACACAACCATAGAGATTTTTAGTAGCTAAAGTTAGGCCCATTTGGCCGTGGGTTTTTAATTTCGGCAAATTGATAATCCGGTCAAACTGCTCCAATTCTTTAGCCAGTTCCAGAGATTTATACCGTGGTTCAAATATGGCGGAACGTTCCAGGTTTACCGGAACCGGGGTTTCCAGTTCCACTACCTTAACTCCCAATTTCTTTAAATCAGCAGTTAATCCCAACCTATTTACAACTCCCGTAGCGCTTCCCAAACCGGGACTGTCGCCGACTGCTACAGTACAACCATTATCCTTGAGAAGCATCGCCAGATTTAAAATTATAGCCGGATGAGTAGTGGCTGCGCTTTCCACCGAACGGGCCATGATGAAATTTGGTTTCAGTAAGACCTTATCTCCACTCCGGCAAAAATAATTTAATCCCCCCAGCGGTTCCAATAGTCGAACCAACTGTTCCCGAAGATTACCGGAATATGAATCAACTTTTAATAAAGATACTTGTTCCATGAATGCTCCATTTCTACTAGAGTAAACAGGAGCCAGGAGTCAGGAGACAGTATAAAACCTAAAAATTTTGACTACAAAAATTCTCCTGACTCCTGAATTCTGTCTCCTGACTCCTTCTAAATATTAGGTCGCCTTAATTCTCTCTTTCCTCTGCTTCAGGTATGCCTCAAAACCCTTAACGGAACTGCTAAGGACCAAATCCTCCGGCATCTCAATCCTGGTCAGGACTTCCTTAACCTTATCAAAATGGCCGATATCGAAACTGATGTGGGCATCGCTCCCACAAACAATCTTTACTCCATGTTCTTTGCATTTAAGGGCAATTGCCCGGCAATTATCATCACTACCTTTGCGGACATAAAATGAATGGTTGTTAATCTCAATCATTTTATTGTATTCTTTGGCCGCCAAAACCATTTTATCAATATCGATAGGGAACTGCGGATTTCCGGAATGGCCAATGGCATCCACATATGGGTTCTTTAATAGATTTATTATTGCATTAGTATGTTCCTCCATAGAAACCGGGGTTATGCAAATGTCGTGGAAACTAACCAATACAAAGTCCAGCAACCGTAAATACTGTTCCGGCATATCGAGCTCACCCGAATAACTGATGATATTGGCTTCCACTCCCTTAAGAATTTTGACTCCGTATAATTCTTTGGGGATGGTCCGTAAATTACCAAAATGATATAAATAAGGAGCTCCCTTCATTGCCGGCCCGTGATCGGTAAGGACAAACATCTCAATCCCATTTACCGGCGCTTCTTTAGCCATCTCCTGGATTGTACTATAAGCGTGGCCGCTGGCTACACTATGTGTGTGAGAATCCACTACAATCTTCATAAAATCACCTGTTTCCTGTTGTTCATAGCTCTGAGCAATTTTCATAATTCCAAAATCATTCAAATACAATATATTGATAGGCGAAAGAAAAATTTCACTATATATTGTATTTGAATTTTTACTGAAAGTAATTATGAAATTGCATAATATATGAAAATCCTTTAAATCATATCATTTATGTTTTGGCTGGTAAAGGTTACTTCACGTTTATTAGTATTTAATTAACAAAGGTTTTTTTGTATTCAAATTTTTATTTTGAAAACCTCAATAAAGAAAAAAGCGACCTAGCCCTAAAAAGGGAAATCGCTCTATCTTTGCTGGTTTTGATTCAGCCTTTATCTGTAACATCCATCTAATCTCTTTGTAGGGGTATGGTTATCTTATTTATACTTCCCTAACTCATCCCAAATCCGATAGTCCTCTCCGCCCAGATGCCAGAAAGTAACACCTTTAACCGTCTGCCGGTGTTGGTTTATTAAACTCAAGCGTTTCTTAGTGGCTTCAACATCTTGAAAATATACCGTATGGCTGGTCCCGTTCAATGAATAATCAAAATGCAACTCGACATTATTTGAATAATATCCGCAGATTGGATTAGCCGAGTGGTCGGTATTATACCGGTTATAATTTGAGGGAGCATACCGGTTTAAAATCTCCGATACATCCTGATACATTACTTCTTTAGCCGTACCGATTCCCCAATCAAGTCCGTAAAAAGGCAACCCTACGATGAGTTTTCCTTTTAAATCCGGAATACTGTCGGCATAATTTAAAACATCCCGCAGCCAATCTATAGGTGAAATTGGGCCGGCATGAAAAGATGCCCAATGATAATCGTAAGCCATAATTTTGATGGTATCGGCGCTTCGGGCTAAAACCGCCCAATCTTGGGCTCCTGGACCGTCCCAGGTTGCTCCGGGTGAAGTTTTAGCATATACAGTCACCGAAAGCAGCTTTTGATGCTGTTTAAGGGCGTAACCAAGCTCGGTAATAAAGGCGGAAAAAGCTATACAGTCATTAGCGGCCAAGTTTTCATAATCAATATCAATTCCATCATAACCCTCGGTTACTACTAGATTTACAATCTCGGCCACATGTCCGGAACGGGCAACCGGGTCGTTGATAATACTATGAATAACTGTGGGATCAAAGTTGGATACTCCAAAGTTTTGAATTGTCGGCAGCACTTTTACTCCGTTGGATCTGGCCAGGGATAAAATCAGCGGTTTATTCCGGAGATCAGCTACAAATGGCGGTGATCCGGTATTGAGATACGACGGGTTCAGATTGTACCAAACCGGATTAATCTCGTTAAAAAGCCGGATATTATTGGAGAAACTCTGTAGACCTCGTTCCGCATCATATGTGGCGTACCAAGCTGCAATATATAGCTTGTTTTCACTACTCTTTTGATTATTCTCCGATGACACATTTGATGAACCGGAACCGGCGCATCCAGCTAGTATCAACATAGAAAGCAAATTTAAAATAAGGAATATTTTTTTCATGACCCACCTTATACATTAACAGATGAACTCTTAATTATAGGCCATGAAGTTTATACCTCTTGGAAAAAGGTTACTTGTAATGATTCCCTTCAAGTTGATAGGCGGAAAACTTTCTCCTTATTTCACCTATCAGTACAGGATACTTTTTCCCATTCGGTAATCGGTAATGCCACCATTCGGTATTTATATAGTTCAGTTTCATACTTTTCTTAACAACATCCGATTAGCCCTCTATTAGCCGGTAGGCGTTTTACTGAATTAATAAGCCCCTTGATATTTCTTACCATAATTGTCTATAGAATTTATAAGAATCCTTTGATTGTAGTATTAATTAGCCATTATGAAAATAAAAAAAGAATTGTCCTGTTATAAAGACAATTCTTTTAAAAACAACTCTAAACAAATACCAATTCTTTATTTTTATTTTTTCAATATGCTTGTTTTATTCACTCCCGGCATTTTAAATTCAGACACCTGAAAGTTATGATTATTGATAAACTTTTTATTTAGCTTTAATTTCATACCGTTCGGAATGGTAATTTTGCCTGGAATTCCGTCGCTGATATATCTTAATGACGGATTTTTGGCCAGTGTTTTAATATAAGCCTTTGGTCCCCAGGCCGTATCTCCAGCTTGGATCCGTTGCAATTTGTAAGGATTAAAATCAACTGAATACGGTGATGGAGCCGTACCGGAGCCTACCAGTAAAATGGAGTCATTGTGATATTTAAATCCTTGATAGACACCGTCATGCTCCAAATCCCGGTTTTTAGGATGCACTCCCAAAGGCAAAGCCAAGGAATGGACATTGTAACCGGGAAGATACGACTGGATATCTTTTACCGCCAAGGCAATCTGTTTTTGAACCCCTTCATCGTCGGTCTTGCCTAAATTCTGGTGCCAGTAAGTATGGTTACCGATTTCATAACCATGAGACACCAGGTACTCCAGTTTTTCTTTAATATACTCCTCCTGTCCAAATAAGCGCAGTCCCTTTTTAATCTGGGGTAAAACATAAAAAGTAGCCGTTAATGGAAAGTCAGGATGTTTCTTTTTAAAAGCTTCCATGATACCGACCGCGCAGTCGGGATCAATAACCAGCTTATCTCCTTGTTTTAAATAACGGAACTGCCCTTGGCTGGAATCATCAAAGGTAAGGACAAACGGAGTTTTCCCGGCAGGCACTTTTAAGTTGCCACTAACCACATCATCCAAAGGAACCGGGTAATAACCGTTCTCATAAAGCATAGTTAGGTCCTGACGGAAATTATCCGGGGTCCGCCGCCAGTCGGCTTCGGGATAGCCTATCAAATGGTATTCCAGGATCATAATACGGCCAAGTTCATTTGGGGCCAAGGAATCCTTTTTAGCTGCTTCAATATACAGCTTTGGTATTGACGAACCTGACAAAGTTAAGATGAGTACTAACAGTAAATAGAAGGCTTTTCTAGTTTTCATGTAAGTTACCTGCTCTTCCTTTTTTGAGGCTTAAATTTCAAGTAATAATTGCTTTATTCCTGCTTAAAAACACTGGAAAACAGAATATTTTTGTGGTGCAAAATGCTTACTTATCCCTCTAGCTCTACAAGAAATGGTGATGGCGGTATGGCTGATTGTAAAAGGATTTAATCCGGCGGCGACTGCTTCCGGATCAGCTACAGAGAAATTAGGCGTTTCAAATTAAACTAAGGAGAATGCATGGCTGCAATTTAAGATTAACCAGAAGGAAGGGAAATAATTTCAAACAATTTGACGATTGCCATGTTTATATTATTTGGGGAATTGTTATAATGGCCTGGCTTTTATAGAGATATTAAAGGATTTGATAATAATATGGAGAAAAAATGAGTAAATAATTTTTATGATACTTACCGAATTCTAACTACGGAAGTTGAGTAGCTATGAACAGCAATTTGCAATTTAATATCATTCAAAACCTGGTCGGCCAAGTAACAGGGCCGGTTTTGGAAAAGATGCTCAAAAACGTGGAGATGTATCTCACGCCAAGCTTGGGGATCTTTATCCCCTATCTTGATTATTGCGACTATGCGGTAACTCCTTCCCATACTCATCCGGCTTATTCATTTATATACAACTTCAGCGGACCGGCTGCCATCAATATCTACCGGCAAAAAAAAGTCTCCCCTTTTGGAAAAGCGGCGAATATCTGCGCTTTTTCCCCGGATATCCCCCATGAAGAAATTATTGAAGACCAATTCCGCAGTTACCTGGCGATCCTGATTGACCGGGATTTTTATGAAAATGAATTTAAGCATTATCAAGAGTACCAGCCGGTAACTTTTAAAGGCGACTTCTATCCGGCTAATGAAGCAATCTTAAATACCCTTAAAAGATTTATGGCCGAGCATCGGGAAAACCTGCCCGGCCGGGATGAGCTTTTAAACGCTCTGACTTTGGAGATTACCCATCAGTTGATCCGGCATTGCCACGATATCAAAGCTCCGGATAGCAAAATCAGCCGAAAAATTGAGATTAATCAGCTGATTAATTATTTAAACGAAGCGTTTGCCAATAAAATCACCGTGGAAGACATGGCGGAGTATATAAATCTTTCACCGTCGCAATTTACCAGAGTATTCAAGGAAGAAACCGGTTTTTCCCCCACCGATTTTTTAATTGATCTCCGGGTCCAGAAGGCTAAAAAGTACCTGTTGAATCATGAGCAAACAATCGCTGAAATAGCGTTTAATTGCGGTTTTTCTTCTTCAGCTTACTTTGCCACCTGTTTCTTTAAAAGGACCGGTCTCACTCCGACTCAATTCCGTAACTTCAAGCCGTCCGTTTAAATAATCTTTAGCGGCGAAATCGAGTCCAACAGAGGCTTTCAAAATCCCTTCCGGACAAGCGGCCACGCAATTCATACACAGAATACATTCCGTCGACTTAACCCGTTCACCCAATTGAACATACTTATTGATACTGATACCCATCGGACATTTGCTGACGCAAGTGCCGCAGTCGGTACATTTCTCCTGGTCTCCCTTGATCCGGGTCAGCGTAATCCGGTTGACGGTTCTTAAAAATACCGTCAGCGGACAGACATATTTGCAAAAAGCCCGGTTGTCCTTCATTATTAGAGCCAGAGTTATTCCTATAACATAATAGATGATATTACCAACCAGGAACCAGGTTAGTTCGGTCATAGTTCCGATACCTTTGGCCAATTCGGCTTGGTCGGTATGGAGAATAGTGTATTTAAAACCGAAAAATAAGACAGCCACCAGTGCCAATGAAACTAGAAAATGAACGTATCTGATAAATGGAGCAGTTCCCTTTCTCCAAGTAATGTTTTCCCGGTACGGTAAAAGGTCCAGGATCATTCCGGTCCAACAACCCCAACTGCACCAACTCCGGCTGAAAACCAGCGGTCCGATCAGTTTTCCCATGATAAAGTGGACCATTACTCCACTTAAAGTCCCGGTGGTCAGGTAAAAAAAGAACCCTTCCAACTGGAGATTAGTACGCCCCATAATACCGACTAAAAAGAAGAGCATTGACCCCATGAGGAACATAGATGTTACCCGGGCAACCGTTCTTCCTCTCCGTGGTAAAAACGCAAACAGAGACATACAAGTAATCTGGATTACGGCAAAGATGATGAAGGCCGGAACCGGAGAAGGTTCTTTTAAAATGAAGATAAAGACCAATGAAGCGATGGTAAACCCGATTAAGGTCATCAGCGGTGTCATTAAATAGGCTGAAAAACCAGCTTTTCCTTTTGAACTCATAATTAAGCTCCTCTCTACTCAATTAATGAAATATGTTATTCTAAATAATAATATTGTATTGGATTTGTTGCTTTTTATCTTTCAGAATCCGGCTAATGTTTTTAAATATTCTGCTATTGACAAGATACGATGTATGGGGTAAAATGCAGGATAAATTTGGTTTTTCACGAATTAATTTTTTCAATATAAAATGGCTCCGAGGTGATGAGCTATGAATAAACTTACCAAACTTCCAAAAGAAGATTTTCTCAAAATAAAAAACTGGATCTATCGTAACGCCAGACCGTTGGATATTGCCCGATGGAAATATCACTTTGAAAACGGCAACCGGGAAGATATTATTATCGCTCTGTCAGCCTATCAAAATGATGATGGTGGGTTCGGTAATACCGTGGAAGCGGATTCGTGGAATCCCAATTCCTCGCCCTTTTCTACTTCAACTGTTATCGGAATACTGGAAGAGATCGGTTTCCATGAGCAAAATCATCCATTAATCAAAGGCATCCTGCGCTATTTGGATAATACGCCTGAGTTTACCGGGAAATACTGGCCGGCGGTGATCCGCTCCAATAATGATTATCCCCATGCCCCCTGGTGGAGTTTTTCCGCTAATTTTGAAGCGGAATGGGGCTATACTCCCACCGCCAAACTGGCCGGATTTATTCTGCGTTTCGCCGATAGAGGTACTGCTATCTACAACAAAGCGGCAACTATAGCCAAAGAAGCAATAGATAAATACCTTAACGGTGTTACACCCGATGGGAAGCCTTACAGGTCCGTTCCCAGAGAGGCCGAAGTTGAGTGTTTCCTTTATTTACTTAACTCTATCATAGAAATAAACGCCATGGAATTGGGCAATACTTCCGAGCTTGAAAAAGCCCTTAGAGAGCAAGCCGGGATGTTTATTGAAAAAGACACTTCCAAATGGAACGGATATTGTTGGAAACCGTCGGCATTTATAAACTCTCCGAATAGTATCTTCTATAAAGGTAATGAGGAGGTTATGGCGGCTGAACTTGACTTCATTTTGAATAATAGAAATCAAGACGGCGTCTGGAATATCCCTTGGAACTGGGGTGCTTATGAAAGAGAGTTTGCAATTAGTGAAAATTGGTGGAAAGCGACGAAGGGGATTGAATATTTGTTGCTTTTGAAGAACTTTAACCGGTTGGAAGTAAACAATTAGGTGAATTTGCCGAATGTTATGCCGCCTCACCCTGCCTGATACCTGGTCGGTCATAGTATATAAGTGCCGGTCCCTCTCCTGACTCTTTTGTTGGTTTTAAATGTTGAGGAGAGGGACAGTATGTATTATGGTGCTGTTTGGTATTAACCATATTAGCCTTTTTTCTCTTTCAGCCAGGCAATATACTCCAGGATATTATTCCCTAAAGCAAATATCTCTTTACAAATTTAACAGCATATTCAAGAGCCTGATTCGGATTAACCCAAATATCAGGAAAATATCCAATCCCATCGCGATTTTGAAGATCAGTCCCCAGGGAAAAACTTCTGCCAAAATAGATTGGTAGTTTTGAATATGGTAATTGACAAGAACCAACATCGCCGGCAATTAATGCTCCAGCGGTATTAGTTCCTATAAATACAACCTGTTTCATTTGTTTCAAGTAATTTATGAACATCTCCCCTGCCGATGCCGTATAAGAATCAATCAAGACCACTATATAATTACGATTGGTAATTTTTTGACCTTTCTCTAAGTGTGGTTGAATCCATCCGGGAAAAGCGGCATCCGACATCGATTTGAGATCTTGAATAGAGGCCTTCATTTCCTGAGCTATACTTTGACCATCGTTTGATTCAACCAAATTAATACTTAACTTTAAAGCCGTATTGGTCACCAATTGCCCCCATAAGAGCTCTCCCTTAACATCGTGATTGACGGAAAAAGACCGGCACCAAGCCGCAGCAAATTTCGAATTACCCCCTGTATTAGAGCGCAAATCCAAAATAATGACTTTATTATTTTTAAACAGGTGGGCTTCGGAGACAAATTTTCGCAAGTTTTCACTGTTCTTTGGAGTTAAGTTCAGACTGCGATTTTCAATCACCGGTATTCCGGCAATTTCATAATGCTTATATGCCAGCCCTTCAGTAAAATCAGCGGTTTCTTTCAATAAAACAATTGGTTCTTCCGACTGGTCATCAAAGACTAAATCCAAAACCATTATGTTATTCTCACTATCTGCCACCATTCCTAATTTAAAAACAAATTCTCCGGATGGATTAAGTGAAAGCTTAAGAAAATTCGCTGGTTCCTGTTGGTCAACTGAAATCAAATAACGCTTTTTATTTCCCCTCATTAAGTAGAAACCTTGATCATCTTTAACAAATGTATACTTATGCGATGTGTAGTACTGATATTTTTTACATAAGTTGACTCCGCCAATTCGAAAATGGCCGTCTTGAATGAAATCCAAATGATTTGTGATAATGGTAAGATATTGATTTAAGAGAATTTTCCCTTCATTGGCATCGGTTAGTATTTCATGCTCAACCCGGCCTTTAGCTTCCTGAAATTTAGTATCTCCACCGAAAAATTGATAGCCTCCATAACCATATTTGATTAGTTTAAATAAAAAATCAATTTCTTTCATTGCATCATCAACCGATATGGATACTCCGGATAAATCTGGCAGATTGTAATCCGTCGGCAATAGTTCATCTTCCGGTAATTCCTCGCTAAAATCGGAGTATTGATAGAGTAAATTTTTAAATTTGGCAGTAAGTTCGTTTTCATTAGTTGGTATTGATCTGCGGTTTCTCAAAATCTCTTTAAAAGCCGCCGACTCGGTAAAGGGGAACCTCCATCTTTTACTGCCGAAATAAGACTCTTTATCCCAAGGTTTGGGGTTTATTAGCTTTAAAGTGAAACTCCCGACTAATTGGCCTTTTGAAAATCGGCCGGTAATTGTTCCATCTTCCAAAGTACCTTCAAAAATATCATTCATACTATTGTCTTCTATGAGTTCAAAAGATACTTTAGGATAATCATATTTTATATTATTAAGCGGCAAAAACATAAAACCTTCATCCGGTAAGCTTATAGTGGCGCTAAGTGATTTATTTACCATAAAGTCGACCTGCAAATTTAGCTTTGTTTCTTTTAACTTAACAAAACCTTCCCAATGTCCGATGAGTAAATTTAAATTGTTTTCACTAGCGTTTATACCTGCGCTAAATAAAGTTAAAAAAAGTAGGAGTAGTATGCAAAGATTAAATAGTCTTTGTTTCATCATTACTCTTTTATTCGTCTCCAAATTATGGCCTTTCGCCCTAATATTACACCAATTTTTAAATCATTTCCATATTTTTTTACGCAACGCTTACTTATTCAAATCCGTTTTATCAATTTTAATAAGTGTTATATTAAGCAGATCCTTTAAACAACCTAAATAATAGAACTGGGGACACAGATTTCTTAAAATTATCTAATGCAAGTAAAAACATTTATTAGACGGGATTAACACGGATTTATTGGATTTAGTTTAAAACTATATTTAGCTACAATTTTGAAGTGTACGGGTCCAGGGTGGGAAAATGATTTTCCTTTCTTAATTTAAAGAGATTTCGGTGTGAAATATGGGTTAAGATCCTTTCCGGCCTGCGGGCCTCCTTTTATTTTACCCTTTACCATTTACCCTTTTCAATTTTATCTCTTCTATAAGTTTTAGCCGTAATTCTAGAACCATCAAAGGACTTTCCGGAAAAATATAGAAATTAGATTACGGAATGGAGGTAGAAAGAATGAACTATAAAAAGAATCCATCCGGTCTCCGGGAGGCAATCGGGCTTAGCATGGCCGGATACCCGGTTTTTATAATTATCTTCTACGTAATCATCGCCAAATTGACTATGAACAACGATTTAGTTAACGAAATGGAATGTAAATACCGGGAGTTGGTTGGTTCCTTTGTTGACTTAAAAGCTGACCAGGCCCGGATGCGCGAAATATCACTCCAAAAACGCCGGCATATGAAAAAACTGAATAAAGAATGCCGGAAGGTAAAACGAATAGTGAAACAGACTATGCCCAGGGAAAAATGGCCGGAGTTCGGCATCGATATAAATGAGTAATGTAAGGAAACAGGGCCAATTATTTCTGATGAAGCTTTTGGGGATTCCCGAGGATTTATTGGATTATTTCTTCATCGATTTGGCAGATCCGGTCGAAGATGAATTTTATGATGCCGGTGTCTCTATCAGTAAGCATATAAAAGCCTCCTTGATTAAAAGTGTGAAGAGTGAAGTTTGAAGTTTGAAATTGAAAACATTTGAAATCCGACTAATAGAAATGTTTGAAAGCTTTTCCGG
>JAEYRX010000095.1 GCA_023435225.1 Bacillota bacterium
ACGGTATTTAGGCGTCCATATAAAATGATAGTAAAGATCTTGATAAGAATGAGCCATATTAATCACCAATACAAATAATTCAATATTTTTTAGGTTTTTCCTTTGTTTGGAAAACCGAGAGTCTAACGGAGCCCCTTGTGGAGTTGAGATGGTTTGGAGGCAGCAGCCCAGGGGATATGAGAGGGCAAACTTTCTAGCGCCTGTCCTGGGTGATGAATGTTCATTCTGTTCACCCAGCCCTCAAACGGCCTGATCGTTCTCGGACTTCCATGTCCTTCACGATTTCGTTCCATCATGGAACACAGCTATGCTTTAAAACCTTCTCAACCCCGGCAAGCCGGGCTGGGTTCTGCTTCGAAGTTTAGACCGAGGCCTTAAAGGCCTTTAGAACGCTTTTTAATACACCCAGCCCAGCCGTTTCAGGGCTGGGAGGAGATGTTACGAATATCGTTTTTGATTTTTTACCTTCAGGTTTTTTTAATTTTTCCCTTCACACTTTACTCTTTATAAGCGCTACCCCAAAAATACCCCGCCTTTTTCCCTTATTATTTTCTGATGGGTAATTGAAAAATCCTAACAAAACCTCCATAATGATAAATGACAAATTTAATCACCGGGATTCACCATTCAAAATGAATCCAAGGTTCGGTTGATATCGTACTTTGCTATATTAAGGGGATTAAAAGTTAATGAATACCAAAGAAAGCATCAAAAAAGCTTACGATACGGTAGCAGATGATTATGCCGCAATATGGTGGAATGAATTTGAGAATAAACATTTTGACCAAATAATATTAAAATAATCAATATCAGTAATAATTGAAGGGATCGAAAGCGAGATCTATAAGTGTGCGAGGAAAAAGTAATTACTATTGGTACATGAAGGGAGCGCTCGAGGTATTATGATGGAGTATGAGATCCGAAACGACACCTATATAAATTTAAATATTAAAGAAATGCGAATAACCAAGATTGATGGTAGTATGGTCATAATATCCAATGATCCGGATGATCTAAAAAATGGTTTTCAAAGAGAGGATTATTATTCGAACTATTTTACTAAAGTGATGACATTCGCAGATTTTAAGAAGCGGATTGAAGATGGCGAGATCAAGGAGATCTATCAAATAAGGTCCCATGCAATATATAAAAAGCAGAAAGTTGAAGTAAACGGTAAAGGAAAAACAGTTCGCATATCAACCGACCGGGGAGCTGTAGCGGAAGTTTGCGGTATGGAGATGGTTGAAAGAGCTTACTATACCAAGGTAGTTCCCGTGTCTGAACTCAAAATCATCGAAGAGAAAAAAGTATTAGGGATTGATGATTTATAAAACATGAATTACAGGGAGAATTCGAATGAAACTGAAAAGAATACTTGAAAACGATCTCGAAACAATACTGGGAAACAATGCTTGCCGACCAGATGGGCAGAAGGAAATTTCAAGAAAGCGAGTTTAATAATCAAACAAATCAAAAACAATCCATTTGATTATATTGATATTGTGTAGAACAACTATATTCAATTCGGCGGTAGAATGGAGATGCTTAAGATGATTCAAATTCAATTGCTTGGAATTGGTGCAGTAAAAATAGTAAGTAACGAAAGAACAATATATATCGATGCATTTAATTCTTTTAACGAAGTTCCGCCAGTAAAAGAAAACGACCTACTCTTGTTTACCCATAATGACAGCGACCATTTTTTATGCGATAAGCTGAAGGGAAACATTTCTAACAATAACATTGTAATTGGTCCGCCAAGCATAACATATCCAATTTTTGAATCAAAATTTATCAATCCCAATAATTTAATAATTTATTACCCGGTCAATTATTATGAACCGCAACAATACGAAGATAAGGAAACCATTATTAAAGTATTTAACACGGATCATTTCATAGGTTGGCACAATGTACATATCAGTTTTTTAATTGAAATAGAGAATAAAAAAATATATATTACCGGAGATAGTTATATTAGAAAAGAAAATGAGCAAGCGCTGCAAAATATAGATTGTATAATTGCAAGCTTAATGAATGAAAGTATTGCATCAGGTAAGATCGACAAGCAATACGGTAAGTATTATCACGTTTGGGAATTAATTGAGCTCAAAGAAAAATTGAAACCTAATACGATCATCGGCAATCATATGATCAACTGCGGCTGGACTATCAATCCGGCTGATTTAAGGGAAATTATTGAAAGAGAAAGAATATTGGATGTAATTATACCGGTATCAAGTGAGGAAGTTGTAATTATATAGTCAGTATTGTTAGCATAGGGGGTATCATTAGATGAAACTACTGGTAATCATCGGCAGTCACCGTAAAAACGGCAATACAGCAAATATAGTAAATATGTTGAATTATGAGCTTAGTTCCCAGGCTAACAATAACGAAATCACCGTGAATACGGTCTATTTAGCCCACCAAAATATTCAAATGTGCCGGGGTTGCCGGATCTGCTTTGATAAAGGCGAGCAATTTTGCCCATTAAAGGATGACCTATTACAAATTAAAGAAAAAATCGCTGCATCAGATGTAATAATCCTGGCCAGTCCGGTTTATGTGGAAGATGTAACCGGAGTCATGAAAAACTGGATTGATCGGATGGCCTTTGTTTGCCACCGGCCGGAGTACTTCGGCAAAGCCGCCTATGTCTTAAGCACATCCGGCATCGGCTCCACCAATCATACGCTGATGACCATGAACAACGCTTTAAGAACTTGGGGTTTTTCAGTCATCGGGCAAACTACCTTTATAACCGACGCTTTCATGGAACTAGATGAACTCAATAAGCGGTATCAAGCCAAAATTTCTAAAATTGCAGACAGGATAATAAAACACTACCAATCTTCAAACAGTTTGAAACCATCTTTTCTCGCGTTGATGATCTTTGCGATCCAGCAACAATATTATAAAAAGGATGATAATAAGGATTCCTTGGACTATAAGTACTGGGTAAAACGTAGCTGGCTTGATAAAGATTGCATTTACTATAGCAAAACCAAATCAAATTTGTTGAAGGTTATTTTGGCGAGAAGTGTTGGCCGGTTGTTGGCAAAGATAGTTTTAAAATAACCTTAGTAACGCCGGATTCGGTTTCGGTAATTTGGAAATTTCAATTTAAATTTTTGAGTGCGAGTTGATTAAAGAGATGGAACAGATTAAAGGTAAATTTATTATCCTGACGATCTCCGAAAGACCGAAACGTCCGTCTAAACACATATGGCAGCGTTCTTTTGGACCATTGGAGATGTATAAGGGCCATCCGGATTGCTGGGATGAACAAACTTGCCCTAACTGCGGAGTTATTGGGCGATTGAAATTCAGAAGTACGTTTGAGACCAGCCCTTATGCTCATGACGTATCATGGTTGGACCATGCTAATGAGTATATATGTGAAGCTTGCGGCCGTTATATTTTTTATAATCAGCGCCAACAAGTATTTTACCGTTCCGGTTATTACGGTTTGTCAGCGTCATGGGTCGGTCCGGAACTAAAAGACGGAAGTGAGCCTAACTCCCGAATTCCTGATGTGCCCGACTGGGATGGAAAAACTTGCAAGGCTTGTGGTAGTAAGAATTTACAGCATATTGACGGCAGTTTCGACGGATGTTGCACCGGTAAGACATCTTGTTACGCTACAATGTATTGTCCGGATTGCCGGATGTTTCTTTTTGCTTATGAGTATGATGATTAAAATAAAAGCATTGCTGGGAAATGCTTTGCAGTATAACTTAACCAACCCCCTTGTGGGGTTGAGACGGTTTGTAGACAACAGCCCAGGGGGTTTGAATAAGCAATAATAATTGGCATCCGCCCTGGGTGATGAATAGACGAATATTCATCCTTAGTAGGAGGGGAAACCATGATTATCTTAGAAACTGTTGAGACACTTCCCGCCGTCGTAATCGGTTTTGAATTAGATGATGATAAAAAATTGCTTAATTTAACAGGACTCCCGCCGTGGTTGTTTATTATTGAGCAACAAGCCGGTGGTTTGTGCATGACCCATCCTACCGTTTTGGGATTAGTCTTACGCCTAGGCGCCAACGTTGATAAAGGGAAGCCGGGGCTGGCCGAAGTCTTACGGGCAATGGAGGCCATGGCTGAAGATCCCGATATGGACTTATTGTATTCCGACTTTCTGTTCCTTGTAGATCTGGTCAAAACTTGGGGAAACGATTACGACACTGCTGAGTTAAAGTGTTTACATGAGTTCATAAGTACCGGTTTGAATCTGCCGGAGTTTGAATCCGGATTGGAGGCTTTTCTACGATGCGTCCCCGGAGACCCGCTGGCTTTTTTTTCGGGATGGCGCGTATTTACCTGCGCGCTTAAACCGGAGGCCCAAGCGAAATATCCTCCGGCGGTACGTATATGGGATTCATTTTCAACCGACCCCGAGATCGATCATGATGATGATTTGGTTTTTGACGAAAGTATCTTAAAGGCATTGATCGGTTACGGGGAAGAGTTGATCGGTCAATCGAAGCCGCAGATTTTTGTATTGTGGCAAAACTCCGACTGACAAGTAATTACCTTTTTTCATCCTATCCCTGCAAAGCCGGAACCAAATTTAAACCCCTTTAGTCTGTGTTAATCCTGTCTGTTAAAACTTTTTTTGACAGGATTTACACGGATTTACACAGATTTAGATTTTGTATTCAAAAATCATTTGCGGTTTGAATGCAATTTTCTTTGTTAAATGGCTTATAGCTTATAGATACCCCATAAATAACCCGTCGGGTAATTGAAAAAAACAATCCGGGTTAATAATATTTATAATGAGAAAACTCCGAAGCATGGCCTACGGATTATATTTTCAAGGGGTGATAAGCATATGAAAAGTAAGCGAAATACAATACTTATAATGTTGGCTTTATTAATATGTATCTCCTTAACTGGCCCAGCTATGGCTGATATGGCGATGGGACCTGTTGAACCTTGTTTCAGCGCTATCCCCATCTCTGATGAACCAAATGGGGCATATTTGGAAAGAGTAATAATGAACATAACTTTTTCCGGTGACCAAATCGGGGTCAACGAAAACTACACTTTCAGGAATGACCAGGAAGCCCACTCCATCAAGGTTGTTTTGCCTTTCCGGGAAAAACCCGAAGCTTTGAAAGTCTATTGCAATTTCAAAGAGATTGCTTACCAATGGTTGGAACTGGATGAGGTCGCGGATGATTTCCAATCCGGTTTGCAAGCTGATTTGACCGATTTTAAACAGGTTTTGGTTTTCGAAATACCCTTATCAAAAGGTGATAATAACGAAAAGGACCGGACCGTAAATGTTTTCTACCGCCGGAAATGTCAAGCCAATTCGTTCAGTTACTGCATAGCCACAGCTAAAGCATGGAAACATCCGATCAAGGAAGTCATTTATTCTTTTAACATTTCGCGGGAAAAGTTCACCGGTGAATTGGAGTTTGTTGCGGAAAACTTCCGCATTCAGACAAAGTACGGTAAAAATACCCTGGAAGAGATGAACTATAACGGCCAGGGACTCTATCATATCTCATTTGAAGATAAAGTCGTCAGAATGACGGTCAGTAATAAACAGGTTAGGTATCAGAATAATTA
>JAEYRX010000020.1 GCA_023435225.1 Bacillota bacterium
ATTTTTATTATTCTTTTTAGTCTTCTTTGTAGTTTTCGGTGTCGGCGTAGGTGTCGGCGTCGGTGTCGGTGTCGGTGTCGGTGTTTGGTCAGGATCTTCCGGCGAAGGAGTTACTAACCCCGAAGGAGCCGGTGTTCCCTCTGTATTATCTTCTGAATTCGCAGTTGGTAAAACTGTTTCCTCTCCAGCTGGAGTTGTTGTTGGAGCAGCAACAGGCAATGTTGGTATTGGAGCAGGATTGCTACTTTTTTTACTACTGCCTCCACCGCCACCACATCCAACTAAATATAATAGAATTAAAAAAATAATAATTACTATTGAAGTAATTGATGTAATTTTATATTTCATCTATGAACACCTCTGCCTTGCATAATTCTATCTTAATTACAAAATTACAAATTAATTTAAAATAAAAATAAAAACCCGCATTAAAAATAATGCCGGTTTCACTACTAACTCTACCAGATTCAAGTGACCAAATATAAATCTGGTTTCATCGCTTCATTTATGAAAATATTAAGATATGCTCAATATCATTTTACATGTCAATCCATAATCTGTCAACCCTTTTAGCTGCATTTTTCCGTGACCAGGATTTATATCACTTTATAATGTGAATGTTTAAGGAATATTTATAACCCAAATGGCCGGCCGGATTCCTCTAAAAGTAAAAAAGGCTAACTTTTTCCCATCCGGGCTCCAACTTAATGAGCCTCCATTCAAGCCAACTTTATTTGTAACATAATATAATTCACCGGATTTTATATCTTTAACTAATAAACTGCCACGGTCAAATTTCCCATTTCCTTCCTTGGTGGTAACTCTATTGGAGACAAAAGCCAATTTTTTACCATCCGGAGATACTGCCGGCAAACGATTATCAAATTCATCGACTACCACTTGATTCATTGTCCCATTTAGAGGATTTATCGACCAAATGCCCCCTTTACCAAAATCCATCACTTGGTAATTTTGACCGGAAACTGTTACGTTTTTAGTAGTTGGACATAACATAGAAAAATATATGTTACCGTCTTTCCCCCAACATGGAGAGATTAATAATTCTCCGTCCTGCCCGGCTAAAAACTTTGTCGATCCATCTGCTAAATTAATTATAAATAATCTCCCACGATATGGGCCTTCTCCCCGGCTAAATACAATCTGAGTTCCATCCGGAGACCAGGACGGTTCTCGATCTTCAGGCCCAATAGTCAATTGTTTCCCTACTCCACTAGGCAGTTCTTTCAACCATATTGAGGAATTTAGATTGGCATTATTTGTTTTGGCAAAACTCCGCCTGGACATCACAATTCGTTTTCCGTCAGGAGCCCAACGAGGTGAAAAATCAATGAGTTGATCAGTATTGGTAAGCGGAGTTGGATCAGTTACCGGATCAAGCGACCAATACCAGATCCTCATTTTTGTATTGTCTTCCCCCTGAATTTTACCTGAAAAAATAAGTGTCTTACCATCCGGCGCCCAATCACAAGACCAGATATCAAAATTTTTGGGTAATAATTGAACTTCTGTTCCAACCATATTAGACGCCAAAGTTGGTAATGGGATTATAGCTGAATCAGAGTTATTATCAGCTAGGATTAAACTTGTCCCAAATATTAATGTAAGTAAAATTACCAATATATGTTGATGAATTCGTTTCATCGAAATCCTCCTCTATCAAACCACTTACCCCTACTTTTTTCGACATTAATACTTTATGTCCTTTACTTAATAATACATTTCATAAAGGGAATTTAATCCTCACCAATAACCCTGATCTCCGGAATTAACTCGACACCTTTTTTTTCTTTAATAACCTTCTTAATATGTGCTATCAAATCTAAAACATCTTGAGCTGTCGCTTTTCCTGTATTGACAATAAAGCCTGCGTGCTTTGGAGATACCTGCGCTCCCCCAATCGAAAAACCTTTTAGACCTGATTCCTCGATCAAAGGCCCCACATAATATCCGGTAGGTCGCCTAAAAACACTACCGGCACTTGGCATAGCTAAAGGTTGTTTGGTTTCTCTTTGACAAGTAAGATCGGAAATTCTGGCTGAAATATTTTCATTTTCAGCCGGGTGAAGAACTAACCTGACCTCGGTAATAACTTCAGTCTCCTCTTGAAACCTACTAAAACGATAACTCAATTTCAATTCTTTCTGATCATATACAACAGAACCTTTGGGAAGGCTAAATGCCTTTACCTGTAATATGACTTGAGCCATCTCTCCACCATAAGCGCCCGCATTCATAAAAACTGCCCCGCCTACAGTTCCGGGTATTCCACATGCAAATTCCAACCCGGATAAACCTAGACAAGCGGTTTTTTTGGCTAAATCCGATAAAGCCAACCCCGCCCCGGCAATAATTTCATTTTCCAACACTTCCCAGTGAGTGAATTTTCCAGCAAGTTTTATTCCCACACCTCGGATCCCCTTATCTCGAACCAAGAGATTAGAACCTAATCCTACTACCATCCAAGGTATTTTCTCTTCCGCGCAAAAAGATAACACCCTATGTAATTCTTCAATGCTTCCTGGTTCAACTAATAAATCCAGTGGTCCTCCTATTTTGAAGGTAGTAATCTCCGACATTGGAAGGTCAAACCACTTTTCTATTCCCTCCAAAATATTCTCAGCCTTTTTTTGCCATTGGTTCATCCATACTCCCCCAGCTAAATCTAAATTCTTAAAAAACATATCGTAATTAAATATTTACCAGTGATATTCCCGATTATTCGGGAAATTATATAACCAATAAAAATATAATCATGTAATAACTAATAACATAATATCGGAAAAAAGGGATTAAATGCAATTATTTCAACCAAAAAGAGTCTTTTTTGAAGCAGATGCCTTAAATTATCCATTAGGAAGCGAAATCTTAAACCGGCTTGCCAATACCCCGGCCGAGATCAAAATTATTGAATCCAATAAAAGGATGACCGGTATACCCGGTACAAATCCTCAGCAAAAGTTTAGAGAAGGAAAACAGACCCTCGTGGTTGGGGTTAAAAAGGATTTAAAACTCGATACTTGTAAACCATCTGCTGATTTTGAGTTCACAATTGCCTCCGGATGCCCCGGTAAATGTCAATATTGTTATCTTCAAACCCATATGGGAAAGAAGCCATATATAAAAATATATGTAAATATTAACGAAATTTTAGCTAAAATAAAAGAGATTACTGATTCTAACACACCTAAGACCACTGTTTTCGAAGCCGCTAGTACCGCTGATCCTTTAGCAGTTGAACATATTACCGGTTCACTTGGGAAGACAATTGAATACTTCGGCTCTTTAGAACATGCCAGACTGAGAGTAGTCACCAAATTTAATAATGTCGATTCTCTATTGAACTTAAGCCATAATGGCCGAACCAGATTCCGATTCAGTTTAAATTCGGCCGAGATTATAAATAAATTTGAACATAACACCGCCACTTTAAGCGATAGAATTAACGCTGCCAACAAAATTGCCGAAGCAGGTTATCCACTCGGATTTATTATTGCTCCATTATTTATTTATCCCGATTATGAAGAAGGCTATGCCGACCTTTTCCGGCAATTAGCCACCTCCTTAAAACCGGTCCCCCAAGACTTGACCTTTGAATTAATTACTCACCGTTTCACCGGCAGCGCTAAAAAGATAATCCTGGAAAGATTTCCCGGGACTTTATTGGATTTGAACGAGTCCACTCGGAGACGTAAATTTGGCCGATATGGATTAGTGAAATATATTTATCCCGAGGTCGCGTATGCAAGACTAAAAGAAAACATTCTCTCTTTATTAGAACGTTTCTTTCCAACATCTTTAGTGGAATATTTTACATAGGGACTTTTTGAAATATGACCATTTAAGATGAGAGTATTTTTATAACTAAGAAGCGCTGATTAATCCGATTTTGTGCGAGCAAATATGCGGTATTAGGCATTTTGCGAAGCATAAAATCGTCACTTATTCAACTAATCAGCGCTTCCCTAACACTGGTATATAAAAGCAGTTTAAATCAGGACAGAAAAAAACCCGTCAAAGACGGGCCTTTCTTAACAACCATTTACAGCCTCATTGAAAGTTCCAATTCGATTGTTCTCTACCAAGAGTTCTACTGCTTGAGTAAGAAGGTCTGCATAACTATAAGAAATTCTTCTTTCAATCTGACGTTCTTTAAAACTAACAACGAAGACTTTCGGGTAGGTTTGTTCTAAAATACCATCAACCTCAAAAATTCTTTTTCTGCCACGATTTGCTCTTATTCTAATAGGTTGTCCTACAAATACATTTAAATCTTCGCGAATTCGGTCTAAAATCCCAACCTCCCCCAATGAGTTCACCTTCCTTTACTATTTCCATAAAATCATACCACATTTGTGTTGAAATGTCAAGCTAAATATTATACCGGAATAATAAAGGTTTTGTCAATAGCTTTTATTTATTTTTTTTGATATTCGGTTACTTTGTATACTTATCGGCTACTTTTGAAGCTCCATAAGAATCCGGTTTGATTCTGGCATCAAAACCGCTGCCTACAACCATCCCTACTACTTCCCGGATTATATCTTTAGTTCTTCCCTGCTCACCAACGTCCAAATGTATCTCAATATCTAAATCGGCTAATCCGTTTTCAGTTAATCTCTCAGCTAATTTAGCAGCTATGCTTAGACTTTTTGAAGTTTCATAAAAAATACGTTGTTTTAAACCCAATTTGACTTTTTCGCGTTCTTTAGCATAATAAAAACGGCCACCTTTGCCTTCTTTCAAAATAATAATGGCTGTTACATAGCAAACTTCTTCCCGCAATTGAGAATCAGTACCCACGATAAGCTTAAATTTAGCATCCGAATCATTGCTAATATATTCAACTATGTCTTTAAAGACTTGGTCAAAACTCAATCGCCCCTTTGTCGGGCTAATGAAAACCATTTATGCACCCTCTATATAGGATGAAGTAAATTTCTATATAAAATTTGCATTCCTAAAGCCGAATGCAAATACTTTTAAGTTAGTATTTACTTCATCCTATTACATTTGTAATAAGTTTAATTAATTTCATTAGCTTTGCATTACGTCCGGTTTTTGGGACGAAGGTTTTTAGATATTTATTAAAGGAATTTAATTAAACTTATATTCATTTGCCCTGATTTCTTTGGCCAAATGAAGAAACTCCAGCAATGATAAAGTTTCTCCACGTCGCCTGGGGTCAATCCGGAGTTCTTGTAATCGATAGGATAATGTCTCTTTACTGTTGGATAAGTCCTCTATTCCAGCTAAAGAGTTCAAAATTGTTTTTCGACGTTGACCGAATGCCGCTTGAACAACTTGGCGCAAATAAGGATAAAGCTCCGGATCATATTGTATATTATCCGGTATAATCCGAACTATTGCCGAATCGATTTGGGGCATTGGATAAAAAACTGTTTTAGGAACTATAGCTATTTTCTCGACCCGCCCAAAAAAATTAAGCATTACTGTAAGAGCTCCATACTCTTTAGCCCCAGGTTTAGCAGTTAACCGTTGAGCAACTTCTTTTTGAACTAAAAAAACCATAGATTTCCAGGAAACACCTGATTCCAACAGCTTAAAAAGTACTGGAGTGGTTATGTAGTAGGGCAAATTGGCAATTACTTTATATGTACAATTCTCAGCAGAGAATTCTTTAAATATTGAATTTATATCAGTATCCATTATGTCTTGATTCAAAAGCGTTAAGTTTTCAAATTCGGCTAATTTTTCTTGTAAAATAGAAAATAAGCCGCGGTCATATTCCACTGCAATTATGTGTTTAGCTTTATGTATTAAATCATAGGTCAAAGCACCCAATCCGGGGCCAATTTCCAAAACAAGATCACTATTACTGGGTTCTCCTGCTTTAACAATTTTTTGAAGAATATTTTCATCAATTAAAAAGTTCTGACCTAAGCTTTTACGGGGAGCAAAACCTTTTTTGCTTAATTCTTCCACTATAACTTTTTTTGAAGTAATCATGCCAATCATATTCCACTTCCATTATATCTTATCCAAATAAGGGAGTTTCATAATTACCATAATTAAATTTTGAATACAATATATAGTAAATAACCCAGATGCGTCTATAGATATAATGTATTCAAATGTAAAATTTCAAATTATGAAAATCCCTCAAATATAATCAAATTAAATTATGAGCTCCGTCTATCTTTTACAAATTGACTCCCAGGCATTGATTTAGCATACTTAAGCATTTCAGCTCCGATTGCTTCAGCCTCCAACCAACTACTAATTTTACGGTTACTATTACCAACCTGTGCTAAAGCAATAGTCATTATCGGCCATTGTTCTATCAATCCCCGGCGATTTGTTACCATCAATCCACCGCGGCCCCGATCATTTTCATAATAAAATTGAGGGATTTCCAGTTCAAAGCGGTTAATAATTGTCTTTCCCAAATCTTCAGCGTAGCCGGACTTAAGCAAAATACAAAAGTCATCTCCCCCGAAATGAAACAATTTAGGTTCAGCTATCCCAAACTTTTGAATCTCTTCTTCTAAGATTTTAGCTAAAAATTTAATTACTTCATTACCTTGCTCAAAACTATAAAATTTATTAAACATCCTAAAATCTTTCAAATCACAAAAAATCAACTGTAATTCTTGATTATTATTTATTCTCTGATTGACTTCATCTTCTAAAACTTGCTTACCGGGCAACTCAGTTAATGGGTTGATTTTTTTAACCAATTTAGCTTGAAGAACCATTGAATTTACACTATTTAACAAAGCTTTAGGGCTGAAGGGTTTGGTTAATATTTCAGACATTGACAACCCCAGTAAATTAAATTGTTCCTCATTAAAATTCTGGTCTGCCAATATAATTACCGGAAGATTTTTGGTCTTTTCATTCCAGCGAATTTCGCCACATAATTCGTAACCATCTTTTTTCATTAAATTGGGATTAATAATTAAAATATCAGGAGGATTATTAATAACTTTTTCATATGCCTCTTGGCCATCATTAGCTGTAGCTACCAAATAACCGGCATTTGATAGCTTAATCACCGCCAATTCCGCCACTCTTGAATCGGGCTCAACAATTAAAATACGTACGTCATCCATCCCAAAATACCCCCGTTTGATTGATGTTCCAAAAATATACCCAAACTATAATACAAATTACATATTGTAAATTTAGCTTATAAATTAAATGAATAAAATAATAAATTCGACAATTACCGTTCTTTTCCTTCACCATTATTTTCCGTTCTTAATTAAGAGTTTTCCTAATTATGGGGGTTTCATAATTACCTTAATTGAGTTTTCGATACAATATACAGTAAATAACCTAGTTGCGACTATCAATATATTGTATCGAAATGTTAAATTTTTTAATTATGAAAATCCCTCAATTTGATAAAGTAAAGAAAAGATGTTGAATTAAAATCCAACATCTTCAAGACAAAATTAAAATTGTATTAATAATTTTATAATCCATTTTTGACCAGAGTTTCCCGGACTTTTTCCAACCACTCAACTTCCGATTCTAAAAAACCAATATGATGTTTAATAATTAAAATCGCCGTAACAGCATCATCAGATAATTCAGCGTTTTTTATTCCTTCCATATCGAAACGACCAAGTTCATGGCGGATTCTTTCAATTTGCTCTTCAACAATTGGAAGCAGATTGAAGTTACGGTCTGTTAGTGTAAATAGCGCCAATGCCACATCCATCCCAAAATAAATCTTATCAGCGCCAAATCTATTATTAATGATGGAGTCCATTAAAACTTTTTGTCCTTTTGAAGTAATTTCATAAACATTCTTATTGGGACGATTAAATGATTCCACTTGTTTTGATGAAACCAATCCTTCTTTTTCAAACTGTTTTAATAAGCGGTAAACATAAGGCATGCTCAGATTAATCCAAAGGCTGGCATTGCTCTCTTCAAGAAACTGCGCTATTTCATACCCATATCTTGGACTTTGATTTATTAAACCCAACAAAAAAATTTCCGAGTTATTCATTATTATACTCCAATAATAATTACTTTAATAATATTATACTTGTATAATATTAAAATTGTCAAATATATATTTTGTTAATATTGTATAAGTAAAATAATTGTTGAATTTTTTCCAAGCTTTAGTTTATCATTGAAGTATCTTAATGAGTTTTAACTTTGCTTGCTCTTCTGTAATTCTATCACTTATAAATTCATTTAATATAGAAGAACTTCCATCCGGAAAAATACATGGTGGACTATTATTTAGCATAATAGATTTTTGCATCAAATTGATAAACAAGTCATTATCGTTATTGGATTGCTTTAACCAATCATCAAATACCCTTTTTGAACTCGGGATTAACATTAATTCTTTCCAGGGAGAACTTTGAGGATAACTGCTTAGAAATTCTCCCAGTTTCACAGCTGCCGTTAAATGGTCATCCCCTGCGGTTTTTTTATTTCGATAAACTGAGATTACTCCATTTTCAGCTAATAAACATTCTTTCCCGGGATCTTTGGCCGGAACCGGTATAAATACCAGCTGCCAACCTTTATTTAATACTCTGAGTTTATCGATGATAAAATTGTATACTAAAGGTTTTACTCCCACTAAAAAAATGGTTTTACCATCTAAAAAGCGCCCTATCATATTACGCTCGAAATCTGCCGGAATAGAGCGTTTATCTTTAAGATTATTTAAAAAATCTAATACACTATCTATATCCGGCTTTATTAAGTTGGCTGAATTCTTAAAGGTAGAAGTTGTAACACTATTAGCCATCAACTGGGGTAGTATACCATTGCTACCAAAGTTACCAGCCAACAAATACTCTCCCTTACCTAATTTTAGAGTGATTTTTTCTACATCGGTCCACGTCCAACCATTTTTTTGAATATTATTTACTGACAATCCAGCTTTTTCTATTAAATCTTTATTGCCAATCCAAAAACCGGGATTTATCCATCTTGGAAAATAACAGATAATTCCATGGTGTTTTACTAAATTAAGCATGGCTGGGAAGTAATTTTCTTTTTCATTCCTTTTTAGATAAGCGCCTACAGGAATCTGTCTTCTGTAATTGAATTTAGGAATCGAATATGCTGAACAATATAAATCCGGCGCTATATTGTTTTTTAAAGCTTGTTCCAACTGAGTAGGACCATTAAAGAAATCCAATAATGTTATCTCAACTTTGATATTAGGGTATATCTGTTGAAAATTATTAATTGCTCCTACTAAATACTGCAGATAAGTTTTATTACCAGCTTTAACCGGCCAATTGTAATCCCAGATCCTTAAATGATATGTTTTCTTTAAATTCACTTTGGCACTTGGATTACAATAAATATAGTTATCTCCAAGTTTTATTCTTGGTTCCCGGGTATAAAAAGGAATCAGTATTCCTAAAACAAAAAGTAATAAAAATAAGATATACTGCACATTTCTCTTTCTTAAAGTAATCAGTTCAATCACCTCTTTTGTTTACGCTTAATCATCTTAAATCCAATAAATATTCTTCATTAAGTGTAATTTTACCGGTCATAGTCAATCCGTAATAATATTGGAATTTATATACCGCCAATTCCATTTCATTTCCAAAACGTCCATCCGCACTCCCAGGATTAAATCCAGCCTTTCGAAGCGCAAATTGCAACAAAACAACGTCTTTACCGGTATTATTTTTCCCTAGCTCTTTTCTAAGGTTACAAACCGGCAAATCTCCGATTATATGAACCGGAGTTCCCAATTTTACTATGTTGTATAATTCAAGTACATCACGGTTTAACAATCGAACACACCCATGACTGGCTTTTTGGCCAATTGTCCATGGTTTGTTAGTACCATGAATACCATAAATACCCCAGGGAACATTTATACCTATCCATCGCACTCCAAACCCACTACCCCAATTACCACCTTTATGAATAACTTTCCATTCTCCAATAGGAGTGGGAGTCTTAGGCTCACCAATGGATACCGGGTAAGTTTTAAAAGGTTTGCCGTCCCGATAAAAAATTAATCTTAGTTTTCTGGCATTGACAATAATAATCTCATCTTTCGGAGCCGGTTGATTGCTGGCTTGAATAATTTTTTCTTGAATTGTATACTTTTCGCCATCTTCACAAATTATAGTTTTTCCCTCCATTGATTCTTCTGCAGTAGTAAGAGGTATTATAAAGAACAATAAAAGGGTAAAAAATATAACGGCTTTTTGATATCTTAAAATCAAAATAAATTCCTCCCAGTTACGAATAACGTAAAAACTCCAATAAATTTTTATGAAAAAACTTTTCTGAATATGTTTTGGAATTGAGGAAAAATAAAAATCCTAATCCGGATTATCCGAATTAGGACTGAGTTCTTTATCTCGCTAAACAACTTCTATAAGGAATTCACATAATTATATTTTTTAGACTCTTTACCCGTACTATATAAGTTGAATTAAATTTCTTTAATCAATATTACGTCCCTAAAACCGGACGTAATAGGAAACAATGAATTTAATTCAACTTATTACAGCTGTAATAGGATGAAATAAATACAATTTTAGTATTATTTGCATTCGGCTTTAAGAATGCAAATTTTATATAAGGAATTTATTTCATCCTAAATAGTAAATTCAAAAACCATGAATTAGAAATTCTTTTTAATAAATTTTAGTACTTAACTCGCTTACCGGTAACAATATAAATAGTTTCTTCTCCCACATTAGTAGCATGATCAGCAGCTCTTTCCAACCATTCGGCAATCAATAAAAATCTGGTTGCTTGATATGCTTTCACATGGTCGGAGTCATTTGCAATAATACGGATTAGTTCTTCGTGGATCTCTTCATAGATATCATCAGCTTCATCATCTTTTTTACAAACAGCTTCCGCTAAATCCGCGTTTTTTTCAATGAATGCTTTCAAGACAGTAGAAACCATATTCATGGCTAATGAGGCCAATTGTGGTATATGTACCAAAGGTTTAATATATTTATCATTTTTTAACTCCAGGACAATTTCAGCAATATTAGTGGCATAATCACCAATTCGCTCTAAGTCGTTGACTATTTTAATCATAGCAAAATCACGACGTAAAGTAAATCCTGATGGTGTTTCCGCTAAAGCTGCTCTTTCAATCTCCTCCTCTATTACTATTTGTAGGTTGTCAATCAAATCATCCTGTTCAATAACGCTTAAAGCCAATTCCGAATTTTGATCTCTTAAAGCTTGAATAGCCTTTTTCATTACCTCTTCAACTAGATTACCCATCTTCAATAAGTCTTGCTCCAACCGTTCCATCACCTTTGCAATTGCTTCCGTCATCATGTCACATCCTTTTTGGATAAGTCAAATCATTTTATAAATAGAGGGATTTTTATAATTTAGAAATCTTTATATTGTATCTGATTTATTATGGTAATTTATAAAACCCCTTAGTATATAATTGTACAAAAAAATTTTTAATCCTACTTTTTAAAGAAACTTTTTATCTTGACATTAGCTATTAGCCGGTTTGTATTCCTGAATATTTGGAATTAAGCCCCCAAACTCCAATCAAAATAAGCATTCCCCCTATTATATGTAAAACTCCAAATTGCTCGCCCCGGAAAATCACACCGGCCATTACTGAAATAATTGTAGTTAAATTAACAAAAGTAGCCACTTTATAAGCCGGCATCCTGTTTAACATATAATTCATTAAAAAGAATGCGCCAACTGAAGATAATACCCCCAGATATAATAGAGCAATTAATGTTTCTATATTTAAAAAAGCTTTAAAATAGTTATCCGCAGGTCCGGTTAATAGTAATCTAATAATATTAAAAATAAATGCGCCACTAATCATCATCACGACTGTTATTTCCATGGGTGAATAATGTTCAGATAATTTACGGGAGAGAATATTATAAGCTGCAGCTGCAAGTACCGCTATCAACAAGCTAATAATACCTAAAGTATGAATTCCAAACTTATACTCGCCGGAAAAAACAATAATAAAAACTCCCAAAACTGAAGCCAGAACCAACATCCATTGCCGGGAATTGATTTTTTCCTTCAGAAAAAAAATCCCCATAAAAGTAACAGCTACCGGTATCAAGGAAATGATAAGTCCTGATTCCGAAGCTGTTGTAAGTTTAACTCCATATGTTTCACCGATGAAATATAATAAAGGTTGGAAACACGCTAATGGGAATAAATCTCTGATTAAAGCCCAGTTTACGCGTATTCTAATAATTCTTAATAAAACTAATAATAACAATAAAAACGAAGCCAGAGTAAACCGATGCCCCAATAATTCAAACGGATTCATTGTTTCCAGTGAATTTTTTGAAAAGAGAAATGAAAAACCAAAAATAAATGAGATTAAAATTCCAGCCAAAACCGGTAAGTATGTATGTTTTTTTTCCATAAGATAATCTCCAAAAAACTGATTAAAGTGACGGTTCAAATTTTTAAAAATGGTGAATTATAATTGTTAATTGTTAATTGTCAATTGTTCATTGTCAATTATATCGGTCCTTTCCACATTATATAAGCATCCTCTTTATTATCCAAATAATATTTTCGTCTAACACCCATATGGACAAAACCCATTTTTTGATAGAGATCCTGCGCCGGTAAATTAGAGCGCCGTACTTCTAAGGTTAAATGGCGGACCCCATTTTCACGAGCCTTAATTATTAATTCACTAAGTAATAATCTGGCTACTCCTTGACGTCGGTAAGCAGGGTGAGCAGCTAGATTGGTGATATGCCCTTCTTCATAAACCACCCACATTCCTATATAACCAATAACTTTACTGAATTCATTTCGGGCTATTAAATATATCGCTCGTTCATTTTCTATTAATTCATACAGAAAAGAATTACGTGACCAAGGAATTGGAAAAGATAAAGCTTCAATCTCCAATACTTCTTCAAGATCTTCAACCCTCATCGGTTCGATTTTTGGTTGCATTCAGCTTCTCCTCCAAACGTAATTCAGCCTCGACCTTACGTAAATAACAGGGTGTTATTTCTTCATCTTGTTTTTTCTTTTTAAACTCATTTAAGCCGATTTGTGCAACGTGGTAGCCAAACGGACGGTTCCAATCTATCGGCGCTAATTGTAAGTTTGGATATTTTAACCAGGTTTCTTTATATATTTCGCCGGCATTTCCACAAATCAGCACTTTAGGCAATTCAGCTAAAGCAATACTAAATTTATCTGCTGCAATTATCATGGGGGTTTCTACTGTGTTGATATCACCTTTATTATGATATAAGGCTGCATAGACCTCACCCCGGCGGGCATCAAGAACTGAAGCGATCCACTCATAGGAATAACGGGCATTTTCGGCAATAATTCTTAAAGTGTTTAGACCATAAACCGGGACTTCTAAAGAGGCGCTTAGACCTTTAGCTGCTGCCAGCCCAACTCTAATTCCGGTATAAGATCCCGGTCCGGTACCAACAATTATCAATTCTATTTCCGACACTTTACGATTAACCTTTTTCAGCAACATTTCTAAGATTGACAGCAAATACTCTCCCCCGCCCTTACCTGCATTAAGGGAGATATCTAAAATTGGCACATTATTTTCAACCAGCGCCATTGTTCCATAAGGGGTAGCCGTATCAAAACCTAAAACAAGCATCAGTTCAACTCCTCAACCATTTCAACAAAACGTAAACCATGTGGTTCCAAAGTTATTTGACGTTCCGTAAAATTGTCAAATTGGATATGGATTTCCAGATAATCATGGTTTAACTTGTTTTTTAACAATTCTCCCCATTCAATCACTGCGATACCATCGGTAGTCAGTTCCCCGGGTTCAATTATTTCTAACTCGTTTTCATTTTTTATCCGGTAAAGATCTAAATGATATAATATATACCGCCCCCGATAGCTTTTTTTTAATTGAAAAGTCGGGCTGGTAATCTCATCTTGAATTTGTAGACCTTTAGCAATCCCTTTAGTAAGAGTAGTTTTGCCGGCTCCCAAATCCCCGGATAAAAAAAGGAGATCTCCGGTTTTTAACCGTTCTCCTATACGTTCTCCTAATTTTAAAGTCTCTAATTCGGAAGATAATTTCAAAGTTTTCATCTTTTCCACCATTGAAAACTATAAATAATAACAGAATATTAACATTTTAAGTTAATTTGGTCAAGAGTATCCTGGATAATCAAAAAGACCAGCGTTTTACCGGTCTTTTCAATCGTTATAGTTCTTTTAAACCTAAACTTATTTGTAAAGCACCTTCTACCTTCTCCATAGTATTCTCATCAAGATGGGCAATTTTCTCTTTTAAACGTTGTTTATCAATAGTCCGTAATTGCTCCAAGAGAATTACAGAGTCTTTCTCCAATTGATACCGGCTGGCGGCAATGGCAATATGAGTTGGTAATTTGGCGCGTTTAATCCTGGATGTGATGGCGGCAATGATTGTTGTAGGACTATACATATTTCCGATATCGTTTTGAATAATTAACACTGGCCTGAGACCGCCTTGTTCCGAACCGAGTACCGGGTTTAGATTTGCATAAAAAATGTCTCCACGACGGATCATTAATTACTAGTTCCCTTTCACCAGATAATTTTCATAATTCTCCAGCTCTTGGGAATCCTCTTCAAAGCCGTCTTCGGCTAAAACAAGATTGATTTTACCCATTTTTTCATAGCCGTTCCGACAATTTTTTATTCGTTCGCAGCGACGCCGTTCTTTGATTAAAAGCAACATAGCTTCACGAACGAAGGCACTTCGGTTTCCGGTTTCGCGACGGACGATCCCATCCACCTCTTGGAGGAGACTATCGGGCAGACTGATCATGATTCTTTTAGCCTGTGCCAAAGTTACACCTCCAGGAAAACTGTTTCGATATGATATATTTATTATATACAGTTTTCGTGAAATCAGTCAAATGGGATTCATTGATTGGGTATGACAAAATTGTTTGGATATTTAATACTTAAAACAGATTACCATCAGGATTCCCTGGGTTAACTCTATTTTGGCTGTTTCTTCCGCAAATTCATTATGTATTCCCCGAGTGTTATGAGAGTAAAGTACGGCTTTTTCTAATTTAAAAGCTAAACCGGATGTAGTTACATCAATAACTTTCATTGTTAATGGTATTAATGACACGGCCCATCCTGGTTCCCTTTTTAAAACCATTTCTTTATTAATTACTGTAATATCATGGTCTTCAGATAACAAATGAGCCTCTATATTATTTTCTAAAGCTCTCAACAATAAACCAATATTTCCAAGAGTATGGTCTAAGCGGCCACCAAGACCACCAATAATATCAATTCTATCAGGATTTTTTTTAACGGCTAAATCTATTGCCAATTCCAAATCAGTCTGATCTTTGGCCGCTGGATAGCTAAGGATTTCCGTCCCAGCTTTTTTAAGTTCTTGAACAATTGAATAATCCAGGGAATCAAAATCCCCAATTAGAAGATTAGGCCTATATCCGGCCTTCAGTATATAAGCCCCGCCCTTATCTGCGGCAATTATTAACTCCGCTCCAGTCACCAATTGGGATTTGAGATAAGCTTGATTAATCGGTCCCCCACCGACAACTAATATTCTTTTCATTAGTATACCTCAAAAAATAAATAAAACACGACCAAAATAAAGCTAAAAAATTACTTCCAATATAGTTTAAATAGTTTAAACTATATTGGAAGCTCTTCTTGGCACTAATAATTGTCGTGATATTTTCAAAAAGATTAACGTTTTGAGAATTGTGGAGCCTTACGGGCTTTTTTCAAACCGTATTTACGACGTTCTTTCATTCGGGGGTCACGGGTTAAAAAGCCGGCTTTCTTAAGGGGAGAACGAAATTCATCTTCCACTTTAAGTAAAGCTCTGGCAATACCATGCCTTACAGCACCAGCCTGACCTGTTGTACCGCCTCCATGAACACTGGCTAAAACATCATATTTACCATCGGTATTAGTAATAGCCAAAGGTTGTCGAACAATTAATTCCAACACCTTCCGGCCAAAATAATCGTTTACCGGTTTCCCGTTAACAATGACGTTACCTTGACCAGTTACTAGTCTTACTTTAGCGACTGAACATTTTCTTCTACCGGTCCCATAAAATACTGCTTTAGTTGATTTTTTTGCACGTGGCATTTATTGTTTCCTCCTTTCTTAGGCCTCAATTTCGAGTTTTTCCGGAACTTGAGCTTGATGAGGATGCTCAGAACCCCGATAAACCCGCAACTTTTTAATCATTTTGCGACCTAAGCGGTTGTGAGGAAGCATTCCCCAGATTGTTTTGGCTACTGCATACTCCGGTTTTGATTGTAATAACTTTCCATAAGAAATAGCCTTTAAGCCGCCCGGATACATTGAATGGGTATAATGAATTTTATCTTCCATTTTGTTTCCGGTTAAAACTACCTTTTCGGCGTTGATTATGATAACATGATCACCACAATCAACGTTAGGAGTAAAAGTGGGCTTGTGCTTACCACGAAGAACCGAAGCGACAACAGTGGCTAAGCGGCCAAGTGTTTTACCTTCGGCATCCACCACAAACCATTTGCGCTGGATATCCTCCGGCTTAGCTAGATACGTTTGCATTTTATCTCTCCCTCTGCATAAATGCTGTTAATTCCTCAATCAAAAAACTTCTTCGATTGCGAAAACAGGGCCGTATTTATACGGACTTATATATTATACCAAAAGGTTTTTTTAAACGCAATAAATTTTTTCATAACTTAATATCCTCTGTGTCTCTGCGTCTCTATGGCAACATAATTTTTGTCATATTTATTATTAATAGCATCTAATCATCAATCGATTGTGTTTCAATAGTTTGATCCTCCGGAAATTGAATCCCCTGGGTAGGAATTGATATTTCCGCAGATGGTTTCGGTATATCACTTAATAGATCGCTTTTTAGGCGGTATTTCCTTATATCATAGCGGTTGGCAGGATTCCAGAAAATCCATTCGTTTAAACCGGCGCTTTCTACCGCTTTGATTTGAGCCAATAACTGTTCGCGTCCATAATGACTTTTTAACGAGAAATCTTGTAACCACGGGCGGATAATAACTTTTTTATCAGCTTTACTTAACTTTTGAACAGCGTCGGATAAACTTTTATAAACAGTTTCGTATGGTTTCGCATCCGGATCGGGAATTTTGTATGAACCCCTTACATAATGAGAAGGGTAAACCATCGGACATATTATATCAACACCATCAGCTACTTTTTCAATAACCTGTCCAATTCCGATATCGCTATCAGCCGAGCAGGTCAGTCCAAAAACATCAGCCGAGACTTTAACTCCTAAAGGTTTTAGTTCTTGATAAGCATATTTAAGAAAATCACGAATAACATCAGACTTAGAAAGGCCATTATTTTTAGGATAACGGCAATTTTTAGTTAAACCATCACTGGTAAACCGGATATAGTCAAATTGAATCTCTTTAAAACCATAAGCTGCTGCTTCTTTAGCGATTGCAATATTATAATCCCAGACATTTTTATTATATGGATCCACCCAATAAAGGCCCTTAAAATCACGCCATAATCCACCTTCACTGCTCCCAACCGCTAATTCCGGACAATGGGTTGCTAAGAAAGGATCTTTGAATACGACTATTCGGGCGATTGGATATATATTATATTGCCTTAGTGATTTTAAGACTCTCTCCGGATTATATTTCTTCAAACTGGAGCCTATCTTTTGGGCCAACTGCACTTTACTAGGAAAACTTATAGTGCCTCTTTCATCTTTAACATCAACTACCAAAGCATTTATTTCAGTTTTATTAATAAATTCAATTAATTCATTTAAAGTATTTGGTTTGCCCGCCAGCCAACTTGTTAAGTATATCCCTTTTATTACTTGCGGAGGTTCTGTAATAGGTGATAACGGAAAGTTATTCTCCGGAATATTATTTTCCAGAAGGCTTTCTTCTGCTATGGTTGAACTATCAGTTGATTCTTTAGGTTTAATTTCTAAATAACTGCCAACTGCAGCTAACCATTTCACGTGTTGTGAGGGTGAAGAGTTATTCTTTGCCGATTTAGTTCTTCCCGTTCCCAATAAAATAATTAAAGCCAAGCATATAATTATTATGTATATTTTAGTAGCTTTGGACATTATCCGGCCTCCCTGCTTGCCCAAACATAAGTAATATTTTATAGAGCCAGCGCACCTTAGTACGTTGGCTCTTGACTTATCATTATTTGTTATTATTAACAACAATCATCTAATTATGTTTAATTTTGGCAAAATACTAATTGTTTCTCATAGTTACAACATGTAAGACCTTAAATCCTTTATCTTTTAGCTTTTGAATTAATCTTTCAGACTTTGAACTGTCTAAACGAAGAACCAGTTCTCCCGAAGCCTTATCCCGGTGAAACAGCGCCATCGAGATAATGCTGATTCCCTCTTCTTTAATTATTTCAGTAACATCAGCTATTACACCGATTTTATTCTCCAAATCAATTGTTAAACGGGTGCCCATAAGTTTTAAACCCATTAAGTCAAGAAATGAATCAAAAACATCCGATTCGGTAATTATCCCCACCAACTTATCATTTTCAACTACCGGTAAAGCGCCTATTTCTTTGTCGCGCATCAAAACGGCTGCTTCCTCCAAAGTTGCTTCCGGAGATATGGTAATCGGATTTTTGGTCATCGCATCTTTTACTAATAGCTTTGACAATACATAATTTAACTCCCAAACAGTTAACGTAGTGGCTTGAGAAGGGCTGACTTTTAAAAGATCATCTTGAGTAATAATACCCACTAATTTTCCATCATGCATTACCGGTAACCGGGCGAAATTATTACTTCTTAATAATTCTCCCGCTTCAATAACCGGAGTGGTATCATTGACAGTAGTCGGATTAATTGTCATACGGTCTTGTACAAACATGTCATAGCCCCCTTTATTGTTTTGGGATTTATTTAATCCTAGTGTCTTAAGCTATAATTAATTTCGGCATTAACTATTTTTTCTTTAGAATTTGTTTCTCTGGTTTTGAAGTTATTTAATTTTCAATTCTCAATTCTAAATTTTCAATTTAAGAAGTCATCCGCCCAAATATGCTTTACGCACATCTTCACTATCAGCCAGCTCTTTAGCGTTACCTTGAAGAACAATTTTCCCGGTTTCCAGGACGTATGCCCGGTTAGCAATGGACAATGCCATATGGGCATTTTGCTCTACCAATAAAATAGTGGTACCAGTCTGATTAATGGCCTTAATAATCGAGAAAATTTCTTTCACTAACAGGGGAGCTAATCCCATTGACGGTTCATCCATTAACATCAATTTGGGACGGGACATTAAAGTTCTACCGATGGCCAACATTTGTTGTTCTCCACCGCTTAAAGTACCGGCAACTTGTTTTATCCGTTCCTTTAGCCTGGGAAACCGTTCAAAAACCATTTCATAATCCTGCTTTAAATTATGTTTATCTTTACGGGAGTATGCTCCCATCTCTAAGTTTTCCATCACTGTTAGGTTAGCAAAAATCCGGCGGCCTTCCGGTACTTGAGCCAAGCCCATTTCTACAATCTTATTGGCGGAAATCCCTTTAAGATTTTGGTTCATAAAGGTAATTTCCTCTGCCTTATCAGGTATTAAGCCGGAGATACTATGCAGTGTTGTTGTCTTACCGGCTCCATTTGCCCCAATCAATGTAACAATTTCACCCTCGTTCACTTCAAAACTTACGTCACGAAGGGCATGAATAGTGCCGTAGAAAACATTTAGACCTTTAACTTTAAGCACTGGTACCGACCTCCTCACCGAGGTATGCCTTGATAACTCTGGGGTTTTTGCTAATTTCTCCGGGAGTTCCTTCGGCAATGGTTTGTCCGTAGTCCAAGACAGTAATTCGTTCGCAAATACCCATTACTAAGTTCATATCATGTTCAATCAGAAGAATCGTTAAATTAAACTTTTCCCGGATAAATTTAATTAGCTTCATTAAATCCTGAGTTTCTTGCGGATTCATCCCAGCGGCCGGTTCATCAAGTAATAATAACCGGGGATTGGTTGCTAGCGCCCTGGTTATTTCCAGTTTCCGTTGTTCACCATAAGGAAGATTTTTAGAATATTCACCAGCCTTTTGATGAATATTGAAGATTTTTAAAAGCGTCATAGCGTTTTGGGTTACTTCCTCTTCTTCTCTGCAAAAAGCCCGAGTCCGGAAAATGGACTGAAAAGCATTATACTTAACGTTAAAATGAAAAGCTATCCGGACATTATCTAAAACAGTAAGATCCTTAAAAAGACGGATGTTTTGAAAGGTCCGGGCCATCCCCATTTTAGTGATTACATAAGGTTTTAACCTGGTAATATCACGTAACCCACCATTGGTATTAAAGAGAATTTTCCCTTCACTCGGGGTATAAACTCCGGTTAACATATTAAAAATTGTGGTCTTCCCGGCGCCGTTGGGACCAATAAGGCCTACCAATTCCCCTTCTTCTAAATTAAAATTAAAGTTGGATACTGCTTTTAAACCACCGAAATTTATGGAAATATTATCGGCTTTTAAAACGGTCATTGCCGCTCACCTACTTTCAGTAAGCTTTTTTTATCCGTGAAAGTTTTTTTATACCATTTTTTTATATCGTCAACAATTCCAACCAAGCCGGAAGGTTTAAAGAGCATAATAAAGATTAGAATCAAAGGATAAATTACCAAACGGTAATCAGCTAAAAACCGCAAAAATTCTTGCAAATAGGTTAGGATAAAACCGGTGGCAACTGTTCCCACAATACTACCCATACCACCTAAAACTACAATCACCAGAAAATCACAGGACTTTACCCAGTTAAACATGGTTGGATTTAAATAACCGAAAAACAGTGCATATAAGCCGCCTCCGATTCCGGCAATAAAAGCTGAGAGTGTAAAGGAAAACATTTTATAATAAAAAACATTAATTCCCATTGCATTAGCCGCTATTTCGTCTTCTCTTATCGAAATAATCGCCCGGCCATGAGAAGATTTAATTAAATTACTTAGCAAAACAATCGTCCCTACCATAAAAAGATAAACCCAAATAAATGAGATAACCGGACTTAAAAACAGATCAGTGCTAAAAGGAGGAATGCCTTTTAAACCGGCTGCTCCTCCAGTTATTTGCTCCATATTTACCATTACTACTCTAATAATCTCACCAAAGCTTAAAGTAACGATAGCTAGGTAATCACCTTTCAATCTTAAAGTTGGAAAACCAATTACCAGTCCAAAAGCTGCGGTTACTACTCCACCGATTAGAATAGAGAAAAATATTGGAAAACCGAGTTTCATAATAAATACGGCCGTTGTATAGGCTCCGATAGCCATAAACCCAGCGTGGCCAATTGATAGCTGTCCGGTTAATCCGGAGATTAAATTCAAACTTAAAGCAATTATTACTACAATAGCTGCAGAGGTTAATATTTGAGCGGTATATTCATCAATAACTCTCAGATAAATTAAGCCGGCTATAACTATCAAACCAAGTAAAGTGAATCCGGAATTTTTTAAAAAAACTTGCGTTTTGTTATTCATCTTTTCACCCCGCCTTAAACCTTTTCACTGACATCGTGGCCCATTATTCCGGAAGGTTTGACTACCAGGATAACAACTAAAATACCGAAAGCAATAGCATCGGCTAATTGTGATGATATAAAACCTTTAGTTAGAGTTTCGGCAATTCCCATAATAAATCCACCGATCATTGCCCCGGGAATACTGCCGATCCCTCCTAAAACCGCTGCCACAAAAGCTTTTAAACCTGGCATCATTCCCATATAAGGTTCAACTTGGGGATACGCGCTGGCAAATAATATACCGGCGGCGGCGGCTAGCGCCGAACCGGCTGCAAAGGTAAAGGATATAACTTTATTCACATCAATCCCCATTAATAAAGCTGCATTTCGGTCATAAGAGACCGCCCGCATTGCTTTGCCAATCTTGGTTGAGCTAACGATATAATTTAACACAATCATTAGACCAATAGATACTAAAAATACAATGATTTGAACCTGGCTTATTCCGACTCCCGCCAGATCAAAACTCACATTAGGAAGAGTGGGAAATTGTTTCGGATTAGGTCCGATTTGCGGAACAACTCTGGCTGCATTTTCTAAAAATATTGATACACCGATGGCGGTAATCAAAGCATTAATACGGGGAGCATTTCGTAACGGTTTATAACAGGTTTTTTCAATAAAAATACCTATTATAGCGCATATAAGCATACTTACAATAAATGAAAGAATAAAAGTAAAAGGTGTAACAGTCGCGGCAATCAAAACAAAAAATCCTGCAAAGGCTCCTAACATTAAAATGTCACCGGAGGCAAAATTGATTAATTTAACAATCCCATAAACCATAGTGTAGCCCAGGGCAATTAAGGCGTAGATACTTCCCAAGGCAACTCCGTTCACAATTTGTTGCAAAAACTCCTGTAAAAGTCCCATTATCCCACCTCTTCGTATTACATAAGGGATTTATCCCTTACATAAAATAATGGGAGAATACTGATTCCCCCATTATTTCAATTACACTAATTATACATTACTGAATAATTTTTTTGAAGCTTTATCTATATAAGATGAACTAAATTCTGCTATTTACTCTTTCCCATTCGGCTTTTGGAAGGGGAAAGCTTATTCGTATGATTTAGTTCATCTTATCTAAACTAAACTGACCTATTTTTGTCAAGCAAAATGATTCATCGAAGTTATTTCTTGGTAAAACCTTACGGGTTAACTGTTCCGGCGTATTGAGTGACCAGTTTGCCGTCAACGCCTTTAACGATCTTCAGCATAACTGCAGATTTGATGGGATTACGTTGTTCGTTAAATTTGATATTACCGGTTACGAATTTCCGGTCGGTTTCCATCATAGCGGCTTTGACTTTCTCAGGGTCGGTTGAACCGGCTCTTTCAATAGCTTCAGCCAGAATATAGGTTGCATCGTAACCTAAAGCTGCCAAAGCATTAGGAATGATACCGAATTTTTCTTTGTATTTGGTAACGAAAGTAGTAACATCCGGGTCGTTAGCATCCGGTGAATAGTGGTTGCTGTAATAACAGTTCAATACTTCGTCACCGGCGTTATTGGTAATCTCATCCCAACCATCGGCTCCAACCATCGGAATTGTTAACCCTTGAGCTCTTACTTGTTTTGCAATAAGGGAAACTGTGCTGTAGTAATCAGGAATGAATAATACATCCGGTTTGGTTGCTTTAATTTTGGTTAATTGAGCGTTAAAGTCTTTATCACCGGTGCTGTATGATTCGGAAGCAACGATCTCGCCGCCGAGTTCCTTAAATTTTTCAGAGAAGTTGGTAGTTAAGCCTTTTGAATAATCGTTGGTTACATCATATAAAATAGCCGCTTTTTTAGCTTTTAATGTCTCATAAGAGAATTGAGCTACAACTTGGCCTTGGAAAGAATCGTTATAGCAAGCACGGAAGATATAGTCACCAGCGTCGGTTATCGTATCATTCGTTGAGGAAGGAGAGATCAAAATTATTTTTTTATCTTGAGCAGATTGGGTAATAGCTAACGAACATTTACTGGTTAAAGCACCGACGATACCGATAACTTTATCTTTGGCAACTAATTTCATAAAGGCGTTTTTCGTCTTATCAGGGCTGGCTTCATCGTCTTCAACAGTCATTTTGATGGGTTTACCAAGTACGCCACCATTGGCATTGATTTCTTCAACTGCCATATTAATAGCATCACGTGTTTGGGTTCCATAAGCTGATACTTGTCCGCTGATGGGCTGGATCGCGCCTAAATTGATAGTTTTACTTTCACCACATCCGGCAATCAAAGCTGCGATCATTACAAAAACCACTACTACTGCAAGAATCCTACTTTTGACCACAAAAACCCCTCCTTATTTTTAGTTTTAAAGATGAAGAAAACAAAGATTAATTTAGTATCTTGTGAAAATATTCTTCTCCATCTAAATACTTAACTTAAAATATATCAAAACATTGCATCGATGTCAATAAAGCCTAAATAAAGTAGAATAATTAACATATGGATTACATAGAAAAATGTTTTCAAACAGAAGTTTTCATAAATGAGGGATTTTCATAATTAAGAAATTTGACATTCGGATACAATATTACAAATCGTTATAATGTATCTGACAGCTTAATTAAGCTAATTTTAATACCCCTTAACTACTTATGCTCTTTGATTTCATTTACAATTCGCTCGGCTATCTGGTCCACTGATTGCGCTCCCAGTTCTCCTTCTTTTCGGGAGCGTACCGCCACCACGCCTTGTTGGGATTCACGTTCTCCTACTACCAACATATAAGGAATTTTTTGTAGTTGAGCCTCCCTGATCCGATAACCGATCTTTTCATTTCTACTATCTATCTCTGCTTTAATACCCTGCTGACGAAGCTTTTCCATCACACTCCGGGCATACTCCTGATTGGCAGGTAAAACCGGCAGTAAAATTGCTTGAACCGGTGCTAACCAAACCGGAAATGCTCCTTCATAATGTTCTAATAGTACTCCGAAAAACCGCTCCATTGAACCTAAAAGTGTTCGGTGAATCATATACGGTTTATGATCAGCTCCGTCACTGCCTTTATACTCTAATTCAAATCTTTCCGACATGTTGAAATCAAATTGGATTGTAGAGCATTGCCATTCCCGACCAAGCGCATCTTTGATTTTTAAATCAATCTTCGGTCCATAAAAGGCTCCACCACCTTCTTCAACTTCATTAGGGAGTCCGGTTTTAGCAATAGCCTTTCTAAGAGCCTCGGTTGCCGCAACCCATCGTTCTTCGTCACCGACAGCATCATTAGGTTTAGTTGAAAGATACAGTTTATAGTTTTCAAAACCAAAAGCATGCATCATTGAGATACTAAAACTTAATGCTTTATCAATCTCTTCTTCCATCTGATCCGGTCGGCAAAAAATATGTGCATCATCTTGAGTAAAACCACGTACCCGCATTAGGCCATGTAAAACTCCGCTCCGTTCGTAACGATATACAGTTCCTAACTCAGCCCAGCGCAATGGCAGGTCACGATAGGAACGTCCCTTGGTTTTATAGATAGAGATATGAAATGGACAATTCATTGGTTTTGCATAATAAGGCTGTCCCTCAATATCCATCGGAGCATACATATTCTCTTTATAAAAGCCAAGGTGACCACTAGTTTCCCATAAAATAGCCCGCCCGACATGAGGAGTATATACTAACTCATAACCGTTTTTATAGTGTTCTTCCCGCCAAAATTGTTCAATTTCATTACGGACTCTAGCCCCTTTGGGATGCCAAAGGACTAATCCGCCACCAATCTGATCATCGATAGAGAATAAATCCAATTCTTTACCCAATTTACGGTGATCACGTTTGGCGGCTTCCTCCAAAAATTTCAAATGAGCGTCCAAATCAGTTTTACTGCTGAAGGCTGTCCCGTAAACTCTTTGCAGCATCTCCCGGGATGAGTCTCCTCGCCAGTATGCTCCGGCGATGGACATTAATTTGTAAGCTTTCAACCAGCCGGTACTTGGCAGATGAGGCCCCCGGCAAAGATCCATAAAGTCTCCTTGCTTATAAAAGGAGATGGTCCCATCCTCCAATCTTTCAACCAGTTCCAACTTATATTTGGCTTCGGATTTATTAAATTCTTCAATTGCTTGTTGTTTGGATAATTCAAACCGTTCAAATGGTAAGTTTTCCTGAACAATCTTTCCCATTTCGGCTTCAATTCTCTCCAAATCCTCGGGTTTTAAGGGTTCCGGCAGATCAAAATCATAATAAAAACCGTTTTCAATTGCCGGTCCAATAGCTAATTTAACCCCGGGATATAGTCTTTGCACTGCTTGGGCCATTATATGCGAGGTTGAATGTCTGATAATATCTAATCCTTCAGGATCATTTGCCTTAATTAATTTTAGCTGAACTTCTCCTATTAATGGACGATTTAAATCCACTAGATCTTCATTTGCTTTGGCCGCAATAACTTCTTTTGCCAGACGTTCGCTGATTGATTGCGCCACCTGTAAGGGAGTTGCGCCATCCGGGTACTCCCGGAAATTACCATCGGGAAATATTACTTTCATTATTTATTCTCCTTCCAATTTCTGTATAATCTCCATGCTTTACTCGCCAACTCTTGATCCGCCGGAAATGTTAAGATCCCGGACTCTGTCTCTGTGATTAATTTAACATCATTAAAAAACTCTTTTTCAATAATGAATTCTTCCGAGAGCGCTTCCATTAGATACCAATGCACTGTTTTAAAATGTTTTTCTCCTCTCTCGAAAAAAGTGTAGGATGACTCTCCCAAATCACCAATAATCTTGGCTGAAAGTCCCGATTCTTCCTTGACTTCCCTCATAGCGGCTATCTCTGGAGTTTCCCCGGGGTCTATATGCCCCTTTGGAAAAAGCCAGACACCGTTAAACCTTTTAAGAGTTACTAGTTTGTTATTTAAAAAAACCAGGCCTCCGGCACAATAATCATTTATCATTAAGCACCTCAAAAAAAATAAATAAACCCCATCCCTTAAAGGGACGAGGTTACCCGCGGTTCCACCCTTGTTGGTCAGTAATGTTATAACTGCCCACTTGGTCTGACTGTATCGAAGTCTATCGCCGACTTATATCGCCGGAGCGTCCAAGGTGGTCTTGCCGTTTCTGGCTGGAAAGTTCACAGCTATTACTTTCCTCTCTGCAAGCTGTCAAACGGTTTGTTCCTTATCATTCGCCTAAAGGGTATTTAAATTAAATATAGTATATCTCTATGACATAATTTAGTCAATCGTTTCTATTGATTTTACTGTATTATAATTAAAGTGCGAAATTTGTATTATTATCTTAGAATTTTTTCATACCCCCCAATTTAAACCTTTCTACCAATGCTACTGCTTTTGTATCCACCAATTGATATAGGGCCATTGTTCTAATGATAAATTCTTCAGTAAGTCTTACCTGAAATATTTCTTGTTGTTGGGCTGCAGTTAGTTCTCCCCATATATGCAATGAACAATGGGGAAAAAACGGATGCGGTGATGGTTGAAAAGCAATTTGAGACTCAGCCAGTCTTTGATGGAGTTCCTGAAACCGGGAAACCGGTTCTACTTTTAATGCATAGACAGTTGAGTCCGGATATTGAAAGACTTCTCCGAAAATTGCTTTAAAAGCCGGAGTTAGAGCTGCAATCTTTTTTAATTCCCTTATTACAAAAACTGGGTCTTGTCCCGGAGTGAGATCGCCCAACCCAGAGGAACCGGTTATTGTTATCTCCGGGGGCACAGCATCAGCTAACTCAGAGCTAAAATGCTCCCGGATTTTTTGAATTTTACTTCTCACCGGCTCCGGCAGCTCTAAAACCACCGCAACACCGGTTAAATTTAATAAATGTTTTTTCATGTCGAAACTACCCAAATGAGGGATTTTCATAACTAACAAATTTAACATTTGAATACAATATATTGATAGCCCCACCCAGGCCACTCACTATATATTGTATTCAAAATTAAATAAAGGTAATTATAAAATTCCCTTAAATAATAATATAATTCCTGTGGAATTTGTTATAAAATTTTGTGTCCTTTTTGAACCCAATTTAGATAGCTTAGAAAGAAACTAAAATGCTTCCGAATTTCTTTTGAAAATATGGGTTTTCCTCATATTCGACTTGTAAATCCCGCCGGAGTTGATCCCATTCTTCCATATTATTCTGAAGACGGCTTTGTTTTTTAAAAGATACCATTAGCTTTAATGCCATCTTCCAATCATTGCGAAAGCTTTGAGCAATCAGCGCTTTGATTATAAATGGATAAACAGGTAATACCTCTATGGAATTAACCGTTTCTAAAATCTCGGCTGTTGAAAATAATAAATCCGGTTGTTTGATTATTTGATTTAAATATTCTTGAATCTCCTTGATATCTCCTTCTACAAGCATTATTCTGATTCTTAATTGGTCATTCTTTGCCAAAAACTCATTCGTCCGTTTATAATATCCATCCCATTCACCGGGATATTTTAACAGCAATTTCTTTAAACGCAAATACTCTTCAAAGTTAGGCTGATCCTGAAACTGAATAAAACTTAAAGCTGCCGCCTGTTTTAACTCGCCTCTATTAAGATGGATATTGATCTGACGCTCCCGGAAGGACCGTTTGTCAGCCGGAAAGGTCCGTGAACCATGTTTGGCTAATTTAAAAGCCTGTTCACTGTCTTGCTCCATTAATCTATCAATCACCCACAAAAAACCCTCTGGTGTAGCCTTCAAAGTCTGCTCGATTTTCTCCAGTTTAACCTTTGCTTCTTCAATATCCAACGGCATCTCCGCCAGTAACTCATATGCCAAAACCAGAGTTAATAAAGGAGTATTTGGAGTTATATTAATGCCGATCCAATCAATTAGATTTTCCAAATCATTTTCATTGAATTTAATGAGGATATTTCTGATTCCGGTGGAAAATTCCCACAATACGGGGTTAAAATACATTGAAAGCAATTTTTCTTTGACCGGCAATAGATATTCCGAGGAAAAACTTAAGGAAGTTTCTGTTATTTGATATAAAAACTCCTGAAGAAATTGAACCCAAGCCTCGTTACGGCAATTATCCGGAACTGTTTCCAATCCTGAGAGTAACTCCACGATTAATTCCGGAGTATTCGGAGCTTCTTCTTTTAATTTAGCTATTGTCAAATTCCTTATATTGTTTAACTTTTCCCAAATTGAGTCAACCCCGGACACTGTTAAATAAGGAGATGAAAAGGTATTTCGTATTAAATTACTAATTCCGCGAGCACTTATAAAATCGTGTTTTAAATCATCTGATACCAGCGCTAAAAAAGATATGGGTTCCTTTTGGATTAATCTTTGAAATAGTGTTACTAAATTTCCGGTGTCACCAATAATGGCTTCCACAGCAGGCCTAAGATTGATAAATTTGGATTTATCCATCAGCCAACCATAAGTAAGCGCAGTCATATGCTTACAAAAACCGTTATAAGGACAGGAACATTCCCCTTGTAAACCGGTTTTATCCAATATTATCCGGACTTCGTATTTTCCCCCGGCGCCAATTAAAACTCCGGCCAATAAATTATCCAGCCGGCAACAATTTAATAGGTGCCCTTCTGCAAAATAACTAATTCCCCGTTCCAAAATCTGTAACGGAACCTTTGCTTCCAGATCTGCTAATGTAAAATCGTCCCAGTTCATGGCAATAATCTTACAGGAACCATTTTAAGGAATGAATTTATACCAAGTTGCATTCAAAGTGCAAGAATAAATTAAGTTCTCTCTGCAGTTTCATTAAGTACCTCCCAAAATTGCACTATTTTGAATGAATCTAGGCAGTAGCAATAATAAAGCTTCCTGTATTCCTTTCTATATGGAACGGCATTAATCATAAATTTAATATAATTCCAAAAGCCAATGGGCATTAATACTTTTTTCAGGAACCAACGTTATGAATAATGGCATTACCTATATTTATTAATTTCATTACATTTTAACTAAATACCGGAATTTTAAAATACCGTTTTAAAATTCTGAAATTAATTGTCAATTCTCAATTCTCAATTAACAGCCTTTAGCTTGTCTTTTTTCTAATAAACCGTCACTACTTAATTCTCCACACCTTCCACAAGTTATCCACAATTTAATGGTTTATATATCGTTATTTATGAAGTTTTACACATCGTCCACAATGAATCCCCACAAGGTTTTGATAGCAATAAACTCTTGTATATTTTATTATATGGAACTTTATGTAGTTATCCACAGATTTGTGGTTATATTTATTTTTTCCACAATAAAAATTTCAACAAAATATAAACTTTTGCAGGAGCATTATAGCTTTAAATCTGGTTGGGCGGTAATCTCCATACTTCCCGATCCTTCGGATAAATAATGAAAATAACCGGCCGCAGCGATCATAGCCGCATTATCAGTACACAGCTTAATTTCCGGGTAATAAAGCGTTTTTCCCAACCTACCCGCTTCATCTTGACATCTTTGCCGTAAATAGGAATTGGCGGCTACCCCTCCGGAAAGTAATACCGTATCTACGTTGTATTCCTTAACAGCCTGAAATAGTTTACCGATCAACTGTTCAATAGCTGCAGTTTGAAAACTGGCGGCAATTCTCGGAATATCCAACTCAATGCCCATTTGTTTCTGACGGTTTAGATAATTAATTACCGCTGTTTTTAGCCCACTGAACGAGAAGTCGTAAGTATTATTCAAACCGGTGAATTGGCCAAACTCAATATCGTTCATAGCTCCGACCGCAATCCTGTCGATATACGGGCCGCCCGGATAACCTAATCCAAGCACCCGGGCAATTTTGTCAAAAGCCTCGCCTGCGGCATCATCTCTGGTCCGTCCGAGAATTTTATAATCTCCCCATTGCTCCATTAATAAGAGATCGGTATGTCCTCCGGAGACTGTAAGACATATTAGTGGTGGTTTAACTTCCGGGCGCTCTAAGACATTAGCATAAATATGCCCTTCAATATGATTCACTCCAATAAGCGGAATACCATGTCCCAAAGCTAACCCTTTAGCGAAAGATAATCCAACCAGTAAGCTTCCGATTAAGCCTGGTCCGTAAGTAACAGCAATTAGTTTAATATCATCCAAATCCACTCCGGCTTCGGACAGGGCTAATCGGTAAATAGGTAAAACCGACTCCAAGTGGCATCGGGCAGCCAACTCCGGAACCACACCACCGAATTTCTGATGCAAATCTATTTGGGAAGAAATAATATTACTGCGGATTTTATACCCGTCTTCAATAACCGCTACTGAAGTATCATCACAAGAACTCTCAATACCTAATATTAAAAAATCGGTCATCTTATATCTGCTCTAAATACTCCTAGAGCCTAACTCCTAACTCCATAATTCTTTTTTCCTGGCCCGGTAAGCTCCATAAGTCAAAATTTCATCATCGGATACAATACTACCGTCAATAACTTCTGCCAAAAAAACCAAGTGAGTTCCAGCATCTATTGTTTTATCCGGTTGAATACGGCATTCCAAATAACCGGGGAGAGCATTCAAAATTGGTGCTCCACTGACTCCGATCCTCCATGATAAATTGGCAAATTTATCGGTCTCCCGGCCTGACTTAAACCCAAATTGCTTAACTAAATCCAACCTGTCAGCCGTTAAAAAATTAACCGCAAAAACCTTACTATCAAGAATATAGTCGGTAGTCAAATGCTGTTTATCCATTCCCAACAATATTTGCAGCGGCTGGTCGGTTATTTGGAATACGGTATTATTAATCATCCCGTCATATTTTCCCCCTTTTAGAGAAGAAACAATAAATAAGCCACAAGGGATTTTAAATAAAACATTTTGAAGATCGGTTCGGGAGTCCTGATTTTTGGCTTCTTGCTCTTTCTTTATTTCCTGATCGGTAATTTCTTCAAAAAATTCCGGGCCCGCCCCGCAAACAGGACACTCGACCGGTGGCGCATCTCCTACATGAATATAACCACAAACAGTACACCGCCATTTCTTCAATAAAAAATCACCACCAATTTCAATGATTTAACCAGTATATTCAATTGAAATTTAAAATATCGACTTATCCTGGTCCGACTCTGTTTCAGTCAACTTCCTTAATTCTTCGGAAGCCTCGCCGATTTTTAACGCCATTCGGTTGGCTTCTTTTACATTTAATTGATAATCCAAGATTTCCAGGTCAATAGAATTATAATTGTTATTGTCTTCCAAAGTTAAGCCGGTAATCAAATTTGCTTCCTTAGCCAAAGTATTACTCTTATTGAAGATTTCTCCCATTACTGTTGATAGCCTGGTAATATTTTTAAAGCTTTCCCGGGCTGTAATAAAAACTGAATTGCATATACCGGAGATTTCGATATTGGCCGGTAAAACTTCTTTATCCTGTTCTGATTGTGCTGAGTTCTGCTGAATTAAGTTGATAATCTCTTCATTAGTTGCCTGAATTTTTGTTAAGAATTCATGTAGCCGGGTGGATGCTTTATCCGATTGACTAACTAATTTGGCTATTTCACTAGCTACTACTCCAAATCCCAAACCTTTGTTTCCGGCCCTCGCTGCTTGAATCGCCGTATTTAAGGCCAACAATTCAGTTTGTTCCGCCACATCCTTTAGCGCTGATACTATATCGGTAATCTGAGTTGAAGCACTTTGCAGATTATTTGCCAAATCGGCAATCTCCTCCGATACGTCCTTCTGCTCCAAAGGCCGGCCTAAAATCTCATTTATTTGAGTTTCACTAAAAATTACTTGATTTTGTAAATCATCATGAATTAAAGAAATCTTTTGGGGTATTTTGTGTAGATCTTCGCTGTTTTTAGTTAAGTGCCCCAACTGCTCATCCGCCTTGCTAAGCAGTTCGTTTTGATTTTTAAAGTTCTCATTAAGCGTTTTGGCTACTTCTTGAAGTTGAATTGCAAATAATTCAGTTTTTCTAATTTCCGTCACCAATTCCCGGCAAAGAAAATCATACCGTTTAATGGAATTAGTTGAGTCAAGGAAAATTATGTTCCAGTAATTTAAAGAATCCTGAAATGTTAATCCAGCTTTTCCCAGACCAACTGCTGATTGAATTTTAAATTCAACCTGAAATAATTTATCATTTGCCTCATTTAAGGCTTTGGATATTAGTTTAGCCGGTTTGAGTATGGTCTTAACAGAAGCATATAAAAACTTACCGCCTATAAAGACAATAACAATAAAAATAATTAACAACACTAAAAAGAATTCGATTCCTTCTATTAAAGATTGCGCTATATTGATTTTATTACGGCTACTATAGAACTGTGCCTGTAAGTTAAGTACCTTTGTATAATTTGAATAAGATTCCTTAAGAGCCAAATAATCAGCTTTAGTTAAACCTGTTTGTTGATATTTGCCTAATTTATCAGCCAAATTTTGAAATTCCTTTTTTAGAGGGCCCAAATCCGGGCTATTAGGTCGATTTGGCAATTTGTTAATATCCTCTTCAATTTTGGCTAGTAAATCAGCTACATCCAAACCTGTTTCCGCCAAAAGGCTGGATTGACATCTACTTAATAAGGCCTCGGAGGTTACTTTTATTGAAGAAAAGATTGAAGTCGCTTGTCCAGTCTTGGTATTAGTTTTTTCAATATCTTGTTGTAGTTTTTGGCCGAACCGGATAACCAATATACCCTGCAGCAACATTCCAACTAAACAAATAATCGCAATAATCCGTATTTTATAAGCAAATTGCAATCCGGTAAAAAAATTGAGTTTTTTTTCGCTATTTGCTTTAAATCTAGTTAATAGTTGCATCAGACTCCTCCAAATAAGGTTGATACTTTATCTGTTCCAAAGAAGTCAAGAGGTGGAATAGAATAACATCCAGTTCATCCGCTGAAATAGCCAATTTTTCTGAATCAGTGATAATGTCCAAAGCAGCCATAGCGCGCCCATGATTACCAGGCGCCTGGCGGCTTAAATCCGCTAATATTGTAGTTAAGTTCTCCAAAACCTGTTCTTCCTTTTCAAAATCATGGACTAAATTACCATAACTATTAATCTTCGCTAAATTTTCGGAAAAACTTGCAGTTAATCTTTTCAGTTGCTCTACTACATCATCGATATTTTGGGCTTCTGCTTTATTATGCGATAAAACTGTTTCCATCAACTTAGTAACTGCTACTGTTTTCTTCCCCATTAAAACAGAGAGTTTTAATAAATTTTTAGAAGCATTATTAATTTTTAAAGCTAATTCTTCAATTTCAGTGGCGGTAATACTAAAGTTATCCCCGATCTCTCCAGCCCTAGCCGCTTCAATTGAAGCATTAAGGGCCAGCAGGTTTGTTTGCTCGGAAATACTATAAAAAATGGTTACTGTTTGGTTTATCTCATCCAATAAGCTTTTCAACCCTTTTAATTGTTCGGTAATCCCTTGATAAAACTTTCCTTTATCTTTAATTCTACTTTGAACTTTTACTATCTGGTCCGGAATAGCATCCATGTTGTCTTTTTGTTTTTCAATACTATTTTGTAATCCCGATGCTTCTTGTTCCAAACTTATCATGTCGCTATTTAAAATTTTTATCTGCTCCGACAAATCCGGAAATTTGTCAAGCTTACTAAATACTTCGTTAGTGAAATTTCTTAAATCTTCTTTGATAGCTATATGTTGATTATTATTCCGGCTAATCCACTCGGAAAGTTGACGAAGCTCCGGACCGGAGTCTTCAATTTTTTTAATAATAGCAGCATATCGTAACGCCAGTTTTTTTAGATATCCGGAAAAAGCATTCTGCAAAGCCTTCAATTCCATGTTATTGTATGGTAAATCCGGCAGCAACAATAATCCTTCTTTAACCCTGCCGGCTATCACCTCAAAGTGTTTAATAGCTTGTTGATGAACGTTACCGGTTTTAATTAGTCTTATCCCCCATAAAACCGATAGTATTAAAATAAGCGCCAGCCCTGGAAAAACTTTTAACCATGTTAGTCGAGTAATATTTTTATTTTTTTCCTCTTTCCTAAGATGCAATTCTTTCTCGATCTGGTCAAGATATTTTTGAATTTTACCGACTTCTGCCCAGATCTCATAATAATTACTAAAAGCTACTGGTTCCGAGACGTAACCCGAAATTTTCGCTGAGCTTATTTTTAAAGCAACTATATCCTTTTCGGTATTAATTATTTCCGGTAAAAGAATTACTTGATCCTTAATCTGTTTAGCAATATCTTTGGAAGAATCGAAAGAAATCCCGGCCAGTTCTTCATTGTAAATAATCGGTAATTTGGCAAAATTTTGCCGCAACTCATAAACAGTAGCCAGATATTTATCATAACGTTGGTTATTCTCCAATAATCCCCCGCTCATTCCGATAATTAGCGAGACTCCCCATATTAATTGCATTGTGGTTAAAAAAACTATACTGATTATAAAGAGGAAAAACTGATTTCTAGTTGAAAAAGCAGTAAGTTTTACCCTTACAATTTGAAGTTTTAAGCTGGAGATTAACTTGATAAATAACTCTTTTAAGCTCGATTTAAAATTGGTAAAAATTTTCGAAAACTCAATCTTCATAGTTCTCCTCCAATATAATTGACAATTGAGAATGGACAATTGACAATTTAAAACCAAAAAATAAGTATAAAACTTCATTTGGCAAACGGAAAGCGAAAGTTTAATTTTTTACAGCTTTAAAAGAAATTTAATAAAATCAACTCACGAAATGGACAGATAACTTTTTCTTAAAAACGATCTAAAAATAGAAAGGGCAATCGAAATTGCCCCGATGAAACATTAACAAGATTAAAACACTAGTTTATAATTAACTTCATCCTAAATAAATGTTTAAAAAGAATAAACTTGAGCTCCGCTTAATAAGGTAATCCCTGATTGTTGTAATAAAGTTATAGCCCGGTCAATATCTTCGACCCTAAAAACAACCACTGCATCGGCGCCGGATTTCCCGACAAAAGCATACATATATTCGATATTAATTTTAAATCCATTCAAAAGATGGAGGATTCCCGCTAATCCACCGGGTTTATCAGGCACCTGGACTGCTATAATTTCAGTTTCACTAACGGTAAACTCTTCCTTTTTGAGGATATCAACCGCTCGGTCCGGATCACTGACAATTAAACGTAAAATACCGAAATCAGTGGTATCAGCGATGGAAAGGGCCCGAATATTAATATCTGCATCTCCAAGCGCTTTAGTTACACCAGCCAGCCGTCCGGATTTATTCTCTAAAAAAACGGAGATTTGTTTAACTTTCATCTCTTTTTCCTCCTAATATGAAAATGCTATCGGCGCTTGTCGTTCACCCAGCTTTAATTTTCATACTTTCAGGTGCGCAGAGATGCTGGCGTGGACGACTATTTAGAAAATGCTATCGATGCTTGTCGTTCACCCAGCCTTATTTTCAAAATTTCAAATGCGCAGCGGAAGCTGGCGTGGACGACTATTTAGAAAATGCTATCGATGCTTGTCGTTCACCCAGCCTTATTTTCAAAATTTCAAATGCGCAGCGGAAGCTGGCGTGGACGACTATTTCAAAGTTTAATATTCGTTAATTAACAGAAAATACCTGCCTTTGAGAAAAAAATTTGTTATTATTTGAGCTACCAACTTAAGCCTATGGGAGTCAGGATACAGTTGTCAGGAGTCAGCTTAAAAACTAAAAACCTTTACTTTGAAGCATTGTCGGAAGTTTCTCCTATCTCCCGTATCTCCCGGCTACTGATTACTGATCACTTAGAATATACGTCTCGCCGGTCGATGACTCGTTTGGCTTTTCCTTCGCTTCTGGCGATGGTCTTTGGTTCAACCAGCTTTACCCGGGCTGAAATCCCTAAAGTACTCAATATCTCTCTTCGCAGTTTGCTCTCTAATTCCTCTAATTTTCTGACCTCATCAGAGAAGATCCGCTCGGAAACTTCCACCCAGATCTCCAGATCATCCAGGTTGCCTTCCCGGTCGACTATTAATTGGTAATGTGGTTCAGTCTCCCCTATTTCCAAAAGCACACTTTCGATCTGGGATGGGAAGACATTTACACCGCGAATAATCAACATATCGTCGGTCCGGCCCATCACTCGGTTCATCCGCATATGAGTCCGGCCGCACGGGCATAGATCATTATACAATACACTGATATCTCTGGTACGGTAACGAATCAAAGGCAGAGCTTCTTTGGTTATACAAGTAAAGACCAATTCTCCCTTTTCGCCATAAGGTAAGACTTCACCGGTATTAGGATCGATTACCTCAACTAAGAAATGGTCTTCCCAGACATGTAGCCCATTTTGGACCAAACATTCACTAGAAACACCGGGCCCGATAATTTCACTTAAACCGTAAATATCAATGGCTTTAATATTTAACTGAGCTTCAATTTCTTTCCGCATATTATTGGACCATGGTTCCGCTCCGAAAAAACCAACTCGCAGTGGAAAACTCTTGATATCCACTCCTTCTTCAGCGGCGCTCTCAGCCATAAACATGGTATAAGAAGGAGTACAGGCTAAAGCAGTGGAATGGAAGTCCGCCATAATCTGTAACTGCCGTTTAGTATTACCTCCGGAAATGGGGATAACAGTGGCTCCAACTCTCTCAGCGCCGTAATGCACACCTAGACCACCGGTAAATAAGCCATATCCGTAAGCTACCTGGATAATATCCTTATGAGTCACTTCGCCGCATCCTAAAGTCCGGGCCATTACCTCCGACCAGGTAGCGACATCGTTTTTAGTATAACCAACCACGGTCATTTTGCCGGTAGTCCCGGAAGAAGCATGGATACGGACTACTTCATCCTGTGGTACCGCAAATAGACCAAACGGATAATTATCTCGTAAATCCTGCTTAGTAGTAAACGGAAGTCTTTGCACATCTTTAACCGACTTGATATCTTCCGGTTTAACACCTGCCTCATCCAACTTTTGCCGGTAAAAAGGGACATTATTATATACCCTCTCCACCGTTTTTCGCAGCCGCATAGTCTGTAATCTCTCTAACTCCGCCTTTGGCATGGTTTCGATTTCCTGATTCCACATTTCAAATTCCTCCCCGTTTCATTAGTTTACAGTTTACAGTTGATAGTTAACAGTTAAAAGCTTATAAAAAAAACCTTTCATCTCTCTTAGAGACGAAAGGCTTTGCTTCCGTGGTACCACTCAAATTACCCAAATGGGCATCTCATTCCATCGCAACTACATTTTTAACTGTTATCCCAATGATAACAGCTATAATTAAGATGGCTCCAATTTATAACGGATGGAGGTTCCGTCCTTGCCTAATACCTAAATTTAAAATATAGGATTCAGCAGGCAACTCCGAGGCGAACTTCCGGACAAATTCATAAACCCCCTCGCACCAATCAGGGCTCGCTACATTATAAGATATTGTCCGTACTTTTCCTCATCATGGTTTTTAAAATATGACCGACATATAGTATAATAATAATTTTATCACATCAATTTCTAAAGTGCAATAAACCCATTGCAAATCAGCGAGAAACTGAGATAAAACCTATTTTAACACTAAGGCACGGAGACACGGAGAAAGAACATGGAGGGAAAGTATTTATATACTCTGTACCTCAGTGTTTAATAAGATCTTTTAAATTTTTATTATTACTTTGTTTTATGTAACATTATTGTTTTTGATGCGTTAATTTACATATAGTCAATTTATATTCAAAGTGAGGTTTACATGTCCGATTTTCATGTAATTATCGATGCCGACGCTTGCCCCAGGTCTTGTCTGCAAATAGTTCAACAACTGGCCCCGGTCTATCATTATGAAGTAATCACAGTTGCTTCATTTAACCACCAAATTGATAATCCCAACCATATTGTGGTCGGTAATGAATCCCAGGCTGCCGATATGGCTATTATTAACCATTCTCAACCCGGTGATATTGTGGTCACCCAAGATTGGGGATTAGCCGCCATCCTATTGGCCCGGAATGTAAAAGTAATCTCCCCAATAGGAAAAATCTATCATTCCGAGACAATCGATCTATTATTGGAAGAACGAAATATGTTGGCCAAGTATCGCAGGGGCGGCGGTCGGACTAAAGGACCCGCTAAAAGGAGTCAGGATGATGATCAGCGGTTTAGGGGCAATTTTGTGAAGTTGTTGAAGAATCTTTAATATATTTCACCGCAAAAGGAGAACAAACATGGAATACATAAACTTAGCCAATTGGAAACGGAAAGACCATTTTAACTTCTTCCACCGGATGGATTATCCGCAATTTTAACATTTGCGCCAATATTGACGTCACTAATTTTCGCAACTTTGTAAGAGCCGAGATGGTTTCCTTTTATTACGCAATGATTTATGCGGCAACCAAACCCGGCAATGAAATAGTTAATTTCCGCTACCGGATTAGGGAGAATGGAATCGTTTTACATGATAAGCTCCATCCTTCATTTACCGATTTAAACGATAATGAAGACGATTTATTCAAATTTGTTACGGTGGACATGAGAGACGATCTTTTTGAATTTGTGAAACATGCTGAAGAAAAATCCAGAACACAGCAGGATTATTTTAATTTCCCTGATATGGCCGGTAGGGATGATCTGATATATATAACTTGCATCCCCTGGATATCTTTCACCCATTTATCACATACCATTTCCTTAAATAGAGATGACGCGGCGCCCAGGATCTCTTGGGGCAAATATTTTTCCGAAGGTAACAAAAAATAGCCATTATTTTTGCTGAAAAAACTGGACATTAAGGCCGTTTGGATCTTTAACAGTAAAAAATTTGAAAGCGGGAGTTTCAAACGGTCCACTATGGATAGGAATGTTTTTAATTTTTACCATACCCAGCATTGCCTCAATTGAATCGCCGCAAAACCAATAAATATGGATTCGCTATGATTGACCGTACTATTGTTGCTATCCACTAAAAGTTCAACTAATGTTTCATTCTCAATACCGTTACCCATAAAAGCGATTTCTTTTCCCGGTCCCGCTGGAAACCGCTGCAATACTTTGAGTCCCAACAGGTTGGAATAAAACTCAATCGATTCCTCCAAATTTTTAACAATAATTGTTGTCCATAAAAATTTCATCTTTGTCAACCTCCATTTTTAATTTTTGTTTTAATTGTTTCTGGAATTATAATAATACACGTCTTATAATGTTAATAGGAGCGAAATTATACTGGTATAAATAGTAACAGTCAGGATGAAAGATAATGAATAATGAAAATCTTCGCTACAAAGAACTGGGTGATTTTTTAAAAACGAGACGGGCTAAAATTTTACCGTCACAGGTTGGACTTCCATCTGGAACCCGACGTCGGACTCCCGGATTACGTAGAGAGGAAGTTGCCCAGTTAGCCGGGATTGGGTTAACTTGGTATACATGGCTTGAGCAAGGAAGACCTATCCGCGTTTCCGCCCAAGTAATGGAAAGCTTATGTAGAATATTACTGCTTGATAAGCAAGAACGAATTCATCTTTACCGATTGGCCAATCAGCCGGTTCCGACAGATATACCGGGAAACCAGGGTACAGTAAGTCCAATACTACAACATGTGCTGGATAGTTTATTGCTCTGCCCATCTTTTATCGCCGACCAGAGATGGAATGTACTTGCCTGGAACAAGGCAGCTTGTTTACTTTTTGGAGATTTTAATGAAATGAATGCTCGACAACGAAATGTGGTTTGGGCGATGTTTACCGATGATTATTTTAAAGAGTTATATGACGACTGGGATAAGCATGCTAAGAGCCTGCTGGGACGGTTTCGGGCGACCTGTGGAAAATATATTGAAGATTTATGGCTTAATCAATTCATTGAAGACCTTAAGGTACAAAGCACGGAGTTTAACTTGTGGTGGCCTTTACATGAAATCCAAAATGATAGCGGAATTTACAAACATTTTAACCATCCGGCAGCCGGAAGAATGGATTTTGAAAGCAGTTGTTTTGATCTTCCTGATAACTCAGGCTTCCGGCTGTTTATACATGTCCCGCTACCTGAAACGAATACGGCTGCAAAAATGAGAACACTACTGGGTGAGTAGTCGTCCACGCCAGCTTCCACTGCACACCTGAAAGGATGAAAAAATAAGGCTGGGTGAACGACAAACCTCGCTGGCATTTTTTGGTAGGTTATCTTTCCGCTTTGGTAAGTTTAATTTAGACCTTAATAATCTCCATGTCGTAGCTGATCCAAGTCAATCCCAGGAGATAAATAGTATGCTGTGGTACAATTATTTCGCGGCTTTCTTTGCCGGAATATTTCCGGTAAATTCAGTCCCCCATTTTTTTCACGGCATTTCCGAAGATAAGTATCCCACACCTTTTGCCAATCTGCTATTTAAGGGTTTATCTTCGCCTCTTATTAATATAATTTGGGCATTACTTAATTTGGTCTTAGGTACAATTCTGGTGTTTGGGAGTAACCTTTTAAAATTAAATACTTTGGGCACCACTCTCTTTTTTGTTGGTATTATTGTAATATGCGTAAGCAGTTTTGTCTTCGCTGGAAAAAAGAACCAAATTTTGAAGTTAGAAAAGGAGTGTTGTTTATGATTTCAATTAGACATGCAAACCTGGATGAAAAGTATAAAACTTATGAATGGCTTTGTTTATCCGATACAGCAAGCTTACATATGGGAGAACCCGATTATCCCGAAAGTCCTATCCCTGATTGGGACCAATTTCAGAATGACTTTGAAGATTTTTATTACCAACCGGAACATCAGGAACGCGGTTCAGTTATGATTATTTCCAATGATGAAGAAGAAATAGGCTGCCTTTGTTATGCTTGTTTTCATTTAGCTCCCAAATCCGCCGAACTGGATATCTGGCTTAATAAGCTGGAGCATTGTGGAAAAGGATTTGGAACTGATGCATTACGAAAACTAGTTGAGTATTTAAAAGTTGAAAAGGGAATTGAGAAATTTATTATCCGTCCGTCGGAGAAAAATACCAGAGCTATTAGAGCATATGAAAAAGCCGGTTTTAAAAGAGTAAAAGATAAGATCGGAGCAATAAACGCCTTTCTTTTGCCTGATTTTTTGGACGCTTATGGCGATGGTGATTACGGATTAGAAAATACAGCTATTTTAATAATGGAATAATACTGGCCAACTTGAATTCATATGTCTGAAACTGCCTATAAGTCAACCCAGCTGATAAAATATAGAGAAAAGAAACGCCCGGCATTTTTTCGGGCGTTTTAAATTGCAATTTTAAGTAATCTTTTAAGAACGGCTTTTAAAGCCTACCAAAAATTCGATCTATTTCATTAATTTGATCCGGTGACAAAGGGCCAAAATCCATTGCTTTGGCGTTTTCTTCAACCTGTTTGACGGTTTTAAATCCTGGGATGGGTATAGTACTGTTGCTTCTGCCCCAAATCCAGGCCAAAGCCCCCTGAACGAGAGTACGGCCATTACTAGTTAGGATTTCTTTAACCGAATCAAGCCTCTTCAAGAACTCCGGTGAAGGTTTTCCGTCTTTAAAGTATGGAATCCAAGAATGACCGGCGCCCCGGACATCATCTTTTGGCAATAAAGATGACGCGATAAATTTACCGCTTAGAAATCCCATAGCCAACGGAGCCCGGTTAATACTGGCCAGGTTGTTATCTTCACAGAATTCAACTAATGGCGAAGCATCCTCAAAGACATTTAAATTGTGTTCTATAACGGAACAATTAGCTCTTTCCGCAAAGATCTTCGCCCCGGCAACCAGATCCGTGCTCCAACCATAAGTACGAATCTTACCTTTCTCAACCAGCTTATCAAGGATCATTAATACCGGTTCGATTTCCGCCATTTTGATATTCCATTCATGAAGTAAGTATACGTCGATATAATCGGTATTGAGTCGTTTTAGTGTCGCTTCGCAAGCTCTTTCTATGTAATCGGGGGTTACATTATATCCTTGTAGAGTCCTGGTAGCCGCATTACCAAAATGTCCAAATTTGGTAGCGATTACAATCTCGTTCCTTCTACCGGCAATCGCTTTACCAATCACTTCTTCACTATGGCCAACCCCATAAACATCAGCCGTATCCAGGAAGTTTACCCCGAGTTCAAAAGCTCGGTGTAAAGCTTTAATTGACTCGGCATCGTCAACCTCCCCCCAACCATCAGCCTTTCCATCATAAATCATCGCTCCTCCTATAGCCCAACATCCCAATCCTAACGAGCTAACCTCGATTCCGGATCTTCCGAGAACCCTTTTAAATCCTTCTTTTATATTAAAGTCCCTCCTTATTAATTATTGTTCTCTCACATAAAACAACTAATTTTATATAAAGCTACAATGTTTAGAGTTTTAATTGACTCAATGCCTCCACAACAATCAGCTATTTCGGTTAAAATAACCGGTCCTTTAATAGGCTCACTTCCTAATCCTAAAGCGTTACCTTCGATTCCGGATCTGCTATGAGGCCATTTAACTCCCGTTTTCATAAGTGAATCTCCCCCTTTATTAAGAATTAATGGTTCTAGGTGCTACCTACCGTTAGGTAGGTTGAAAACGCAATATTCGATCGCCAAGAAACATAGAAGTATCCGTTCAAATACATACCGGTTTATTTATAATTCTGTCTGATTATGTATGGGAATTATAACTTTATACCATCTAAAAATACAGTTGTACACTTAACAATATCCTTATCGATTTCTTTTTCATCATAAAACTTAATCCCCATCGCCAAGCCGATCATCATGTAATAGAAGGATAAGGCGATATCGTAAGCATTGTTATCCTTGATTTCTCCGTTTCTAATTCCTTGTTCAATAATTACCGTTATTTTATCTATGAAGATCATTTCAATTTCGTAGGTTTTGGATAGGATATAATCTTTCAAATACTCCGGCGGGTAATAATAGTACCTATCCCAGAAGATCATTTTGTTATTATTCTTACAGTTCTTCACATAACCGGAGAAAATACTTGTTAACTTATCCAAATAGTTTGTCTCTTCATAACAAGCTATCAATTTTTCAATAAAGGCAGAGTAATCTTCCAGAATGTAATTAAATACTGCAGTGAATATACTTTCCTTACCTGAATAATGGGAATACAAGGATGCTTTCTTAATACCTACAGCTTTCGCAATATCATCCATGCTAGTACCAAAGTACCCTTGATTTGCAAATAATATTAATGATTTTTCCAAGATTTCATTCTTTTTCATATTAACTCTCCCGAAAACTACCTACCGTTTGGTAGTATTATATCATAGTAGTATTTTCTTTGCAATACATATCCAATCCCCTTTATTTCATGGCCTTAATCATCGGTTCACTGGACGGTGGCCGCTTTCATTGGAGTGGTAAAGTAATTCTACCCATCTATATAATCAGTGCAGTAATATTCCTGATTGGACACAGCATTTTTATCTGGGCGAAATATGTTAATGATTATCTTTCATCCGTGACCAAATGATCGGGCCCAAAAGGTCTGTAAAGAAGGTCCTTATAAGTATATCCGTCATCCGTCATACCTTGCCGGAATACTCTTTTCCGTTACCATGCCCATACTGTTGGGTTCCTGGTGGGCCGTGATACCCCAAGCAATAGCTGCTATATTGTTAATAATCCGGACTTATTTGGAGGCGATATGTTAAAAAGTGAACTACCAGGTTATTCGGATTATACTAATGAAGTAAAGTATAAATTGATACCGGGGGTATGGTAAAAGTATTATCTCCAAGTAATCCTGGCTTCTTTCCGTTCCGGAACCTGGTAATATTTAAACTTCGGATACCCAATCATCATACTTCCTAAAACCTCATCAGACTTCGGAACTCCCAAAGCTTGTTTCAGTTCCGGAGAATGCATCACAGCAATCTGGAAAAATCCCGCCCAACAGGTACCTAAACCATATGTTGGGGCCAACAACTCTAAATGAGCCAGAGCAATGGCGGCATCGGTTGATTTTTCTTTGGGACCCAATGCTATAACGAGATGCGGCGCATTCCAGCAAATAATGTCTTGTCCTTGCTTATAAGCCCGAACAAGAATAGGGAAATTCAACTTTCTGGCGATTGGTTCACCGAGCTTCATACTTTGCCGCATCCATTCGATAACTACAGCAGCTAATCGCCGGAGTTCTTTGGTATTATGGACGATAATCCATTGCAGCGCTTGGTCGTTATGACCTGACGGCGCATATCTTACTACATCTAGCATTTCATTGAGCATTGATTTATCTACTAATTGATCTTTATAATTACGGATAGAACGCCGGTTTTTCATGTAACTTCCCAATATCTCCGGGGTGAGCTCCAATCTATTGCTCGTTATCCCCTCTCCCAATTGCGGACAGAGTGCATCACAATGACCGCAATGGATACATGCTTCTTTACTAGATGCCTTCATTACCGGAAACCCTTCCGTATTTACCGTTATAATTCTAACCGGACAATCCGCTAGACAAGTCAAACATTTGGTGCATTTATTGGTCAGAACCGCTTTCATAAGTAGTTCCTCCTTTTTCTCTCACCATCAATAAATTATATCCCAGAAAATTTTATCATAAACTAAATTTTCTCTCAAATTTCAAAAAATCAATTATAAAATACGCCTATATAATACTATGTTGCGTTCAAATGTAGTTAATGCTTTCGGAAAACACTTCTGACTATAGATATGAAGGAGGCAATTAGTATTACTGTAAACGCAACTTGATAAAAATATGGGCATAAAATATCCAAACTATAAAAAATTATTACAGCAATGTTCAACTCTAATCCGAACAAACTAATTAGTCTCTTAAAAATCTTTTGTTATAATCCATGCGGCTATGTCTTCCTGCATCTGTTTTCTATCAGTTCCGGCATCTATTTTGCAGATACAGTCTGCCATTACCGGCGCGTTTAAGATGATACCCTTTAATGCTTGCGCTACCATATCAATAAACTCAACATCCATTGCGTCGGAATATACTTTAACCTCTTTAATAATCCCTCGTTCCAATTGCAGTCCGATATCGATACCACCCCATTCGAAACGAGTTGAAAATTCAATATCAAATGAAGGAGCCTGACCATAACGCCACTCCCAGGAGGAATATTTCTCATATAATCTCTGAATAGTACCAGTATCCAATGAATCTGTGTTTTGTATATTCTTAAGACTCATTGGATTGCCATTATAAATTTTAACAAACTCCCGGCTAAGCAGATCCATCATGGTATCTATTGTAAGAGTAGGACAATAATCTATAAGATTAACCACCCGCATTCTCACCGAATCTATACCTTTGGACCTTATTTTATCCTCGGGCACTTGAAGATACTTATTCATTTTCTCAAGAACGCTGGAAACGAGGATAGTTCCATGATGATAAGCATTATTCTTCCGGAAACAAAAGGCATTTCCGGAAAACTTTCGCCCTTCTATAGTCAAATCATTTCTCCCAGTCTTTACAGCCGGGATACCTAATTTCTTAACAGCTTCCAGAATAACACTCGCCTGTTTTTCTAGGTCATAATAAGCGCGATTCAATAAAAAGGTAAAATTCATATTCCCTAGGTCATGAAATACGGTTCCACCTCCGGATAATCTACGAGCTAGATATCCGCCATCTTTTTCCAACATACCAGCCCGGCATTCTTTCCAGGGATTTTGATTTTTACCGATAACAATTGTATCTCGGTTTTGCCATAGATATAAAATGATTTGGTCTTTCTCCATATCCAGGAGAACCTCTTCAACCGCCAGATTGTACCATGGATCAAATGAAGTGGATTTAAATATTATTGTTTCACACATACATATTTCTCCATACTAAAGTCTTTTCAAGTGTTCTTATTTTTTACTTGATAATTTATTTAATACTTTCAGATAATCACCCTTACTAAAAAATGTGGCGTTTATACATTTGGCGGAGGTTATTAAGTTCTTTTTTAGGTTCGCTAAAGATTTGGCCGATATATCTAAAAAATACTAAAAACTTCTTTACCCCTTTAGGTGATTTCTCCAAATCTTTATATATCTTTAACGGTTTCAAAAGTATTCTTTCCACAAAATCTTGATAATAGATACTTATTAAAAAATTGCGATTGTCAAATTGTTGATTGCAAATTAAGCAACGTCCGGCTTTTAAATATTTATCCAAATAAATCAATTCGTGGTTAGTTTCATCACCGCATTTTAAACAATAACGGATACCGACAATACTCTTTTTTTCCAAATAAATCATCCCTTTCTTCCACAAAACTTTCTCTTTAAAATGTATATCGAAAAAATTTTTAGATAAAATACTCACAGAGTGATTTACGTAATTTCCTGTTTGGGACTTACTAATAAATATAATATTTATCTGGCCTTTCCCTATAGAAGTTTAAATAAAAAAGCTTAAAATATAATTGTACAATTTACATCAAGTAATAAACCCATTAATAGTGGGGAATATTAGACTTTTCAACTTCCAAATCAAAAAAATATGTTACTTTTTAAAGTCTCCTTTTAAAACTCTCAATCCATTAAAAAATATACTAAATCCATAATTTCAAATAAAAAGAGTATCGGACTTAGTCAAGTTAATAATCATAATGTCATATTTTACAATGCATTTTTAATAACGTTTTAGCGCATTTAGATATTGACTGATTTATCAAGAGTTTCGGCTGCAGCTTCCATAATTGCTTCCGCTAATGTCGGATGCGCATGAACTGCCGTAGCGATATCGTCTATAGTGCCTTCAAGCTTCATAGCAATAACCGCCTCATGTATCAAACTAGAAGCTTCAGGACCCACAATATGGACCCCTAAAATTTCATTCCAGCGGGAATCAGAGATGATTTTAACAAAGCCTTCGCTATGCCCCAGAGTAAGGGCTCGTCCATTAGCGTAAAACGGAAACTTAACTGCTTTATAAGGTATGTTTTTATCTTTAACTTGTTTCTCCGTTAAGCCTACGGAAGCAACTTCCGGGTCAACAAATATGCAGTTCGGGATTGTATCGTATTTCATAGGATAACCGTTGCTAAACATATTTTCTGCGGCAACAATGCCTTGAGCTGATGCCACATGAGCCAATTGCATCATCCCGGTTATATCTCCAATTGCATAAATGTTCTCAATACTAGTTTGCATCCTATCATTTGTTTCAATATAACCTCTGTTATTACGTTTTAAATTTAAATCACTAAAGGCTTTATCTTCGATTTTTCTTCCTACAGCCATCAATATTTCTTCAGCTTCAACATTTTTCCCATCCTCAAGCGACACTTTATATTGATTTTTTACTCTTTGAATACCTTTAACCTTAACTCCGGTTAAAGTATTTATTCCTTTCTTGTTGAATTCTTGAGTAATAATTGCAGAAATCTCATTGTCAGTCATAGAGAGAATACTAGGCAAAAGCTCGATTATTGTTACTTTTACCCCAAAAGTATTATAAATACCGGCGAATTCCGAACCAATTACTCCCCCGCCAATAATAGCAATACTTTTAGGAAGTTTCTTAATATCAAAAATACTATTTGTATCATGTATTTTAACATCCGGTGTTGTTTCAATATTTAGTTTCATTGGTATCGTTCCGGTTGCCAATATAATTTTTTTTGTTTTAACATCCTTTTTAGTTCCATCGTTTAGTTCAATAGAAACGCTATTATTATTAATAACTTTACCAATTCCTTTATATAGTTGAACTTTATTACGCTGCAAAAGCGACTGTACTCCTCCTACCAACTTGCTGACAACCTGATTTTTTCGTTCTTTGATTTTATCCCAATCAAAGCTGGCCTCTTTAACGTTTATGCCCATATTTACAGATTCTTTTACGTATCTCCAAATTTCGGCATTTCTTATTAATGCTTTTGTAGGTATACACCCTAAATTCAGGCAAGTTCCACCGACGTTATCTTTTTCAACCAGTATTACTTTAGCACCCAATTGAGCAGCTCGTATAGCTGCTACATACCCGCCTGGACCGCCTCCAATTACCACTAGGTCAGTATCGAAGTTAATATTTTCTTTAGGGCTATCTTTTGCTTCCGGATGTCTATTCTCTGTTATAGGTTGAGTCTCATTAACTGGCAAACCAACATTAGTAGTCTCAGCATTAGGCGCTGTCTCTCCCGGTTCTCCTATAAAAGCAATTGCGTGATTGATTGGTAATATTTCTCCTTCTCCATAATAGATTTTCAATAAGGTTCCTTCGATTAATGCTTCTACTTCCAGAGCTACTTTATCAGTCTCTACTTCTACTATAGAGTCGCCTTTATCTATATGATCGCCTTCCTTAGCCAGCCATCTGATTATTTTCCCGGATTCCATTGTCATTCCTAATTTTGGCATTAATACCGGTTTTCCCATTTTTAATTCCTCCTTAAGCTGTACTAGTTATAAGATGATAAACAAATATTAAAACAAATAGATTTAGGGTTGCTTTTTATGATTCAATTAACTTATGTGTTGCTTCTTAAAACCATACTTATTCTAGTTCTTGCAATAACTAATACCAAGTGAGGCAAACGCGATAAGGATTATCAAACATTGCCTTAAGTGTATTTAAAAACTTAGCGCCTTCGGAACCATCAATAGCCCGATGATCCATAGTTAAACTAATACCCATCATCGGCACAATTTCAATCTTTCCTCCAACCGAGACTACTTTTTCAATGATCCTGCCTACACCCAGTATTGCGTTTTCCGGTAAATTTATTATCGGAGTGAAATAGTCTACCGGATACATACCTAAATTACTTATAGTAAACGTACCATTTGAGTATTCGTTCGGCTGAAGCTTGCCTTTTCTTGCTTTATCGACTAAACTTTGCCGTTCTACACTTATTTGGCGAAGGCTTTTGTGATTAGCATTCTTAATAACCGGGACAATCAATCCTTCATTAAGACCAACAGCCAGTCCAACATTGATACTCTCATGTATTACAATCTCATTATCAACTACGGATGAATTAAATAATGGATGTTTAACCAATGCAGCGGAAGTAATTTTGATCAATATATCGGTAATGTTAATTTTATTACTCGATATCTCTTGTTCGGCCACCGAGATATCACTACTTAATTTTTTAATCTTCTCGGCATTTAAATCAACAAATAGTGTATATTGGGCAGCCGTTTCCAAACTTTGAACCATTTTAGCGGCAATAGTTTTTCTCATCCCCGACATTGGTTTCCGGGATTGGGGTATATTGAGAACTACATTATTTAACGTTCCTTTAGTTTCAGAAATATCAAGCGCTTTAATTACTACTTCTTTTGTTAATTTACCATCGATTTGAAAGCTCAAAGTTTCCCGATCTATTTTGTGGAAATCTAATATACTTTTAGCTAGATTGGTCATTTTTGGAGACCTTTTCTGAAATAAGACATCGGCAGATGATAAATATCCTAATCCGGGTCGGGGAGTAAGTTTTGACAAATCTACTCGATTCTCAAATGCAATTCTTTTTGCAGCAGGAGTTGCTTTGACTACACTCATTTTCCACCGTCCCCCTTATATAGTCATTAGTTCTTTGGCAGTTTTTATAATATCGTGAGCCTGGGGTACCACACCCTTCTCCAGATTAGGACTATAGGGAATTGGAACCGCCATTCCCGCCAAACGTTTAATCGGCGCATCAAGGTAGAAAAAGGCTTCACTATCGCTTATTTGGGCGGCAACCTCCGCTCCTACTCCCCCTCTTTTAACTGCTTCGTGGGCGATTATTACTTTGCCAGTCTTTTTAACCGATTCAACAACAGTTTCTATATCCATAGGATATAAAGAACGCAAATCAATGACTTCCAGATCAATTCCTTCTTGAGAAAGTTTATCCGCCGCTTCAAGCGCCCGGTGTACCATAAAAGAATAGGTTACAATTGTAATATCCTTGCCAGTTCTTTTAATATCGGCTTTGCCAATCGGAATAACGTAATCATTATCAGGAACTTCTCCCTTCATTTTGTATAACAATTTATGTTCATAAAATACAACCGGATTATCATCCCTTATAGCAGCTTTAAGTAATCCTTTAACATCATATGGAGTAGAAGGCATAACCACTTTTAGCCCCGGAATATGAACCATCCAAGCTTCCAACGATTGTGAATGTTGCGCTGCCGCACCCGTCCCCGAACCGGCGGGAGTCCTAAAAACCATCGGCACCTTTACTTGTCCACCCAACATAAATCTAATTTTGGCGGCTTGGTTAACTAAATTGTCGGAAGCAAGTGTAACAAAATCAGAGAACATTATCTCCACCACCGGTCTCATTCCCATAATAGCCGCTCCAACCGCAACACCAGTAAATCCTGCCTCCGAAATCGGAGTATCCATAATTCTATCCTCACCAAATTCTTGTATGAATCCCTTGGTCACTCCAAAGCAACCGCCATAGACTCCCATATCTTCTCCAAGTAAAAACACGTTCTCGTCGCGGTTCATTTCTTCCCGCAATGCTGCGGCAACCGCCTGAACATATGTGATTTCACTCATTAAATTTCACTCCCTATAAGTAATTGTTGTAAACTTTATATCAAAACAATTTATATCCCAAATACTGATCTATCGTTGATTTTCAAGCATAAACCTGATCTTCGAGTTTTTCCAAAGGGAATATATCACTTGAATCAGCAAAATTAACCGAATGCTCAATTTCTTTTTCCGCCTCTACATCCATTGCTTTATATTCCGCTTGTGTTATTACTTTTGAAGATATAAGATATTCACTAAACTGTTTGATTGGGCATTTTGCCTTCCATTCCGCTTCTTCTTTCTTAGTGCGATATGCTCTGGGATCACTTTTTGAATGCCCGTTTTGGCGATATGTCTTCAACTCAATAAGTGAAGGTCCATTTCCTTTTCTTGCATATTCAACAGCTTCTTTAACAGCTTCATATACCGCCAAAACATCATTCCCGTCGCAAATTTTACCGGGAATATTATAAGCGGAAGCCCTATCCGCTACATTTGGAACCGCCATTGTTTTGGCAATAGGGGTTGACATACCGTACATATTATTTTCACAGATATATATCACCGGCAGTTTCCAAATAGCCGCCATATTTAATGACTCATGAAAAATACCAAGATTAGTAGCGGCATCTCCAAAAATATTTAAAACTACCTTGTCGGATTTCTTTTTTTTTACGGCAAGAGCTGCGCCGGTGGCCAGGGGCATCCCGCCGCCAACTACACCATTAGCCCCAAGATTATTAGTATTTACGTCCACAATATGCATAGAACCGCCCAAACCTTTGCAAAAACCCGTTTCTTTACCGAATAATTCGGCCATCATTCTATCAATATCTGCGCCTTTAACGATACAGTGACCATGACCTCTATGGTTACTGAATATATAATCTTCTTCTCTTAATGCTTGAATTGCGCCAACAGCACATGCTTCTTGCCCGATACCCAGATGTGTGGTTCCATGAATTTTTCCCTGCATAAACATTTCATTCACTTTTTCCTCAAATTTTCGAATTTGCAGCATCTTCTTCAACATCTTTTTTAAAACCTCATTTGATAAATCACTCATAAATAACACCTCAGTTTAAAAATAATATGCTTCTAAAAATGATTATACCTTATATAATAGCATATGTCATTATCTACTAAACACATTTCACATTTGTGAAGATACATTTTTATTATCCACCATGAAAATAATAAAGGCCCGAGTTCTTTGGAATCTCGAGCCTTTAGATAATTTGTCAACTAAAAGATAAATATTGATTTTCACATTTTTGTAGCTTAAAATTAGTTGCTTACACGTTTTTGATTAATGTGTTTTTCCGACGATTTGGGAGCAGATTCCTCCAACTCTATCACTTTCATAACAGTTCTTTCATCGATAACCAATACATTTAAATACTTTCCTCTTAAACTAGCCATAACAGCCTCAGCTTTTTCAATTCCGGATGCGACGCCTATTACTATGGGAATCTTTATTAGTTGCGCTAAATCAATGCCGATAATTCTCTCACATAAACTAATTGGACATATATTACCGTTAATATCGACCTTATACCCGCAAATATCGGCAGTTGCTCCCATCTTTATCAACTGTTCGGATTCTTTTTTTGTTATATACCCCGAACGATAAACGGCGCTATGCTCGGGAACATTGGAACCGATACCTATCAAGGCAATATCGGTTTTTTTAAATAAAGAAAAATGTTGCTTAATGTGAGGTTCCTGCATTAACATATCCTTTAACATTTTGCTCTGGACAAATAAGGGATTTTGCAATAAGTAACAATCTCCATGCAACTTGTTCGCCAAATCTCTAGCCAACGCCTGCCCGTCTGTATCCAAACTTTTTGAGCCGATTCCACCGAGAAGTTGAATAACATTTGCCGTAAAATAATTTTTTGGTTGAAAATTTTGCACCAAATGATAAAGGGTAGTACCCCAAGCAACTCCAACTAACATTCCATTATCTATAACCGATTCCAGATAATTTGCCGCCGCTAAGGCAACATTAAGTTTGGTTTTCTCACTACTTGTTTCTGTCGGCACAACTATCACTTCTCGTAGTCCATACATTTTTTTAATCTGTTCCTGTAATTCCAAACCTTTAAATGAAGTGTCGTTAATCCGGAATTCAATAATTTTTTCATCCAAACAAGCCTTAAGTAAACGGGAGATATTGGAACGGGAAAACCCGGTCGCCCTTCCTATTTCCTCCTGAGAAGCATTCTCAATATAATACATTTTGGCTATTTCGATTAAAAGATCCCGGCGACTCATTTTATTGTTTATCATAATTCATTCCAACCCTTATAACTTTTAGGCTATAAAACATAACAAGGAAACTTTGATTTTTTCTATAAAACATTAATGCATGTTAACTTCAGACCGATAAAACCGACCTGCATTACCAAAGTATGGCATGCTTATTTTAATTTTATACTGTTTTTAATTCTTTTGCAATATACCCTCCGGGAAATAGAGACTAATGGTAATTTTAGATGCTTTTTACATGTTTATCAAACAAACAAAAATTTATCTAAAATTATCTTTTTCAAATTGCTCAATAACTGCAATTTTGGAGGTTGAACCTCCTCCGGCAAATTCGCTGTCAAGCCAAATATCTATCATTTTTTTGGCCACCTCCGGCCCTATTACTCTTGCACCCATTGTTATAACATTAGTATTATTGCTTTTCTTCGCCCTTTCCGCTGAATAGACATCATGACAGACCGCCGCTTTTATGCCTTTGAATTTGTTTGCGCTCAATGCCATTCCTATCCCGGTCCCGCAAAGTAAAATTCCATATTCAACCTCATTGCTTTTATTACAGATAATAGTCACCGCTTTTTCAGCCACTCTGGGATATAATTCTTTATCAGTTTCGGAAAAAACCCCCACATCTACAAACTCAATATTTCTGGTTCTTTCAAGATAATCCTTAATTGTGTTTTTTAGTGATAAAGCAACGTCATCACAGCCAATAACAAGTTTCATATTTCTACACCTCTGATTTATCTATTATTATGTCAAAAGAAAATGAAACAAAATTTCGAATAAAAAAGATAAATAACATAAGAATCTAATCTGTAATACCTAATAACAATATCTTCTAATTTAGCTAAATTGGATCGCCGAATAATAGATGAATCCGAACTAAAAGAAAGAAAACCCAAGGTCATCTTTAAAACCAATTCAGCTCGATAAGTTGATAATCGGCCGGAAGGTCCAATTGGTGTGCCTCGGATCTCTATATAATACTTTCCAGAATTACTCCGCAGGATAGATTTTATATGGTTTATGTCGCTTCTTCGGCCGCTCCATAAGTTCCAGAGTAATTCCTATAATATCCTCAGTATCTAAATATGCAAAGTGACCATCACCCTCAAGACCATAACCACTGCCTTCCATAGTAACGCTAACTCCTGCCTTATGTGCGATTTCCAAGGCCTCTTTCATATTATCAATAGCAATTCCGAAATGTTGGACTTTGCCATAGCCATTCTTTAAAACAAATTCACTAAATATAGTATCTCCTTCTATCGGCTGGATAAGCTCCAACCGGGTGGCACCGGCATTTGCGACTGCTGTTATCATACAATATGACGTTTCTTTCCCCCAGCGGCGCATCATTTTAAGTAAAGGATTACCATATCTATAAAAATGCCAAGGCCCGATACCGAATTTATCATAAAACTCTTTAACGGCTTTATCTAAATCTTCAACAACCCAAGCTACTTGCGTGATACCTCTTGTTAAGAAAGGCAACATAGAATCCTTAGCTTCCAACATTATACTCCCCCTCACGAATTGCCTACAGGGCATAGGTTTTGGCATTTTTTATGATTTCTTCATATTCTTCATACGAATATTCCTGGAAAGGGAATCGATAATAATAGCTAGGACCACAATAACTCCATCAAATACCTGTTGCCAATATGCATCAACTCCGCCTAAAACAATGATATTACCAATTACACCCATTATCGCTCCACCTAACAATGCACCGGCGATATTCCCAATTCCTCCGGTTGTAGCTATCCCACCAATAACGGCTGCGGCAATTGACGGCATAACCCATGTGGCGCCAATGGATGTTTGTGCAGAAATAAGTCGAAACGACATTAAAATTCCCGCTAAACCGGAAAAAACGCCGGAAATCATAAATGCAATTATCCTTATCCTATTTTCTTTTATACCTACTATCTTTGCAGCTTCTCGATTATTTCCAACCGCATAAAGTTGACGGCCAAAAACGGTTTTGGTCGTTAAGAACAGGGCGAGCGCAAAGATTACGAGCATAAAAATTATCGGAATTGGAACTCCAAAAAGCATACCTGTACCTAGAACGGTTATTCCTTCCGGAAGTCCGGTGATTGTTCGTCCTCTGGTAATTGCAAGGTTTAAACCCGTAAATGCCGTCGAAGTACCTATTGTGAGCACAAGCGGATTCAATTTAAATATTGTTGTTAGAAATCCATTAACCCAACCGAGTATACTTCCTGCCAGTAAGCCCAAACTCATTGCTAATACTGGATTCATATTAACATCAACCAGTAATTTAGCGGTTACAACACCACAAAGCCCTGCAACCGCACCGATGGAAAGATCAATATCCCCCAAGAGAAGTAAAAAACCCTGGGCGATTGCAACTATTCCGATAAAAGCTAAGTCCCTCGCCATAATTGTTAGATTATATTCGGTCAGAAAATTTTCAGAAATGAAGCAGGAAGCCACGAATATTATTACAAGCGCTCCGAAAACTCCGGTAAGTTGGCCTAAATTCTTACTTCTTATCTTTTGTAGCAGGTCTTTATATATCTTATTTACTTGCATTGTCATATCCCCCAGGTTTTTTCGATACTTGAGTAATTCCTATAATAGAACTCAGCACTTCTTCCATTTTTATTTCATCTTCCTGAAATTCATCAACAATTTTACCGTTATAAACGGTAATGATCCTATTTGAACACTTGATTAACTCCTCTAATTCGGATGAAACCAATATAATACCGGCCCTATTTTCTTCAGCAATTTGTTTCATTAATGCATAGATTTCTTCTTTTGTTTTTACATCTATCCCTCTAGTTGGTTCATCAAAAATTAAAACTTGAGGCAGCGCTTCCATGCTGCGACCGATAAGAACTTTTTGTTGATTTCCACCACTCAAGTACATTATTTCAGTCTTACTGGATTGCGTTTTTACATTATAGTCAATGATTATTTTATGACAAACTTTATCTTCCAAACGCTTATTGATGATTCCTCTCGATGCTACCTTCTGTGGCAGCATAACCCCGATATTGTCTTTCACGCTTAAATTAGGTAGTATTCCGTGCGATTTCCTTTCTTCGGATAAGTAGACAAGTCCCCGAGCTATTGAAAAAGCCGGATCTCTAAATTTCCAATTAGATCCTTTAAATACTACCTTGCCACAGCTTTGCGGCAAATAACCGAATATTGTCTGCATTATTTCGGATCTGCCTGCCCCTACCAAGCCAGCAATCCCAAGAATTTCTCCTTCTTTTAAATCAAAAGAGATATTCTCAAACCCTAAACCTGATACACCATTTACTTCAAGGATCTTTTCTCCCAAAGGTTTTGTTGGCTTATAAACCTTGTTAAGGTCGATTTCTTTACCTGACATACTTTTTACGATCCAATTAACTGTTATATCCTTAACTTTAGCATTTCCCACACAAACCCCGTTTCGTAGGACAGTAATAACATCATTTAACTCAAAAATTTCTTCCAGTTTGTGAGTAATAAATATAATTGATTTTCCTTCGCTTTTCAAAATGTTGATAACCGAGAATAACCTGGCAATTTCTTGTTTTGTAAGCGAAGCAGTCGGCTCGTCTAAAATAAGTATCTTAAAATTTTCATTTGATAGAGCTCGAGCCACCTGAAGCAATTGTTGATCCGCAACTGAAATGTTCCTCACCAGATCACTAGGTTTTACTTTCATTTGTAACTTTTGTAGATACGGTAATGTAGCCCGTTCATAATCTTTACGGTCGAAAAGTACCGATTTTAGTCCTGCTTTATCAAATGGAGCAAACAAATTTTCAGCAACTGTGAGTTCTCCAAATAAATTTAATTCCTGGGGCACATAGGCAACCGTCTTGAAAACATGGGCATCTCGACGGCTTACTTCTTTTCCATTAATGATAAGCGACCCTTCATCTGCTTGAAAAAGACCTGTAAGTATTTTAACTAGAGTACTTTTACCTGCCCCATTTTCACCAACAATGCAGTGAACTTCACCACTTTGTACCGTCAGGTCGACTTTATCCAGCGCCACTACCCCGGGAAAAGTTTTGGTTATCCCCTTAGCTTGTAATACAATCATTCGGCCCTCCGCAATTTCCGTAATGATTGGAGAATGTGCAATAAATTGCACATTCTCCAATATTGTTCTTAGAATCCTTCGATATTACCGTTTTTAACCATATCAGGCGTCAGGTATCCAATACCGGTATTGTACCAGAATGGGGACTCGATACCCAGATTCTGCATCATCAAAGCTTCTGTACATAACCGGCCGATAGTGTGGGGTCTGGTTGCAATTGATAAATCTAAAACTCCTTCACGCATCAATTGCTGAAGTTGAGGAACATCATCAATACCAACATATTTTACTTTGCCAACCTTTTTAGCTTCTTTTAAGGCCAAACCAAGTCCAACCGGACCGGCAGCATCAACTACTGCAAAACCATCTAATTCAGGATGAGCTGATAATATTCTGGCTGCCTCAGTATGTGCTTTTTCTACATCATCATAGTCAAAACCAGTAGCTACTACTTTAACATCCGGATATTTTTTGAATAAATCATTCAGAGCCCTAAATCTATCCGCATGGGCGGAATTGGTCGGAACTCCATTAAGAATTGCAACATTACCTTTGTAGTTAATCCGTTTGAGAAGTTCTTTACCTTCGATCATACCTTGTTCATAAAAATCATTTGAGATATAAGGAATTTGCGAACCCTCGGGAGCAGTCGAAACAAATAGCACTAACGGAATACCCCGTTTTTGAGCTTCTTTGAGAATCGGTAGACTTGCCTTTACATCGTTACAATCTATAGCAATTCCATCAGGTTTTGAAGCAATTGCCCGCTCTAAAAGCCTGTTTTGTTCAACTAAGTCGGCTTGGGCCGGAGCTTGATAATCAATTACAATCTTTGTTCCCATTGCTTTACCAAGTTTATCAGCAGCATCCAGAGCGCCCTTATGAACTATATCGAACCAAGCCTGTACTAATATTGGAATCATTACAAAGCGATATTGTTTCTTAACTTTATATGTTGCCGTTTTAGCCTCGCCGACAAAAGACAGCGTACTAATGGAAAACGCTAAAACTAACAAAACTACTAAAACTTTCTTCATCTTTGTCATCTTTTTTCATACTCCTTCATTTTTATTTCTGTTAACAATACTGGCCTTTCACCCCGTTAATTTACAATCCACTTATCTATTACTCCGGTGATTAAACATATCGATTTTCCTAGTGGAAAACGCTGGCTTTAAAGCGTTTTTCGCTAGGCTTGTTTCTATTATTAATCACCGGAGTAAATAGTTGAAAATAAAATTAACCAGTCGGGCGGGCGCATTCCAAACTACAGCACTTACTCTTTACAGTCTATGTTCGCTTATATACCCCCCTTCTTACATCTTCATACATTAGGTTCAAATAACCGTTTTGAAGAAGGTTGATATTACAGTAAACATCGAGGCCGAACCCGGGTCAATGTGGCCCAAGCTCCTCTCCCCTAAACGACTGGACCGACCTCGCAGGGAAAGCATATCTTTAGTGGAATTCATTCCTTGTTCGGCGGCTTCTATTGCTGAGTTGCAAGCTTCTTTTAATGTTTTGCCGTTTAAAAATTCCTGTTCAAGCCTGCTTATAGCGGGTTGTATTGTATCAAACATAGTTTTTTCACCGATTTTTACGCCGCCTCTTGTTTCGATCCCTTTAACAAAGGCAATCCACATTTTAACAAAGTCTTCAAAAGTAAGCTCGTTTTTACCGGCAACGGTTTTTCCCGCTTCAGTAAAAGCTGTTCCATATAACGGCCCCATAGCAGCCCCACCGGAAAAGATAATGGCTTTCCCGACGGCTTTCAATAAATCCCCAATATCTTTTTTCTCATCGTTATACCGGGAAGCAACTTCCCCGACTTTTTTAAAGGCGCCGCAAACACTATCACCATGGTCCGAATCTCCTATGGGACTATCCAGGTCGTTGAAATATTGACGTTTGTCATTAAGTTCTTGAGCAACAGCAACAAGAGCAGCTTGGATTTTATCAAATGAAATATTGATTTCCATTACTTTTTGCTCTCCTTTTCTGCCGTCATAAAATGAACGGCATCAACCGGATGATCAACACACTTTTTACTATTTTCATCAAGCCGGGTCAGAGTTATCGAAAATCCTCCCATCTCCATAGATGTAAAAAACTCACCAACCCAAGACTTGTATACATTAATGCCCTTTTCAGCCAGGATATCATTCGTGCGTTTGTAAATAATATACATCTCCAGCAGCGATGTGGATCCCAATCCGTTTAGAATAACCGATACATCGTCGCCTTTTTTAAAAGGCAAATCAACCAGGATTTTATCCATAATGATATCTGTGGTTTCATTTGCCGGCATCATCTTAACCCGTTGAATTCCAGGTTCCCCGTGATGTCCAACCCCAATTTCCATTTCATCGTCGCCGATTTCGAAACTTGGTTTTCCTGATGATGGCATAATACAAGCAGAATGCGCGACTCCCAAACTTCTTGTATTAAAGATGATATCTTCTCCCGCTTTCTTCATTGTTTGAAGATCAGCCCCCGCACCAGCCATGGCGCCCATAACTTTCCAAAGGATAATTTCTCCCGCAACACCCCTGCGGTTTTCCCTTCTTTCAACCGGAGATGAAGCTACGTCATCGTTAACAATTACCATTTCCACTTGATGTCCTTCATCGCGAAGCATGTCAACAGCCATTCCAAAATTCATTAAATCGCCGGAGTAGTTACCGATACAAACCAAGACACCTTTCCCACTATCGGCAGCCTTAATAGCATCATAGCAAATTTGAACACCGGGTGCGGCGAATATGTTCCCAACTGCAACTGCGTCCAACATACCCTTTCCGATATATCCGATTAAAGCCGGTTTATGCCCGGACCCTCCTCCGGTTACAAGACCAACCTTCCCTTTAACCGGGATATCTTTCCTTGCGATAACACGATCCGCCAATCTTATAACCTTATCGGAATTAGCGGCCACAAATCCCGAAAGCATTTCTTCGATCATATTGTCATAGGAATTAATAAACTTTTTCATGGGTTTTCGCTCCCTTCGTTATTATTACTCACCAATCTCCGCGGCTATTTTTCTAAGATTCCTTATACCTTGTACCGCAAGAGCTTCACCGGTCTCGGCAAAATGTCTCCAAATCGCGCAACCACCGCTTAACTCTTCAAAGCTGGGATCGAACGACTCGATAACAAGGGGCCCATAGAATCCAACTGTTTTTAGAGCTTTAAAGAACTCTTTCCAAGGCACATGTCCCGTTCCCGGAATCCCCCTGTTGTTTTCACAAGTATGGACATACCCAAGATATCCGTGACCACACGTCATAACCGCATCCACAAAGCTTGTCTCCTCCATATTCATATGGAAGGTATCAAGGTGTACCTTAATATTACCAGTACCAACATCTTTACAGTAACGGACAGCGTCTTCTGCAATATTCAAAAAATGAGTTTCAAAGCGGTTGAGCGGTTCAACACATATAGTTACGTCTCCAGTCTCTTTAGCGTATATAGCTACTTCTCTCATTGCCGTTACCGACCATTCCCACTCTTGTTCAGTTCGAGGGCGCTTAGTAATATAGCCCCAAGCTGCATAATTGACCCCGCCAAATATCTTGGAGCCTAACGCATTGTTAATGTCGATCTGCTTTTTCAATAATTCGACTCCAACTTTACGAACTGCGGGATCCGGTGAAATGATGTTTCCTTTTGGTTCAAGCGTGGTTGTAGTAACCACTTCAATGTCAACCTTTTTTAACTCTTCTTTTACTTCGTTGACGGGAAATTTCTCCGGATATGCGATCGCCAAGTCTAAGACCTCAAATCCCAATTCCTTGGCTTTGGATATAATCCAGAGGTCTTTCTTTTCAAACACTTCAGCCCAAATAAATGAATCAACTCCGAATTTAAACATAGTTTCATTCCTCCAATTATTATTAGTACTATAATTCAAATACACCACAAAGTATTAATTTTAATGGTAAACAAAGAAAGAATTTCCCGCCTCACTTCAACCAACAGCCCATATTTTCCAATACAAATTTTTTATTACAAAATTCAATTTACCATTAAAATTTTATTAATACCAATTTATTCCATATTTGATTTTCAAGGTAACAAATTAAATAAGAAGTATAAATATTGCTAAAAAATTATTCATTATTCACAATTGTGAAATTGTTTTGCGGACCAATATGGTAAAAAGGCAGGAGACAATAACATCAAGAGGATAATAAGTTCATTGTTTAAAAACTAATTCAAATATATCTGAAAATAGAACAAGTGTCAATATTATATGGTTTCATTTCACAAATGTGAAATTAGTTGTCAAGTCTTTATGACAATTAAGATAATAATATCTATACTTGGAATTTTCTTTTACATTAGGCCATTTTTTATCAGTAAATATGAATATTAAAAAGTATTCCCATAATTACGAGTATGTAATTTTTTTCCTCTATTAAAGGGACCAAACGTAGTGTAAATATAAGATAAACAACAAAAACTCAACTAACAGGAATTAATTGGAGTAATATTCAAGTTCCATAAATTAACTTACTCATAAATCTAAGGAAGCCCTGATTAATTGAATAAGTGACGATTTTATGCTTCGCAAAATGCCTAATGCCGCATATTTGCTCGCACAAAATCGGATTAATCAGCGCTTCCCTAAGAAATTTATTTAAAGCCCTTTAAAATAATCTATTTATTTTAGTAATTTTTTTTACGGATTAAATTATACTTTACCAAGAAATAATAACTTTAAATAAAATTATTAGGTGGATTTGGAGTCTGGGCAAAGTCAATTGACAATAAAAAACATGAACCTTAAAGATTAACACTGATAACAATTCTATTAAACCATACCCATTTTTCCAATGAATTAATACCCCATAACTAATAACGTATTTTTGCCTTTCGCTTATCCCCTAATTAAAGGGAGGTATCGTATGTCTAATATACTCCTTGATGAACTAGCGGAAAAAATAAATACCAAACTTAAAGACAGCCACCAACTAGCGCCATATGCTTTAAAAGCTAGAGTTTACGAGAATGGACTGGTCCGGATTCAAGGCATCGTTGATGTTTTGGAAGAAAAAATGCAGGCAGAAGAGTTAGTTTGGACCTGCCACGGGGTAAAAAAAGTTGAGAACAATATTACAGTATGTACCGATGGCGATATTGACGATTTTGACGTGGCTTTCGAGGTTAGTGAGGAGCTTCATGCCAATCCGGAGATTCCTCATACCGTAGGAGTCAAGGTCAACGGTGGGGAAGTTCAGTTAGTCGGAAGCGTCAATAATTACAGCGAAGTCCAGGAGGCAATCGAAACCGCCTCCAAAGCCCGTGGGGTCAGGGAAGTGGTCAGCCGGCTAAAAATGACTGATACCTTGGATGACATCAGTATCAATAATTCAGTACAGACAGCTTTGATGGACGAACCCGGAATAATTCCCGGTCGAATAAAAACAGTTACCCGGAATGGTGTAGTTTCAATAATGGGTAATCTACCTGAAAGCCAAGCTATCCTAACTATGGAAACCATATCTAAAGTTCCCGGTGTTAAGAGTATAAAAAATCTACTAAACCATGCTGCCGGTGATATTGATGACCGGATTGTCATCAGTTTCCTGGAAGAAATGGCGGCCAACCCGTATTTAAACGAGCAAGCCATTAGTATTGAGGTTAATGACGGAGCAGTCACTCTTTCCGGAGAGATAGACAGTTTTAAAGCGAAAAGGGATATTGAAGAGATTTTGCACAAAATCTTAAATCAGTACAAACAAAAAATCTATCGAGTGGAAAACAAATTACGTTTAAAAGATTAATTGTATCTGAATTAATGTGGTAAACGCTCGTCAAGATATTTTCGGGCGAGATTTAAGAGTAGTTCTCTTTGATTTAACGATGGATCATCCAAAACAACTTCTTTTAAGTAGGCCAAGATTTCACCAATTAACGGACCCGGTTGAAGTTGTAATTCTTTAATGAGATCGCTCCCATCTATCAGAGGTTTTAATTCATTAAGCGCAGATTCCTGATTTAATATACTTAAAATTCGTTTGGATATAGATTGCCAATTTTCCCAGGTCTGATAGTCAACTTTTCCAGTGGCTACAATATCGGCCCGTCGGAGCTCCAAAAGATCAGGGATATTTTCCGGACCGACTTTGGCGATTAATCGCCTGATTGCTCCGTCGCCGGTTTGAAAATTAACGTTAAACATATGCCAATGGATTAGATTAACTACTTTATCAATGATTTTACGGGGGTAACGAAGCCGTTCGAGTACTATTTGGGCGGTTTCGGCTCCTTTTTCATCATGCCCGTAAAAATGTACCCCGGTCTGATCCTCAAAAAAAGTGGCCGGTTTGGCAATATCATGTAACAGTGCGGCTAAACGGAGATGTAACTCTGGTTTTATCTCCTCGGTAGTAGTCAGTAAATGCTCCCAGAGCTTATTTTTTATATAATTACTCCGGCTCCCCCGTATATCAACAGTTAACTCCGGTAGAAAAATATTCAATAACCCGCTTGAATTTAAACCATTCAAACCGCGGCGGACCCATTTGCCCAATAATAATTTACTAAATTCTTCCCTAATCCTTTCTAAGCTAACGCCCATCGCAAACTCCGGTCTAATAACCTGTTCAGTTAACCGTTGGGGCCGTAAATCCATAGTTCCAATAAAACGGTAAAACCGAAACATTCGTAAACCATCCTCAGCGAAGCGTTTTTGCGGATCGCCCACTGATTTTAACAAACGGTTGCCCAAATCTTTTTTCCCACCGAAAGGATCTACCAATTCCTGATTGGAACAGTCATACGCCATTGCATTAATAGTAAAATCCCGTCGGGCCAGATCAGTGTTTATTTCCTTCCCAAAACGGACCACTTCCGGTCGCCGGCCATCACTATAGGCAAGTTCTTCACGCAAAGTGGTAATTTCCAGTGAATGAGCATCTATAATAATGGTAATTGTCCCGAACTGTTTTCCAGTTGGAACTGTATCTAAAAAAATCTCTTCTACCTGATCCGGTAGAGCATCACTGGCCAGATCCCAATCACCAGGTTGTTTTCCCTGTAATAAATCCCGAACCGCTCCTCCAACTAAATATGCCTGATATCCGCTTTCAAGCAGTTTTTCAGCAACTTCGCCAACCCATTCAGGTATTTCACGAAAATTGAGCCTTTCAGTAGTATTCAACTGAAACCTGCTTACCGACATTTACTTTTCTCCATATTTTATATAGTATTCAGGAGCAAGGAGAATAAAAGCAAAAGTTCCAAAATCTTTTAATTACGATAAATTTGCGCTCACACTTTTAGCTCCTGACTTTTAAACTACTGACTCCTATCACAATTACACTATTCGGTCAATTCGACGAAATGTTACTCTTAAAGCCGTCCGTTGGCAGATGTTTTGACAGTCCAGGCAGTTTATACATTCTGAACTATCGATTTTCGGCAGATCAGTGGCTCGGTTCATAGACTCAATAGCGTTCATCTGGCATTCCCCCGAGGTACATTTACCGCAGACCATACAATTATTAGCATCCGAACGCATCCTAAAAGGGGCAATCCTCGAAGTTAATGATAAAACAGCTCCCAAGGGACATGCATATCTGCAAAAAGGTCTTTCGATAATTACCGAGACAACAAATAATAAAATTAAGATAAATAATGCCACCGAAGCTCCTTTAAAATGAATTAAGGTTTTCATAGGGTCATATTGCGACCAGAGATTTTTTCCGGTCTGCCAAGACAAGTACAGAAAAATAACTAGTACAATATATTTGAAGTTTTTTAACACCTTATCAGAAGCGGTTGAAATCTTAATAATATTAGTTTTCGGATGAACAAATTCCTGAACCGCACCCAACGGACAAATCCAACCGCAAAAAAACCGACCGAACCATAAGGACAATATTACCGCCATACCCGTTAAAATCAAAGCCGTATCGAATATAAACACCCGCCGCGGTACTAAGCTAAATACTGCTCCAATAGGATCCAGCGAGTTCCCCAGATAAAAACCCAAAATAATAATGCTTAAAAATAACAAAGGCCGTCGTAAATTTCTTAATTTAAAGAGGTAAAACACCAACCCTACCAAAAAAAATAGATACCAGATCTGCAGACTGATCGGATTAGAGAACCACCAATTACTGATACCAGCCAAAATTTTTTCAATATTTAACGGCGCTTTAGCTGTTTTGGTAGTAGTCTCGATGGTATCGCCCGTATTTTTTATTTTATTCGTATCATTTTGTGTTATATTTACCGGTTTTGGGACCTCTGATTGAGTAATCCTTTTTTTAATTTCCAAAGCCGATTTATTACCTTTAGCCGCCTCTTCATTACCATTCTTGGTTACTCCGGTCGGTTCATCTTTATCGACCTTAGTTTCAGAATTATTAATATCGGATGTTTGAGATTCCGGGGGTATATCACCTTCTCCTTCTTCGGTCGCAACTTGGGTTACTACTTGATCTGATTCTAATACCGCAACTTTCGTTCTATCAGTAAAATTTCTCTTTTCATATTGTTGCGTGCCCGTATGTAAATTAGGTTGAATTGTCTCAACCTGATAAAATCTTTGCTGTTTATCAATTGCATATGAATTAAATGAAATAATTAATAAACAAGCTCCTATAGAAAGAGCTCTCAGAATCTTATTCATGCCCGATTCACCTCAAGTTTATTTTTCATTACAATAATTTCGGCGATTACCTAACTTTTCCTACTTAATTTTTTTAAATGAGGGATCATAATTAAGAGAATTTTGACATTCAGCTACAATATATTGTATATAGAAGTAAATTAAGGTAACTATGAAATTTCCTTAAATCCGAAATTTAAAAACCCCATTATGGGGTTCAAGAGACATCTTCTAGATCAATTGTTTTGGATTGTTTCCTTTTTTTTGAAATTGTCGGAATATATTTCACCTTCACTTGTTTTTGATGAAAAAATTCTTCTCCTAAAACATTTAAAAGAAGCTCATCTATATAAATCTGAGAATCCTGCTTCCTCATTTTTATCGCCTCCTATATTTCATTATTTTCATCGGCGTAATATAAACAAAATTTAATGATTTTAAGATTTCTTTTTTGTTAAATTTTAGGTAATTTTTTGAATAATTGCATATTCCTACAATAGACATCTTTTAAACTCTCCCTGCATAAGGTGAAATAACTAAATTTATAGGGGGTTTATATAATTGCGCCCTAATCAAAGTTTACTATTATTACTACTTATATTAGTGTTGATGTTGGCCCCGATTGCCCTGTTACGAAAGATGGGTCACTATCTTCCTAAACCGTCATCACAAATAGCAATTACTCTACTTAGCCGTAACGAGAAAAGAATTTATCATACTAATCTAGAAAATTACTTGATCGGTGTTGTTGCTGCTGAAATGCCGGCCAAATTCTCTTTGGAAGCGTTAAAAGCACAAGCTGTTGCATCGAGAACATTAACTTTTAGACGCCTAAAACGTTTTGGTGGAAGAGGTTGCCAACATTTCAACCGGGTTGACCTTTGTGATGACCCCAGTGAAAACCAAGCTTGGATATCAGTTGACGTTATGAAAAAAAAATGGGGGCAAGACTTTGTAACTTATTATTATAAAATCTACCGGTCAGTTAAAGATACTTCCGGAATTATTTTAACTTACGATGGCCGGCCGATTGACGCTGTTTTTCATTCGACCTGTGGAGTAGGAACTGCCGATGCCGTTGAAGTATGGCAACATAGTATCCCTTACTTAAAAAGTGTCAAATGTGGTTTTGACTATCAATCACCACGTTATTCCAATCAGGTTGTCTTTTCCTGGAATGATTTAAGAAAAGAATTTAGTCTTAGCAACAAATCGTTCCCGGAGATTCGCATTAGAAAACGCTCGCCACAAGGAAGAGTTTTAACAGTCGTAGTCGGTAGTACATTTTTAGCCGGCGATGATTTTCGAAAATTATTAAACCTCACTTCAACCTGCTTCACTATCCATCCTCAAAAAAACGGAGTTGTTTTTAAGTCGGTTGGTTATGGACATGGAGTAGGGATGTGTCAATACGGGGCTGACGGCATGGCCAAACAAGGTTACAATTATCGCCAAATCTTGCTCCATTATTATCAAGGAGTTAACTTCAGCCGTATTAAAACAAAGTGAATGGATTTTCCTATTAATTATGAATTACCTCTTGGAGAAAAAAAGGGATAAACTTACCTTTAAAGGTAAAGACTATCATTGAGGTGATAGTCTTGAGCCGAAAACCTGAAAAACAAAGAACTCTTAACAAATTTCTGGAGAAAAAAATCCCCCTTTTACGAAAACAATTTATCCAATTATGGAGAAACGCCCAACCTTTTTTGGCATTACGGTATTTACCCATATACTTGCTGGCTTTTTTGCTTGGTTTTTATTTATGGGGTCCAATGCATGGTATAAAAACCATTCAAAACTGGCAGAATTGGAAAACTCATTCAAAAGACAAGCCCCCAACCACCGAAACTCTAAAATTGGAAATAAACCGATTAAAAAAAGAATTAAAAACTGTCCGCTCCGAACCAAAAACACCAGAGTTCAACCCTTCTAATTTTAGCCGTCCGGCTTTGGGAGAAATAATTAAAGGTTTCGAATGGATGGAAACAAATAATGCCTGGCGGATGCATACCGGAATAGATATCGCCGTGGAACCCGGAACCAATATTATAGCGGCCGCTGCTGGTGTAGTAACTGAGATCAAAGAAGTTTCCCCGGAAAACTATTCAGTGACTATCAGTCATGGTGATGGTTGGCGAACAATATATTCAAGTCTGACCAAAGTGATCGTAACTGTTGGACAACCAATTATCAAAGGAGTAATCATTGGAATAAGCGGGAATGCAGGATGTGATTCGAAGACACCAAGTTTCCATTTTGGGATTTATCATAACCTCCGCCCGGTTGATCCCCAAAAAATAATTCCGGGACTGAAAAATTAATTGAGAATTGACAATTTTTAAAAATTTTCTTTAGTTTATTCTTGAATGTTATAAAATAATAAGCTTCATAATCCCCCTGCCCAAGCCATATACATGTAATAAAAAAACATGGAAGGGTGGGGGGCTTGAAGGATTATATCCAAAAAAGAGTACTAGACCTCAGCCATTATATTGCCGACCGTAAAGCTACTGTCAGGCAAGCAGCCAGATTTTTTGGCGTAAGTAAAAGCACGGTTCATAAAGATGTAACCGAAAGGCTACCGGATATTAATCGTAATCTGGCACGGGAAGTAAAACAGATTCTGGAGGTTAATAAATCGGAGCGTCATATTCGGGGTGGTGAAGCAACTAAGAGGAAATATCAAACTCATGGTGAATTCCCTCCAAAAAAAGGAGGATATTCTAAAAAAACGTAGAAATAATCTGTGAAAACGGAAGCAGCGAGTTAGGGGGCGAATTTTTGAACTGGAGGAACTTGATTACTGATATTGGTGTGGATTTAGGGACCGCTAGTGTGTTGGTATATGTCAAAAATCATGGGATTGTTATCCGTGAGCCCTCGGTAGTCGCCTTGCAAAAAGATAGCAATAAGATATTGGCGGTTGGTGAAGAAGCCCGTCAAATGATTGGACGGACTCCTGGAAATATCGTAGCTATTCGCCCTTTAAGAGATGGTGTAATTGCTGATTACGATATCACGGAAACTATGCTTAAATACTTTATCGAAAAAGTATCGCCAAAACCACGCTTATTCCGCCCGCAAGTTGTTGTCTGCGTCCCTTCGGGAGTTACCAGCGTTGAAAAAAGAGCGGTGCTGGAAGCGGCAATGCAAGCCGGAGCAAAGAGAACTTACTTAATCGAAGAACCAATGGCGGCCGCTATTGGCGCCGGCTTAAGTATTACTGAAGCCAGCGGTAATATGGTAGTTGATATTGGCGGCGGAACTACCGACATTGCTATTATCTCTTTAGGAGGTATTGTGGTAAGCGAGTCATTGCGCGTTGGCGGTGATAAGTTTGATGAAGCGATTATTCGTTATATTAAAAAAATGTACAATATGATGGTCGGAGAAAGAACCGCTGAAGATGTCAAAATTCAAATCGGTTCAGCTTATCCGGAAGGTGAAGGTAAGGCTATGGAAATCCGGGGGCGTGATTTGGTCACCGGTTTACCGCGAACTATTAAGTTTACATCCACAGACTCATTCCAAGCTTTATCCGAACCTATTACCTCTATTATTGACGGCATCAAGTCGGTACTGGAAAGAACCCCACCCGAACTGGCTTCGGATATTGTGGACAAGGGCATTGTTATGACCGGTGGAGGCTCACTTTTACATGGATTTACTCGTTTACTGGCTGAAGAAACAGGGATTCCAATCCATTTAGCTGAAGATCCTCTATCTTGTGTAGCCCTTGGCACCGGAAAGATCTTAGAAAACGAAAGTTTTGATTCTATCAGAAACAATCTAATCGTCGGTAGTCGTTCAATGTAATTATTACTCTAATTCGAGTAAATGCGACTGTGAAATCTATCACTGTTTTTTCATTTATATATAAATCAAATTCTGGTTTAGTACTATAGCGAGAAACTCATTATTACCAGTTCTTCTGAACCGCTTCTAGGACGATTTCAGAAGATTCAGTAAAAATTATCGCTGTAGTAACATATTAACCGGAATTTTTTGTTTTCTTTTTAAAATATTGAGCATGACCCAGCATTATGTAATTATACTTAACAATTATTAGTTAAACAATATTATTGATAAATTTTGGTCATATTAGGTATTAGTATATTGATTTTTGCCAAAAACTTAATTGACACGCTTTTTAGCCGGATTTATAATAACAATAATTGTTTTCAACAGGGTAGCTATATTTCAGATTTCAACATATTTTTCCTTCATTCATAAAATGAATAATACGCCGCTTTTATACATTAGGAGCTGAAAAAAATTGCGTTTTCCAATAGTTAAACTAGCTCCGGCGCAGATTTTGGTCTTAGGTTTTGCCGGAGTAATTTTCTTAGGCGCATTACTATTAACTTTCCCTTTTGCTTCGCAAAATGGTAATTCACTTAGGTTTTTAGATGCTCTCTTCACTGCAACCTCTGCCGTATGTGTTACCGGATTAGTAATTGTTGATACCGGCATCCATTTTACCCGTTTTGGGCAAACAGTTATTATTTTGCTGATTCAAATCGGTGGTTTGGGATTTATGACCATATCCACCTTAATCGGTATTTTTTTGGGTAAAAAAATTGGTCTCAAAGAAAGAATTCTGATCCAAGAATCTTTTAATCAAATTACCTTGGCCGGTTTGGTCCGATTGATAAAAAATGTAATTTTAGCAACTTTATTCTTTGAATTTTTGGGTGGAGTAATTCTTAGCTTTCGGTTTATGGCGGATTTCCCAATCCAAAGAGCATTAGCATATGGCTTTTTTCATTCAATCTCCGCCTTTTGTAATGCCGGATTTGACCTTTTTGGACAAGTTTATGGAGAATTCTCAAGTATTACTCATTTTACGAGCGATTGGCTAGTCGTATTAACTATTTCTATTTTAATCATCATAGGCGGACTGGGATTCCCCGTTATCGTTGAATTGCTTAAATACCCAAAAAACAACCGTTTATCGCTCCATTCGAAATTGGTCCTCAGAATGACCTTAGCCTTAATTATTATTGGAGCAATTTTAATTTTTGCCACCGAAATGACTAATATTAAAACTGTCGGTGGAGTAAACTTAACCGGAAAATTTTTAGGCGCTGTTTTCCAAGCAATAACTCCTCGTACCGCCGGTTTCAATACTTTGGATATTTCCCAAATGCGCAACGGTACCTGGTTTATACTAATTATTCTAATGTTCATCGGAGCTTCACCGAGTTCAACCGGAGGCGGTATTAAAACTACCACTTTCGGAGTATTGGCTGCCACTATCGGAACTACTATTAAAGGTAGGGAAGATGTAGAGATTTTTGAACGCCGGATTCCCAAAGATATTATTTTTAAGGCCATAACTATTATGTCTATCGCTCTGGGCTGGGTATCATTTGTAACAATAATTCTTTCTTTGGTAGAACCTTATACATTCATCAAATTATTTTTTGAGGTAATGTCCGCCTTCGGAACCGTAGGACTTTCTAACGGTATTACTCCTAATCTAAACGATATATCACGAGTTCTTATTACCATTACCATGTTTATCGGCAGATTAGGACCGCTGACGGTAATGATCGCTTTATCAAAAAACGAAAAAATCAATTGCACCAAGTATATTGAGGAACGATTAATGATCGGATAGAATCGAAAGGAATGACTTGATATGTCTAAACAATATGCAGTTATCGGCTTAGGCCGCTTTGGAACCAGTGTAGCCAGAACCCTTTGGAAATTAGGACAGGAAGTATTAGCAATTGATATTAATGAAGAACGGCTCCGTTATGTCTCGGAGGAAGTGACCCATACCCTGTTGGCTGATACAACTGATATTCATGTTTTAAATAGTATCGGAATTAAAAATTTCGATGTAGTAATTGTTTCTATCGGTGAAAATGTCCAAGCCAACATTATGACCGTTCTATTACTAAAAGAAATTGGAGTTCAGTTTGTAGTTGCCAAAGCTCTTAATAAAATGCAGGGACGGGTATTGGAAAAAGTCGGCGCGGATCGGGTAGTATATCCCGAACGGGAAATGGGCAAACGAGTTGCTCATAATCTGGTTTCGGCTAATCTAGTTGATTATATTGAGTTACCGCAAGGTTTTCGAATTGTAGAAGTTGTTGCTACCAAGGAAATGTTCGGCAAGGATCTCCGGGCTCTTAATTTTCGTTCAAAATACAATGTAAATGTAATTCTACTTAAACGGGCCTCGGGAGAAGTTTTATTTACTCCCGGTCCGGAGGACACAATTACGATGGGCGATTTGTTGGTGATGGCTGGTGAAAGAGAAGCCCTAAATAGGTTCGAACAATATGTCCAGTAATTTACTTTACATTTCAATGGTATTTTCGGGAATAATTATCCAAGCAATAAAATAAGCAAAGAACGACGTAAAACAAGTGAAAAATAAGGCTAATGCTGCAATCAGCCGGACAACCACCGGGTCTATATCCAGGTATTCAGCTAAACCACCACAGACCCCGCCGATAACTTTTGATTTGGAACGATATAATCTTTTCATAATTTTGCTCCTTTATTGGTAGTAATTATAGATTTAAGTCATCTTATCATATACAATAAAACTTTAAACCTTTACGAGGGTTTTAATGGACCAAAATAGATTAAGTCTACCACGAACCTATACTAGAAAAATGCTCCGGGCCATTCGGGAATTTGATCTTATCCGTCCGGAAGACCGGGTTTTAATAGGGCTATCCGGTGGCAAAGACAGTTCATTTTTATTGTATGCTCTTTCAATCTTCCAGAAACATCAAATTATCCCTTTCACACTCGCCGCTCTCACCATTGACCTCGGTTTCCACGAACCAGTTGATATGGATTCGCTCCGGAGTTTTTGTGAATATCACAAAGTGCCTTTCAATTTAATGAAAACAGAGATCGCCAAATATGCTCTAAGTAATGATAATCCGGAAGGTCCATGCGCTACTTGCTCATTTCTACGCCGCGGAGCCATGAACCGTTTTGCCAAGGAAAACGGTTATAATGTAATAGCTTTAGCCCACCATCACGACGATGCAGTCGAAACTTTCTTAATGAGTATCCTTTATTCCGGACAAATTAAAACTTTTTTACCCCGTACCGAGCTGGGACGAACTGGTCTGACAGTTATCCGTCCTCTGGTCTATTTTCGGGAGTCAGAGATTAGGAAAGCAATTCCATTATTAAATTTTACACCTATGGCCAGTCCCTGTCCAATGGCTGGACGGACCAAAAGAGCGGAAACCAAGGAGTTAATCCGGAACCTCTGCCGGCAGGATAAAGCGGTTTTTCAACATTTAGCGGCAGCGATCCGGCAAGGACGGCCCATGGAGTTATGGCCTCCAAATCTAAGCCGGGAAGAAAAACGCCTCCGTAATTCCAACCTATGAATCGGTCTCCATTTGCTTTTGGTTCTTTTTGATTATAAATATATAAAGTATATAAAGGAAAACTCCTGTCAATAATAAACTCCCAATACCAAGCAAAACAATATGTCCAATATTTACTACCCTGGCTTCAGCTTTCATAATGTTCTTTTGACCGGGAACAACTATCCATTCCAACGTTTTTCCATCATCAGAAACGGTTCCGGCATTACTAATTACAGGCTTGACTGGTAAAGTCAGTATATACTTAAAATTAATCCTCGATAAAACCGCAGCATTTAATCCGGGGCCTCCCTCATCCATTCTGATCTCGGTCAAATCCACCAATGCTTCAAAATGATATGTATCTGTTAAAAATCCCGGTTCAATTCGAAAATCAACCGTCTCTGCTTTGTTAGTACCTATTCCGGTTACTTTTGAATCAGCTAAGAGTTGTTGTAACTCTTTAAGGTTTTTGCAATGTTTGAAAGCTTTTACCCCAATGATTGAACCTTCTTGAAAGTCCTTGACCACATACCCTTCGTTTACTGCATCTTTTTTCCAATCAACCAAAGGTTTGTTCCCCGTCAATGCTAAAATTGATTCATCAAAACCCATTTTATATTCAATATCCGCCGTACCATTATGATTGATCTTGATATGTATTTCTCCGCTGAAACATCCCGACAAAAACAAAACTGGAATTAAAAACAAAACCGGCCATAATATAAATCGTTTCATATCCCTACCTCATTCTTCTATTTATTAAACAATTCCCGGGTCTCATTCCAAACTTCCCGGATCCTGTCACGGGCTGTCTTATCAACATCCAATTCCTTTCCAAGGTACTCCGGACCGGTAACCGTCTTAATTCGGTATTGATATTTACCATGGTCCCAGTAGCGATGAACCCATAGAGGGACATAACTTGCCTGAGTAATTTTCACCCCGTATCCTTCGGACTTCTTTTGCAATTTTAAATTTAATAATATACCATAATCACTATATTTCCAACGTTGATTGGAAAGTACGTTTCCTAATGAATAAGCGATAAAATAATCACGGGCATCTCCATTATCGGGGTTGATATATTGCCGGTATTCCAAAGGCTGGACTACATGAACATGGCTTCCTAGAATAATATCAACTCCCGATTTTATCAACCATTCTGTTAATTTTATTTGCTCGGAGGAAGGGTTCCGCTGATACTCAATACCGGTATGTAACGCTAATATAATACAATCGGCGCCGGCCTGTTTCACTTCGGCAATATCGGCAGTAACTTTTTGATAATCAAAAAAATTAACCACCCATTCTTCCCCTTTTGGAGCTTTAAGACCATTGGTGGTTGTGGTATAAGCTAAAAAAGCTAAATTAATACCTTTAATATTTATGAGCCGATAGCGTTTTTCCCGATTGTTACTAAGAGAACCCACATACGGCAGACCGATTTTGTTTAAATACTCAAGTGTACGCTCCATTCCTTCGGTTCCCATATCCAGTGAATGATTATGCGCGGTAAATACCAGGTCAATTCCTGCCCATTTTAAAGCATCAGCAATAGCCGCCGGGCTATTAAATTGAGGATATCCGGTGTATTGCCGATCGGAATTATTTATTAAAGTTTCTAATACACCTACAGTCAAATCCGCCTTACTTAATCTATCGCTTACCTCTGAAAAAATAGGCCGAAAATCATAATCACCGGTTGTTTCATTTAAAGCCGACCTGACAATCGGCATATGTACAACCACATCTCCGACTGCTGCTAAAGTTAGGATTGCAGGTTCTGCTTTTTGGGAAAGTTTTGCATTTTGTGTTTCTTCTCTAAGTATTTTACTGATGTTACCTGCCCAATTCCACCAAATAATTATGGTGAAAATGAATAAAGCCAAAAAAACAACTAAAAAAGTTTTTTTCAAACCAGATACCACCTCAGGGATTGAAATTAATCGGTTGAGGTATATATATTTTTTCAACTTTTGGTAACTTTACCTACATATTATGTAATTTTATTGTACTATATAAGTTGAATTAAATTTTGTTACCTGCATCATGTCCCTAAATCCGGACATGATGGAATGAGCAATGAATTTAATTCAACTTATTACAGCTGTAATACGATGAAGTAAATACTGATTTGATATCATTTGCATTCGGCTTTAGGAATGCAAATCTTGGATAAGAAATTTACTTCATCCTATATAGCTTAATTTCCCGGCGGGTTAACCACGGTAGGTACAATCTGAACATCTCCGGCCACAATACCTACTCCGGTCCTGGCATCATGTACCCGGCAATGAATTTCCATAAAACCGGGCATATCAGTCAGCCAACCATACATAATATAATTAACACCGAGCATCTTTCCTAAATTCCTGGTAAACTGAACCGTACCCAAAGTATCGGGCGAAGGCGGTGTAGTGCCGGGAGTATTAATGTTTAGGAGTTGTTTAACTACCTGTTCGGTTGTAGCGCTCTCGACTACGACGAACCGTCCCGTTTTGATTAGCTCATTTATCATCATCTCTTGGGCTGCCCGTGGAGTAACTTTATCCTTGGAGTTAAGGTATTCAAATGGCACAACAGCGAGCGAAAATTTATTGGCTTTTTCAATAGCTTTTTGCCCGACTTTGATTTCAGCTTTATTAATAAGATTCAAATTTTGCGGATTATTAGTCATAATCTGTCCGATTGAGAAGTTATCCCGGACTGTTACAATTTTAATATCAGCCACATGGGTTTCTATAACACCCAGTTTATTACGCCTTACCGGGTCGTTAAACGGCCGGCCTTCGGCTACTATTTCAAAGACGGATCCTAATTTGACGTATTGCTTCATCCCGGCGTTCAAATATACTCTATTTCCATCGATAGCAGCTACAGTGGCTTGTGAAATACCAAATTGTCTATTAATAATTTTAACCAGGTCGACGATCCCGGTAGCCAGTTGGTTTTCTGCTCCTCCGGCTGATGGTGCGCTGAGCAATATAAATAAAACAATCAAACCAAGCACAATAAATTTCTGTCTCACCATTGATCTCTCCACTAATAATTCTTCATTTCTTAATACTTTATTATATTGTAACATCGGTAAAAAATGGCTGCAACTTTAGATTGGGGGGAATTTATCTCTTTATTTTCAAACAATTACAGTGTATAATCATTTATAATTTATACTGCTAAAATTCTAACTTTTAGTAAGGCGCAAACATAAAAGGATCCTTATTAGAAATTTATTTTTTAATCTTATGATTAATACGTTTTTCTCTTCTATTCCTTCTTTTGATTAATTTAAATAAATATATAATGGAGGTTGATCTAATGATTAAAATCGCAATTGTAGGCGCTACCGGTATTGTCGGTCAACAAGCTATTGTGAGTTTGGTAGGGCACCCTTGGTTTAAAATTACCAAACTTGCCGCTTCAGAGCGTTCTGCCGGTAAAAAATACCGGGATGCATTGAAAGATGCCAGTGGAGCATCAAAATGGTGGTGCCCGGAAGAATTACCGGAGGATATCGCCGATCTGATGGTGGAAGATGCCGCCCAATTTGACCCTACCAGCGTAGATATTATCTTCTCGACAGTTGATGCATCCGCCGCCAAAGAGTTGGAACCGAAGTATGCTAAAACCACTCCTGTAATAAGCACTGCTTCAGCTTTTCGTTATGAAGCTGATACTCCAATTTTAATTGGTGGTATCAATATGGAGCAAGCCAAGTTATTGGATATCCAAAGACAAAACCGTGGATGGAAAGGATTTGTCGCTCCAAAATCAAACTGTACCATCGCCGGATTAACAGTTTCTTTAAAACCGATTTTAGATAATTTTGGTGTTAAACAAGTTGTTATGACCTCTTTACAGGCAATGTCCGGCGCCGGTCGGACTCCCGGACTTTCCGCCATGGATATGATGGAAAATGTTGTACCCTATATTTCCGGTGAAGAACCTAAGGCAGAAATCGAACCGCAAAAAATTCTTGGTAAACTTAACGGCAATAAAATAGAGCAGGCTCCATTTGGAATCACGGCTACTTGTACCCGGGTTCCGGTACTAGACGGTCATCTGGTCTGTGCTTATGTTCAAACCGAAAAACAATGCACCCCCGAAGAAGTTAAGGAAGCTATGGTTAATTTTGGTACTGATTTTACGGCACTTGGTTTACCAAGCTCACCAAAACATTTAATTGAGGTAACCGATGATCCTTTTAGACCACAACCCCGTATGGACCGGGAAAGAGGTGGCGGAATGACTGTAACTGTAGGAAGAATTCGTAAAGACCCCGTTCTTGAAAATGGTATCAAGTATGTCTGCCTGGCTCATAACACTAAACTGGGAGCCGCTAAAGGCGCTCTCCAAACTGCAGAATATCTGGTAAAATATTATTTAAAATGGGAAACCGGTTGTTAACGATTTGAATTTGAAAAAAATAGGCTCGATAAATAAAAAAATGGAGCTTTTCTTTAAGAAAAGCCCCATTTTTTATTCGTATATAATGGAAATTATTTACAATATTTATTTCAATATATATTTATATATTCGTATTTCAAAACTATTGTTCCGGGAATAAAGACTGTAGGGTATGAGTATGGGAGCCTTTTTGAAGCTCATCAGCTAAATTAAATTTTATTGGATGCTCAAAATCAGCTAAGTTAAAAATATAAACATCTCCATTTGCTAAATCGTAAATGTTGGAATAAACCGTTCCCCCATCACCCCAATTTTGAGAGGTTTGTTCCAACACAACCCTAATATTATCCAAACTAACTACATTTTGATTTTCCAGCATCTCGGTGGCTATCTCATATCGTGAACAAGGATAGCCTCCCAGTTTGGGCTCTGAAAACCAAAAGTTAGTTATAACTTGAAAGTTGCCTTGTTTAGGTATGATATGTAACTCATTATTAACCCATTCTACTACCGCTGCATTTCCAGCCTTATCTGCGAATAATAGATGATCTTGCAAATTTGACGGCGGATTATAAACCTGAACCATTTTTAAGGCTTCCTCAACATTTGAACATTGAGCTAAAATCCGTTCACCCATGTCTCGTAACTCAAATTGTGGTTTTTCAGGAGAATACGGCACTTGAGTCTGCGGACAAATAGCCATATCAAAGAATAATCCTTGATCGTTCATACCCCCTTGTACAAAGGAGTAGATTACAAAACAGATCATTCCATACTCTCCTTCCGCAGGCCGAACAAGCCGAACCGTAACCGGAGTGGAGTAGAACCAATCTTCGTTGTTACCTACTAAAACCTGATTATCTCCGCTTTTAGTAAAAATTGTACAAGCGGATGCAAGGCTGGTAACAAAAAGTAAGATCCCTAACCAAATAAAAACAAATACGACTTTCTTCATGAAATCACCTGCCAAAAGTCAAATGTCAATCTTTATGATTAACCTTTGATTAAAAGTAGAAAAAAAGTGACTAACTGTCCCTTTCCCGAGCAATGATTCCATCTAAGATCTGAGCAGCTTTTACAATTATATCACGGCATTTAATTTCTTCAGTCCGGTATTTTTCTTTTAAGGGAGCACAATCAATATCGCCCATTTCTTTGGCGTATGATTCCAGCAGTTCTTTGGTTAAATCCTTAATTTTAGTGCTTTCATGAGCCAGATCCTTCACAAAAAGCCGGCCTAGCACCATAATAGAGGCTGTTAACGCTCCACAGACATCTTCGGTGGCCATTCCTCCCCCAAAACCAGCGGCCATTTTTAAAGCATCCTTACTTAAGCCAAGTTGATAAGCTTCATTGGCCGCATATAATATTTTTTCCGCACAATTAAAATCAATATCTTTCCCATAACCACTCTTCAGTAAATCGTAAAGCATAACACCCCTCCTCTTATAAATCAAAGATAATATTTTATGCCAAGTACAGATCCAATTAATGCTAATCATATCATAGTTTGTCTTTAATATAAAGAGTACCGAAGATCTTTCCCTGGCAATACAACTTTAAAAAAACTATGAAAATGAGCTTACATATTAATCTTAATATTCATTTCTTTTTTAGAGTTGTACCAATCATGAACGACCAAATCCAATTCAGCGACGTTCACCGTTCCGAAATAATAATTTTGATATTCTTCAATAATCGCCAGTAACCGGTTTTTATTCTGCAAATTCTTTTGAAATCTAACGATGGTCGAATGCGCCGATATGCTTTGATATCTCTCCTTTAAAATAATATCGGCCTTTGCTGCGTTTATTCTTAATTTATCACGCAGAGATTGCAATTCTCTTTCATAATATCCTTTCATCATAATTGCAGCTTCGCTAAGAATTATCCCTTGGTATTTGATTGAAAAGGGTCGGATTCCCTTGATTGCTTTTTGTATTAATTGCCGGTACCGTTCAATGGAATCCTCGCCGATCCAAAAATTTTCAACGGCGCTGATAAAAGTCAAAACCGTCAGATGCAAATCATCTTTCGGGTAAAAGTATTGGTCCGGTTCAATCCGGTGTATTTCGTTCTGAATCATTTGAATAGCCTCGGTAATACTATCCGGAATGTTTATCAACAACGATAAACCGCGTCTTCCATCGTTCCTGATATCCTGAAGTGTGGGATCGATTTTCTCCGCCCCGCTCCGAATGGCTATTTTACCTTTGGAATTAATTTGAGTATATAGATTTTCCAATTCTCTGATCATATTTTGTTACTAGATCGTCAACACTTTCCAATCGGACTTTAACATCTCCGTAAACGGTTCCCGACAAATAAAATATTGACCCCCATTTTCTCCAATGTTTCGCTTACTCCATACCGGTCGGAACAGGCTTTACAAGCCATAATTTCTATTCCAATTTCTTGCATCTCATGAATATATACTTGAAGCTCCTCATCTTCGGCCAATAATTTGGCAGATGGTCCCCAAACCAATAATTTTACCTCATCCCACCAACCTCTATGTTTGGTATTCCGAGTATACATAAATACCATTTTTAACGCTACTTCCCGGTCGGGGCTTGTCCACAGTACCAATAATTTATCCGGTCCAATAAAAATATCTTCCGCCATTTTAATCAACCTTTCTCAAGATATTGAAATCCTTATCGATTTCAACTCTAATATGTTTTATTTAAAATTTCATACCCAGCCTTGATTAAAGCGGTAACTGCCTGCTGGAAACCTTTTTCCCGGACCATGATATAATCGGTCTCATAGGTGGAAACAACAAAAATACTAATTCCGGCCTCAGCCAGACAGGTACTGATAGCGGAAAGAATTCCGATTAATGAAAAATCCAATGGACCCTGTACTTTAAATATTCGCCAACCTTTTTCAGACTTAACTCCTTCAGGAATCAGCTCTTCTTCACAAACTAACGATAATTCTTCCGGCGTTCCGGTTATCGAAAAGAATCCTTTTCCACTAATCCAACCCGGGATTGCAGTCCCACTTTCTAATTTACAAACCCCATAGCGGTTCTTGAGTATTTCCAGTTTAAGCCTTATCTTATTCAAGATTATTTCCCTTTCGCTAGACAATAACTAATTTTATATAAGGAAGCGCTGATTAATCCGATTTTGTGCGAGCAAATATTCGGTATTAGGCATTTTATGAAGCACAAAATCGTCACTTATTCAATTAATCAACGCTTCCCTAAATCTTCGACAATTGACTTTTTCTACCTGCTTTTGAGATTAAGTTTTATATTATTGTCCACGTTCGCCAAAATATAGGCAATCGTAAAAAAAACTACCAATTAAAACCGGTATTATAATTAGACCCATTCCTTGAGTTAATAGTAATTATCACGAAGTATACTGCTGAAAACAACATCTCTAGCTGCTTCTCAGATACTCTTTACTGATTAATCATTGAACCATTCCTCTTATGTTTCACCGTTTCCATACTTAAATTACCTGGAAATAGATTAAATATTATTAGATTTACGTTCTAATCTTGGATGGTAATAAAAAAAGCTTATTTTTATCTCATAAATATTCTTACAATACCGATATTTATTGTAAAATATTATGAATAAATTTTGGAAAATTTTGCTTGCAAATTTAATGAATGGAGCAATGAATATGAATGAATTAAAAACAATCCATGATCGAAACGTCTTGGTCGCTAAAATTTTTTGGATTTCCTTATTACTAGTGTTAGTAATCGATATAATAAATAAATCAACCCTAAAATCTATTTTTGTCCTCTTGGGTTCTGGGCTGTTTTTTTGCGGCGTTATTACTTTGCTGATCTGGAAGCAAAAGTTTATAAAACTAACGGTATACATTAATATTTTGTTCTTATCCATCTTTACATTTCTAATTATTACCGACGAGCCGCTGATATTCAACTATTTGATAACATACTACATCCTCGCGATCGTTACTTTATATCATGATTACCGTCCGCTTATCACGGCCTGTTCGATCGATATCGCTATGACCACTTATTTTTTTAATACATATAGAAATACTATGTTCCGCGGTTGTAACGACGACAGTATCATATTTTTCAACCTCATGCTGGTTATAATATCCTGCGCCTTAATCGCCCAAATAATCATCGGAAACAAGATGCGCAAAGAGATCGAAAATCAACGCAATGATACTTTGGAAGCTAAAAAACAAGTGGATAAGGTATTAATTGAGGCAAAAGAAGCTATCGGAGCATTGAATGCATTTAATATCGACCTACTGGAAAATGTAAATGCCGTTAAGCTGACTTCCCAGGAGATAACGACAGCTTTTTCAGAATTGTCGAAAGGCGTAGAATTGGAGGCCAGTAGTCTTGATAACATAAATAACTCCATGTTATCGGGGCAGAAAAATGTGAACTCTTTATTTGAGGTTTCAAAGTCAATGAAAAACTCCTCTGATAATACCTCGGAATTAATGATTAATCTTGGTAGTGAACAAATTCAAGTATTAAATGAAAAAATGAAAAATGTCGCTATGATTATAGATGATACGGTTAATCTGATGGCTGATTTGAACCAGGGTTCGGAAGAAATCAGCAGTATTCTACAGAATGTCAAAGGCGTCGCCGAACAGACAAACCTACTCTCGTTAAATGCCGCTATCGAGGCCGCCAGGGCCGGAGAAATAGGAAAAGGATTTGCAGTCGTAGCAGAAGAGGTGAAAAAACTCGCCGAGAGTTCCGGCAGTGCGACTGAAGAAATTGAAGGAATTTTAAGCGACATCCAAGGGAAAATAAAGCAAGTAGCCGAGCAGGTAGACCTTGGCAAAGAGGCTGTTAATATAAGCATGGAGGCTAGGCAAACGGTAGAGAAAGTATTTGGCCAAGTTATCGAAAATATTCAGAAGCTGACTACGCAAGTAGCAAATGTCGAAAGAATGAGTTACAACCTCCATAATTTATTTAACGAAGTCACCGAAGGGACCCAATCGATTGCCAGTGTTACGGAAGAAACCACGGCCTCATTCCAGGAAGTTACAGCCAGTGTTGAAGATCAAGATGTTAAAATTAATAATATTGTTGATAGCTTTACCAATTTGGAAAGCAATATCTCCGGGCTTGAAAGTCTGATTAAATCTTAAATCTACCCTGGCAGGCTTGCGATTGAGATAAAAAATGATATCGATTATCGGCCTACTCATACCAATTGCTTCCTGAAACTCTTCACCGAATAAACCAAAATCCCCGTTCCGATTATTGCCAAAGCTATCAACTGCGGGTAAAGATAAGATAATCCGATTCCTTTTAAATAAATCCCCCTGATAATCTCAATAAAATACCGGCCAGGGATAATATAAGTAATTATTTGAAAGATGAGCGGCATATTAGCGATGGGAAAAATAAACCCGGATAAAAGAATATTAGGGATTAAAAAGAAGATGGTACTCAACATCGCTTGTTGTTGCGTGTTTGACATTGTAGATATTAACAATCCCATCCCCAAAGTCGTCATTAAAAAAAGTAACGCACTGGAAAATAATAAAATCAGATTTCCCTTGATCGGTACCGAAAACCAAAGACTACCCACTACTACCACTAGTAATACATCCAACATTCCAATTAGCGGGTACGGTAATAATTTGCCCATGATAAACTCCCATGATTTAACGGGAGTTACCATTATCTGCTCGATTGTGCCAAGTTCTTTCTCTTTTACGATTGATAAGGCGGTCAGCATAATAGTTATCAACAATAATACCAAAGCGGTTACAGCCGGTACCATATAATTTACACCCCGTAACTCCGGGTTAAAATATACCCTTGGATTGAGTCCAATCGCCTCTGAAGTTTGCAGGTTAACTCCTATCTTCCGGAGACGAACCGCCACTAATTGTTGGGAATAACTATCCAAAATATTGATGAAATAGTTCCGGGCAATTGAAGCAGTATTTGAATCCGTCCCATCAATCAGTACCTGTAAAGTTGGTTGGCTATGTTTCATAATATCCCGGTGAAATCCGGCCGGTATCACCAACCCGATTTTAATTTTTCCGGTATCCATCATTCGCTCCAATTGAGGATACTCGGTAATTTGCCCTTGATTGATAAAAAATCCGGAATTTTCGACTTTACTGATTATTTCCCGGCTGGCAACGGTCTGATCTCTATCGATTACGGCAAAGTTAATATTCTTGACATCAGTAGCGGCCACATATCCGAAGAGTATAACCTGAACTACCGGTACTATCAATATCATCGGCAATGTCTTCCGATCCCGGAAAAGTTGTAAAATTTCTTTTTTAGCAATACTCAAAATTCGTATATTCATCGTTGACCCCCATTTAACGGAGATATAAAACATTCAAACCATGCTACAGATTCAAGAGTGTTTATTATTTAAATTATTTCTCAGCGCCTTTGTGTCCCTATGGCAATTATGTTTAATTCTCAATTGTCAATTGATTTAATCCAGCCTTTTCTTAAACCTTAATGCCGCTATAGTTAATAAAAATATTGCAAATCCTGATAAAGCCAACGCCTCCGGGTATAAGACCTCCAATCCCACTCCTTTGAGGAAAATACCCCTTAAAGCTATTAAAAAAAACTTAGCTGGTACTATATTGCTGATTAGTTGCAAAACCCAAGGCATGCTTTCAATCGGAAACACAAACCCTGAAAGCAGGATTGATGGCAGAGCCGTCACCGAAACAGCAGCAAACATCGCTTGTTGTTGGGTTTTAGCTGTGGTTGAGATTAACAGCCCAATCCCCAATGAAGCTGTTAAGAAAATCATGATAAACATCAGTAGAATTAATAGATTTCCCTTAAGAGGCACTCCGAACAGAATAATTCCGGCCGGAATAATCAACAGAACACCTAGGAAGGAAACGGACGCATAAGGAAGGATCTTCCCGAGAATTAACTGCCAGGAACGGATAGGACTTACCGCTAACTGTTCAAAAGTATTCCGTTCCTTCTCATTAGTAATCGCCATCGAGGTTAACAAGGAGACCAATATCATTAACAACATAGCTATTAATCCAGGGACGATAAAATGTGAGCTTACCAGTTCCGGATTATACCAGACCCGTTCCTGAATCGAGAAAGGTACCAAAGTTTTTACAAAAGCTCCCTGCCCGTTCTGTTCCAAACGATGTAAACTGATTTTGCTGGAATAATTCCGGATAAAAGCGGTAAAATATCCTAAGGCAATTGTAGCAGAATTAGAATCAGCGCCATCAATCCCTAGAAAAATTTCACCAGTGTTTCCAGCCAACAACTTACGGCTGAACCCGGCAGGGATCCATAACGCTGCCCGGGCTTTCCCAGCATCAAGATAATCCAGTAGATACTTGGAATCGTCAATATAACCTAAGATATCGAAATAATCGGAAGAGCTAAACCCTCTTACCAACTCCCGGCTTTGTTGCGAATGGTCCTGATCATAAACTACGACCTTAATATGATGAATATCAAAATTAATCGCATATCCGTAAAGAATTAACATTATCACCGGAGCAAAAACAATAATCCCGAAAGTTCTTGGGTCCCGGCGGATCTGAATAAACTCTTTTTTAATTAACGCCCATAATTGTTTCATAATTGTCCATCCCTTTAGTAATAGGCGAAAGGCGCGAGACCATAGGCGAAAGTAAAAAACATTAAAACTATCCTATTTACTGAATCTAATTCTATTAATCTAGGTTAATCCCGTCTAATAATATTTTTGCCTTGAATATTTCTCTTATTATTGTTACCCGTACCTTTCGCCTATCGCCTTTGGCCTTTCGCCTAATTTATTACACTGTTCTTCGCAAAATAAATGAAAGCGTCTTCCAGAGTGGTTTTCCCTGAACGTCGCTTTAGTTCAGTCGGAGTCCCAATATTTACCAGTTTACCACTGGCAATAAAGGCAATATGGTTACAATACTCCGCTTCATCCATGAAATGAGTAGTAACAAAAACTGTGGTACCATTTCGTGATAGATTACGGATCAGATCCCAAAACTGCCTTCTGGAAATTGGATCTACCCCTGAAGTCGGTTCATCCAGGAACAATATCGGCGGCTGATGGACAATGGCGCATCCTAAAGCCAACCTTTGCTTTAAGCCGGTTGGCAATTCACCGGCGAGCATCTTTTCCTGCCCTTGTAAATTAGTAACTCCCAAAATTCTTTCCTTAACTGAAGGACGTTCTTCTTTCTTAATACTGTAAATACCGGCATAAAAATCGATATTTTCTTCGACCGACAAATCTTCATAAAGAGAAAACTTTTGAGACATATATCCGATATTTTGTTTGACCTCTTCCGGCTCTTTGGCAATATCAAAACCCGCCACCAAGCCCAACCCCGAAGTCGGAGTTAAGATTCCACAGAGCATCCTGATAGTCGTCGATTTTCCCGCCCCGTTAGGCCCCAAAAAACCAAAGATCTCCCCCTTGGCTACTTCAAACGATACATTATCCACCGCCGTAAATTTCCCAAATTTTTTAGTTAAATGTTCTACTTTAACTGCAAACATCTTAGCCCTCACAAGAACTTTAGTTTAGAGTTTATAATTTACAGTTGATAGTCAATATGATGGTTTAAAACTAAATTATAAAACTCATAGTCACTCTTAAACTGTCAACTATCAACTATTAACTAACAACTGCTTTTGCCTATCCGGCCAACAGATCCACAAAAACATCCTCTAAAGACGGTTCGATAATCGATACTTCAACCGGATATCCGTTCTCTTGTAAAACCGTCTTCAACCATATCCGGCCTTCTTCCGGATTTAAAGCCATTTCTTTCTTTAGTTGGACGTGTAAACGATCACCGAATAACTGAACATCTTTAACACTATCTATTAAGGTATCTTGTATTTCAATAAGCTTTTCTCCGCGAACCTCGTAAATTTTCCCTGTCAACGGCTGTTTTAGTTCCTTGGGCGATCCTACTTTTAAAATTTTCCCCAGATTCATTAGGGCAATTCGGTCACATTTGGCCGCCTCATCCATATAAGCGGTACTGACAATTACTGTTGTCCCCTGCTCCGGCAAAGGCAGTAACATCTCCCAAAACTCCTGCCGAGATACGGGATCAACACCGGTAGTTGGTTCATCCAAAATCAAAATTTTCGGTGTGTGAATCAAAGTACAACATAAAGCCAGTTTTTGTTTCATCCCTCCGGAGAGGTTTCCGGCTAACCAATCCTGGAACTGAAGTAAATTGGCGAATTTTAATAACTCTATCTTTCGCCTGGCTAATCCCTGGGATGGTGTTTTAAACAAATCGGCAAAGAAATCCAGGTTCTCTTTGACGGTTAAATCTCCGTAAAGAGCGAACTTTTGCGCCATATAACCCAATTCTTTTTTAATTTTTTCCGGATTATTCAATACATTTAAGCCAAAAATACTTGCCTTACCTGCTGTTACCGTAAGAATACCACATAATATCCGGAATAAACTGGTTTTCCCCGCTCCATCCGGCCCCAAAAATCCAAAAATCTGATTAGCCTCTATCTCGATGGACATATCTTCGATCGCCGTAATTTCTCCGTATCTTTTGGTTAAATGTTCAATCCTGACTGCTTTCATATAAAGCTCCATCCTTCATGAATTCAAATATGATTTCTTAAGATTTTTAGATTGTTAATTGTACATTGTCCATTGTCAATTAATTAACTTCCAATTTTTTCTTCTCAATATAAACTTCCACCGGTATACCGGCTTTTAGTAATCCTTCTTGATTTTCCAGTTCGATTTTAACTGCAAAAACTTGTTTAACCCTTTCTTCTTTACTTAAATAATCCTTAGGGGTAAACTCTGCTTCTTGTGAAATAAAGGACACTCTACCGCCAAATTTCTTGTCGGGAAACGCATCCAGCTTAACGTAAGCTTTTTGATTTAAGATAACGTGCTCTACTTCCTCCAGTGGTAAATAAATCTTCACCCATGGTTTGGAATAATCCAATACTATGAATAAAGAAGATCCCGGACTAACCAATTCTCCGGTCTGTATTAATTTAGCGGATAATATGCCATCCGAAGGCGCCGTTATTTTAGTATTGTTTAATTGAATTTCCAATAAGGACAGACTTGATTCCGCCTGCTTTATCTGGGTTGATGATTGTTTATTGGCAGTATCAATATCTTCAGTATTAGGGCTGGATTTAGCTATAGCCAGATTATTTGCAGCAGCCTGATATTGGGACTGGGCGACTTTTCGGGCGGTGGAGGCTTTATCATATTCAGCTTGCGATATAAGCTGCTCTTTATATAACTGGTCTATTCTTTTAAAACTCCGTTCCGCTTCTTCCAGGTTAGCCTTAGAAACTGCCAGATTACTTTGAGCAGCCTGAATCTGAGCTTCTCTGGATCTATCCTCACGGCCGTTTGATAGATTTAGGGCAGTTTTGGATTTTTGATACCGTAAACGGGCCAATTCCAGATTTGCTTTAGCTGCTGTAATCTGAGCATCCAATTCTTCATGGTCAATTTCAGCCATTAAGTCTCCGGACTTTACATCCTGACCTTCTTCCACAAAAGTTTTAAGCATTTTACCACTAACTTTACTGCTAATGGTAGTCTCGGTCATTTCAACCGTACCGGTTGCTTCGATGGTATTCTCATCACCCTTATTGCATCCAGATAAAGATGCAACACTAACAATTAATAATACCAGACAAATTACTGTCAACTTAATCTTCAATTTCATACCATTCACCCCTAATAATGTTAACCTTAAAAAGTATTGAATTGTCAGGAACATGTGAATCTATATCTATGTTCCTAACCCAAACCTTAAAAAGACCAGCTTTACTTTTACTTCCGACTCCTGGCTACTCTCTCCTGACTCCTCTTCTTTTTCCAAATCAGCTATCGCTTGACAATACTTGATAAAATATATTCTTTTAATTCATTTTTAGTAATTTCCATTTCATCCTGCCGATTGGTTAAAATCAGTTTAAACAAATTTATTTGCATACCCCCGATAATAGCGGTAGCTATTACTTCCGGGTGTAGAGTTTTAAACTCACCGCTGTTTATACCTTCCTCAAGAATGGCAATCATTAATTTGGAGTAAGGTATTAATCCGTATTCCAAAATAGGGTCAACGCTTTCGATGCTTTTCCGATCGGAATGGCCGAATATTAAATTAGCAATATTGAGTTGATTGTTAAAAAATTCAAAATGAAATTCAATTAATGCATCAATTTTGGCGGTAGCTGATAAGGATGTGTTGGTAATAATCTTATCGACTCCTGCTTTAAAGCGTTCAAAATTACTTTTTATTATTAAGGCAAATAAATTACTTTTAGTGGGGAAGTATTTAAAAATCAAACCTTCGGAAACCCCAGCCTCTTTTGCGATATCCGCGGTCCTGGTATTGGCAAAACCTTTATTAAAAGCTACTCGGACCGTAGCTTGCATTATTTTTTCAATAGTTTCATCAACTTTTCCCATTGTTATCACCTATTAATAAAAAAGTAAGTGCTCACTCACTTTTTATATTAGCATTTATTGGTCATTGTGGCAAGTGAAAATCCCTAACTTTTTTCAAGAACTTTTTAAATACTCAAACACATAGGAATTCTTTTGGCAATCATCTCACCAACAAAAATTTTTACAAAATATCCAAAAAATTCTTTACAAATATAATTTTTGAGATATAATTAAGTTGAACTAATGTTCGATTGATTCTTTTAATATTAACTACATAAACTATAGTAAAACTTCAAGGTGTTGATAATTGATGGCTTTTACTATAGGATATATCAATGATTGTTTCAGAAAAGAGGATAAAAAAATGGTTAACCTAATTTCGGAATCAAAAGCAAAAGAAGTTTTACACCAATATGGGGTTAATCAATCCGTTCCTCTCGATCCTATTCAAATTGCCGGCCAAAATAAGATAGATGTAAAGGATGCCGTTTTTAAAAGCTCCGATATTGCCGGCATTTTGCATAAAGAAAACGGCAAAACAACTATTTACGTAAATTCCACTGATCCCGACAAAAGAAAGCGTTTTACCATAGCTCATGAGTTGGGGCACTATTTTCTGCACTTAAATAACAAAGATGATGCCCTGGTGGTTGAATATCGAACTATTAATAACAATGGAAATGACGAAAAAGAAAAAGAGGCCAATTCTTTCGCAGCCGCTTTATTAATGGATGAAGTTTTGGTAAAAAGCTTGTGGAACGATCTGAAATCCGTTCAAGCTATCGCCGATATCTTTCAAGTTTCCTATGAAGCCATGGGTTACAGATTAAATAATTTGGGTCTAATCTAATGATTAAAACCGATAAAGATGCAATGGATATAACTCAATATATTTGTTCTGTCGGAGCTGAACCAAAGTTACACTCTAATAGTGAATTGAGTATTGACGACCGTGTCAAGTTAGCTAAACAAAACAATGAAAATACCAGAACCAATACTATTTTAACTCTATGGAAGGAACAACAAGATGCCGAAAGAAATCTCCGCCGCAAATATGCCAACTATTTTATTTGGATTTTAGCGGTTCAACTCTTGATCATCAATGCTATCTTTGTTTTAATAGGTTACAAAATTTTGCATTATGAACAATGGACCGCTAACCTGTTTATTGTTTCAGTTTTTGGAGAAATAGTAGGTATTGTATTAATTATTGTTAAATATCTGTTCACTTCAACCAATAAAGATATGATTGAGTTAATAAAAGAGCAAAAATAAAAGCCTCGAAGGCTTTTTTATTTTATAACTGTTTTACTGTTAAAATTGTAATAAAATTGAAATCAATTCCTTTTCAATTTCAAACAATTTGCCGTCAATCTCCCGTTCAGCCTGGGGAATATCTATAATAATTTCTTGACTTTTATGAATCGGTTTGTTGGGAAATATCACAATTTTATCTCCCAACTTCACTGCTTCTTGAGGATCATGGGTTACCATAATCACTGTTCGAGGTTTTTTCAGCCATATAGCTAAGAAATCCGTTAACAATTGATATCTGGTCTTTAGATCCAAAGATTTAAAAGGTTCATCCATCAATAGCAAAGAAGCATCATATGAAAAAGCCCTAGCCATCGCTGCCCGTTGTAACATTCCACCGCTTAATTGTGAAGGGTAAGAGTCGGCATAATCTAGCAATCCAGTGGCTTCTAAATTATCCTTAATTCGTTTTTCAACCTCCACTGCAGGCATCTTATCCCGTAATACCAAATTGATATTTTGCCTGATAGTAAGCCATGGTAATAAACGAGGTTCCTGAAAAAGATAACCTATATCTTTTGTTACTATTACATTACCTTTATCAATTTCAACCAGATCGGCTAAGATATTCAAAAAGGTAGATTTCCCACAGCCTGAAGGTCCAAGGATAACCGTAATTTTCCTATCGGGAATTTCCATGGTAAAGTCATCAAAGGTTTTTATATTTCCAAAACTTTTTGTAATATGATTAACCTTAATCATAAGTTATTCCTTTCAACAAAAAGCATCCTATATGTACAATCTCAATTATTTATTTTGCATTTAACCAAGTACGAAACGGCTTTTTTAAAATATAATCCGACCCATAGTCAAAAATCAGGCCTAAGGTAACCACCACTAAGGTCCAGGCAAAAACTTTATCCGTCTGCAAGTATACTCGGGCAGTATCCATCTGGGCTCCAATCCCCCAAATTGGATAAGATAATACTTCAGCTGCTATTAATACTTTCCAAGTGATTCCCAGACCTGTACTAACTCCGGCCGCTAAAAACGGTATTAAGGAAGGCAGATAAAAATGAGTAATTCGCCGCCAATTAGTTACCCGATATATTCTAATCATCTCCGCCAAATTATTATCAATATTTTTGATACCCTCAATTATATTTTGGATAACTACCGGAAAAGTCATAGATATTACCACGAAAACCGGTACCGTCTCCCGCTTAAACCAAATTAAAGCTAAAATAATTACCGATATTACCGGTGTACTTCGCATTAATATTATTAAGGGCCGAAAAAAAGCATCAACATAACTATTCCGCCCGCATAAGAAACCGATAAGCAAACCCGCTATTAAAGCAAGCCCAAACCCTGATAAACCTCGACTCAAAGTAGCCCAGAGATGGCGCCAAAATTCTCCGGTAACAATTAAGATACTTATTTGTGTTAGAGCTTCGCCTGGAGTTGGTAAAATTAGGGGTAGTTTAATAAGAATGGCCGATAGCTGCCACCCTAATAGAATAAAAACAATCGCCAATCCGGCAACTAATTTAGGGATGATAAATGAACCCTTCATCCGGTATTTTTCCTCCCACCGATTCCGGAGCAAACTCCACCAAACGAGATAAAAAGCCTTTTACTTCATTTTGGACTTTATAGGCATCATTATATTTTAAATTGCAGCGTTCCAAGCCGGATTTTACTGCTATGGCCGATATTTGAACATATTTTTCCGCCAAAGTTCCACCTGTTTCACCATTTGCTTGCAGCCATTTCATCGATTCGCTAAGGCCTTTTAAAAACTCTTTAACTGCCTCCGGATACTCCTTAATAAATTGTCGCCGGACCACTACACAAGTTTGGGGGTAAAAAAGACCTTGTTTCTCAACCCGCTTCCATTCTTGTTGAAAATCAAGCACTACATTAAGTTTGGGGTTTTTCTCCAACACTTGGGTTACCCAAGGTTCCGGAAGCGCAGTCACCGCAGCCTTTCCAGAAGCGGCTAACTGGGCGATCTCAACTGCGCTAGAAATATATTGAATTCTAACGTCCGTTTCCGGGTTTAAACCGTTCTTGCTGATTAAGTAACGTAACAAAATATCGGAGATAGCACCTTTACTGGAAACATAAACTTCTTTTCCCTTTAAATCTTTCCATTGCTTTATACCGTTATCTTCACTGACTACATACATTACTCCCCACCCAATAATGGCGGAAAGCTGAATACCAATACCTCTATTATAAAGTATCGCTGCCATGTTAGTTGGTAATCCCGCAAAATCTGTTTCACCAGCAACTAATTTGGCAACAGCCAAATCCGGGCTCTTTAAAACCTCAAAACTACAAATAAAATTTTTTAATTTCGGAGTTTCCATCATCTTAACCATTGAAAGCCCGGTGGTTCCAGCTAAAGTCGCCACTCGGATATCAACCGGTTCGGCTGCTTTGATTTCCAAAAACGGTATTAATAACAATGTATTTAGTACCAAAACCATATATTTTTTCATTACAAATCACCTTTCCGAAAAATGGTTATATTAATTTAAATAATATTATATACCATCTTTAGGTTGGATTATATATAAGAACTAAATTGAGCCAACTATATTTAAGAAAGCGCTGATTAATCCGATTTTGTGCGAGCAAATATGCGGTATTAGGCATTTTACGAAGCACAAAATCGTCACTTATTCAATTAATCAGCGCTTCCTTAAGTTTCCTATTAAACACTCCATATGCTTACCTCCTTCCAAAAGCTATCTCTATATTGAATATACCATATTTCTAAAATCTTTTATAATTTTGGAATAAAAAAATCCCTCAATTATGAGGGGAAAACATTTAGGTAGTATCATATTCCGTTATTTCTAATTACATCCTGATACCAGTATGCGCTTTTCTTCCAACTTCTGACTTGGGTATCATAGTCAACTCTAATCAAGCCAAACCGCTTGCTAAATCCATGAGCCCATTCAAAATTATCCATTAATGACCAGATAAAATAACCATCAAGCTTGACTCCGTCGCTGATTGCACGGTGGGCTGCTGTAAAATGCTGATTTAAGTATTCCAATCGCTCATCATCCTGAACTATTCCATTGACAATTTTGTCATCATCATAATAAGCAGCGCCATTTTCAGTAATATAAATATGGGGATTCCCATAATCCCGAGATACTCTGGTAAGTATTTGATACAACCCCTCAGGATAAACCTCCCATCCCATATCAGTATAATTTGAACCTTCTGCTGCAATATACCGGTAAGGTAATGGTGAACCATCTTTAGCGTATTCGACTATTGCTCTCATATAATAATTTATTCCCAAGAAATCAATTTTAGCTCCGGACAGCAACTCCATATCTCCGGGCTTAATAACTGGAGCATTAAATTTTTCTTGATAAATCCGCATTATTTCATTGGGATAACTACCTTTAAAAACCGGATCTAAAAACCAGCGATTTTTTTCACCATCAACCAAACGGGCAATATTTTGATCTTCCACCGATTGACTAGCCGAATAAATTGGGGTTAAATTGAGAGTTATTCCGATTTTACTATCGTTTTGATTCAGTTCTCTAAATACTTGTACCACTTTAGCATGGGATAAAAGTAAATGGTGGGAAACTTGGACCGCGAGCGCATGGTCTTTCAGCCCCGGTGCATGCGCTCCATCAGCATGGGCATAAAATGAGGCAACAATTGGTTCATTGTGAGTAATCCAAAGTTTAACCCGGTCTCCGAAAGTTTTAATTGCCAATTCGGAATAATCGGTAAAGTAATCTATAGTATTTCTATTACCCCATCCCCCATAATCTTGTAGCTTTTGGGGAAGATCCCAATGATAAAGAGTCACTGCGGGATTAATCCCTTTTTCAAGCAATTCGTCTATTAGTGAATTATAAAAATCAATACCTTTCTGATTAACTTGACCTTTACCCTCCGGCAAAATTCTGGACCAAGCAATGGAAAAACGGTATGCATTAAGACCAAGTTCCTTCATCATGGCAGTGTCTTCACGGTAACGGTGATAATGATCGCAAGCTATATCTCCGGTGTCGCCATTCTCAATCTTTCCCGGTGTATGACTGAACCGGTCCCAGATAGTTTTACCACGTCCGTCTTCATTCACAGCGCCTTCAATTTGGTAAGAAGCCGTAGCTGTCCCCCATATAAAACCCTTTGGAAAATTTAACTCCGCCATTTAGTAGATACCCCTTCCACACTATTTTTGTTGTTTATTTCAGAGTAAATGGAATATAGAATCCCGGAATTTGGAAATCAGAACAAAATCCTTCCGGATTCTAATTTCCGGCTTCTTAGTTCTGAACTGCTGAAGCTAAACCACACACAACTCACCATCTATTCCAGCTTAACCACTTTACCAGCCATTAAAAAAAGTCCTTATTACCGTACTTACTTCTTCTTTATTTAAAGAAGGGCATATTATTTTGGCATTTCTTTTCAATATCATGTTTTTATGATTCTTATTGTAGTTCAATATTAGCCTAATTTCTATTCAGAATCTTATTTATTCTTTCAAAATCTTGTGATATGATCTGTTTATGGAAAAGCTAAAATATTTATCTATTTCCAATGAAGATTTTTCTCCTAAAGTCCTTAAGAGCTCCCTTTTTACCCAGGGACTAAATTTCCCTCAAGGGTATAAATTAAATGAGCGTTTTATCTATGATTATGAAATAGAATATTTTTTGTACAGTTCCGGTTCGATGCTGATTAATAACCAAATGTACCCTATTCACCAAGGGGACATAGTCTTTAGGAAACCTGGCCAATCCACCCAAGGTATTATGCCTTATAGTTGTTATTTAATCTGTTTTGATCTAACCGGAAAAACCAATAAGGACCCCAAAACTTATATCTTCGACGAAGTCCAGGAATATCAACCATATTATTTAAATTCAATTATTGAAACTATTCCGCCGGTTTTTCATGTTGATCCTAATCAAAAGTATCATTTTTTATTTGATTCGATACTTCAGGAATTCATTAATCCGTCACCCGCTTCGGATCTCCTCTTAAAATCATATCTTTTGCAAATTATTTATCAGCTGTATCATGATATATCCAATCCACTGACTGACAATAATGTTCCTATTTCTCCGCATTTCTTAACTCTAAAAAAAGCTATTGCCTATATTCAGGAGAATTTCAACCGAAAATTGAACCTCCATGAGTTAGCGGATTTAGTTGAATATAGCCCCAGTCATTTTCATAAGCTTTTTACAAATACTATGGGGATTACTCCCAATGATTTTTTAGTTAAAACTCGACTTAATAAAGCAAAAGAGATGTTGGTTAAAACAGCTTTATCTATTGCCGATATTGCAATTCAATGCGGCTTTGAAAATATCCCCTATTTTAGTTATACTTTTAAAAAGGAGTTAAATATATCACCCGGTGAATTTCGTAAAAAACATAGTTATAAGTAGGAGGAATTCAAATGAAAACTATTCTTTGTTATGGCGATTCCAATACTTGGGGTTATGATCCCGCTCAAAATAAGCGTTTAGGCTATAAACAACGTTGGCCCGGTGTTCTCCAAAATGAACTGGGAAAAGAATACTTAGTAATTGAAGAAGGTTTAAGTGGTAGAACGACAGTTTGGGATGATCCGATTGAAGGTTACAAAAATGGTAAGAAATACTTGATTCCTTGTCTGGAAACGCATAAACCAATTGATTTGGTTCTAATTATGCTGGGTACTAATGATCTAAAACACCGTTTCTCTCTTACGGCTTTTGATATTGCTCAAGGCGCCGGTGTATTAGTGGATATTGTTCAGCGGAGTAAAACCGGGCCTGAATATCAAGCGCCGCAAGTATTATTATTGGCGCCGCCACCGTTGGTAAAATTGACAGTTTTAGCTGAAATGTTTAAAGATTCCGAAGAAAAGTCGAAACTTTTAGGGAAACATTATAAAAAGGTTGCTGCTGATTTAGGATGTTATTTTATTGACACAGCGGAGACCATTACCTCTAGTCCAATTGATGGGATACATCTTGAGCAATCGGAGCATTTAAAACTGGGAAAAAAGGTAGCTGATTCAATTAAAAATATTTTTAAAAAATAAAATAGGGGCAGATATTACTGCCCCACTTTTCATAGTTTAATAATGTAATTTTATTTATCGCCTGAATTATCGTCAACAACTTCCCTAACTACCACATTATCCACATAGTATTCAACTTCCCGTTCCGGTCCCTCGGTATATAATTGTAGCGTTTTTAAGGTTCCGGTAACCGACAGATCATAAACTCCGTGAATATAAGTCCATTCAATATCAGAGACCGCTTTTGATTCAATCCAAGTATAATTATCTCCCCGGTCATCCGTCCTTTTAATACTCACTCTTCCGGCGTCCCCGGCTTTATTTTTAAGTTTCATCCAGGCGGAAATTTCATATTTTTTACCAGGTTTCATTATGGAGAGTAAATCCTGCGCTGCACCTTGCCATGGTTGATCACGGTTAGTAATCAAAACACAATGGTTTCCGGTATGGGAAGTTTCATTGGTGACCGTAATTTTACTCGGACCGCCAAAATTAAACCACCCATTGATTGTTCCATCTTCAAATCCCGGATTAATCAACATCGAAGGTTCACTGCCCCAGCATTGTTTATCTTTGACATAACCGGGAGTACTTTGCCAATCTGTAATACCCTTCTGATTTGGGTTAAACGAATAATCATTTTCCTGGCTAAACATTTTTTTCTTACTGGAAATTACTGTTTGAAGCTCAACCTCTTTCCCCGGTTCCAATTCTCCGGCTGCTGTGGTAAACCCGACTTCCAAATAATAATTGGCTTTTGGAGCCAAAGTATCCATTTTAACCATAGTACCGGTTACCGCCGCACTTGGTATCGAACCCCCAGTACATTCAAATTGTTGAGGTGCTTCTGCATCAAGTGTATAGTAATAGCGTATTTTAGCTTCTTCGAGTTTAACCGGTACGGTTCCGGTATTTACAATTTTAAAATGCGGTGAAATATTATTTGTTTCATTTTCAAGGTTATCATTTATCATTTGTACTTTTATTTTACCGGTTGGAGGAATAACCGCACCCTTAAAGTTCAGCCAATCCAGTTTACAAATGGTTCCAGACTCCCAAGGCGTGAAAACCAAGTAAAGATCATGTATACCTTTCACCCGATCGGTCTTAATCGTTATAGTCTCCCAAGCCGTTTCCTTCCAGGAGGTAGCTTTCTTTTTAGTTGCCGATATAATGTATTTTCCAATTGCATTGCCCATCCAACTATCCAACAACAATTCAAACTTACCACCACCATTTACTGCTATCCGTAGATCACAAGTAGCGGTTCCATTACTGAAATTAACATTACGATAGGTGGTATATGAACCTTTTTGAGTAAAAACAACAGCTGAACCGCCATTTGAAGATGGTTCCGTCTTTGTTGCGGATTGTTCATCAAAACTTTCCGACTCTAGTAATGCTAACGCCTCTCTAATACTTAACTGCGGCGGAAGTTCATTATCTAGCCCTACAAAAGTGGTTACACTCTTTGCTTTTAATTTAGCGCTGAATGTTTTACCGGAAGTTTTGATCTTATCCAATTTGACTAAATTCTCCGCCGCCGAAGTCCGATAAGGAATAATTTCTTTAACTCTTGGAAATTTGTTTAAATCAAAACAAACTGTTTGTTCGTCATTACCCTTATTAATAGCAACGATAGCGAATTTTCCACTTTCTTTATCCTTATAAGCAGTAACAAAAACATTATTAACCGGCTTTAAATCAGTATTTATCCGGATATATCCCGGTTTGATAAAACGGCTGTAATTACCGATAGTATATAAGCGTTTAAAAGTACGGAATGTATTATGCGTAGTGTCTAAATGAATTAAGGTTTCCCCTTCCTTGTAGGAGATCAGCCACCAAAAAATCCAGGCATTAGCACCGGTGACCGTAATATGGTCATGAAGTAGTTTAGCATATTTTAAGCCATCTTCAATACTGCCGTCATTAAAACCAATATTGGAAACTTCGGTCTGCCAGATTGATTTATTTTGACTTTTTGCTACCGGAAAAGGTTTCACTGCAAAATCGTAAGCATGAGCCGCTACAATATCCACTCTTTGACTGGCTTCAGGGTCATTTAAAGTCTCAAGTGCATAATCCTCATTAAAATTCATTGTTTCCGGCATAATTACTCTTACGGAGACCCCGTCCCGTTTTAATGTAGGTCTAAGATAGTTCTTAATGAAATCTTTAAATTGGGTTCCGGTCCAGCGACACGAAGAATAAGCGGTTGTATAATCGGGTTCATTTGCTGGTGAAATACCATAGATATCGATATTATGATATTCTTTGTATCCCCGGGCGTAATTTGAGAGATAATCAGCGAAAGCTTGATATTTATCCGGACGTAATTCACCGCCGTTAATAACATTACGATTGGTTTTCATCCAAGCCGGCGGACTCCAAACCGTACTGACAAATCTGTCGCAACCACGTTTTTTAGCTTCATTCATCAGCCAAATCTGGTCCTCATCCCCGGTCCAGGACCATTTCCCTTCCTCCGGTTCAATACTGGGTGTCGGACCATCGATTGGTTTGCCCCAATTACCGCCATCCCCGATGATATTACGGACAACACTCAACCCGATCCCTTTATCTTGTGAAAAGAGCAAATCCAGGATTTGACTACGTTCCATTTCCGGATATTTCATTAAATTAGCGGCCTGATGAAAAGCTCCCGATCCTCCGAATCCTTCCATAACCTGTTTTTCAATATTCCAATCAATATTACAAGTGATGGTAGCACCCAAAACATCAGCTATTATCAGACTTGACGATAGAGCTAAAAGAAGTATTATTTTTTTAACTAATTTTAAGCTCATAAATACTCACTCCTTAGAAAATAAAAGCAAGGGTAATGTTATGTTACATCCCTTGCTGCTATAAAATAAATAGTTATCTTCTAACCTTTCAAAGCACCGGCCAAAGTATTTCCATGAATAATCTGTTTATGAAAGATTAAGTATAAAATAATTGTTGGTAGAGTTGCAATAATTACTCCGGCAGCATAATACGGGAAGAAATTGGCCCCTAATATACCGATAAATTGTTGTACCCTTAACTGTAATGTCTGAATCTCCGCTGAATTGATTAAGATCAACGAAAGTAAATAATCGCTCCAAGCGCCCATAAAAGTAAGGATAACCGCTAACGCCGTAGCCGATTTGGATAAAGGAAGCATAATTTTTAAAAAGATAGTCCAATGTCCGGCCCCGTCAATCCTGGCTGATTCCATCAAATCATTGGGGAGCGAAGAATAAAAGGAACGGTAAATCATGGTCCAAAACGGAATTCCAAAAGTAGCGATAGCAAGAAAAACTCCCGGCAAAGTATTTATCAAACCAATATTAACTTCGATTTTATATAAAGGAATTAGAACCATCTGTGCCGGAACGAAATAACCGGCCATAATACAGTAAAACAATATATCAGTTAATTTAGTACGATATCGTGAAAATATATAACCGGCCATTGCCGCCACCGGGACAGTCAATAGAACCGCACCAATACAAACTATGAATGAATTTATCATAGCGGAGTCAAGATGTAAACCATCCCAAGCAATCTTAAAGTTACTCCATAACAACTGTTTTGGTAAAGCCCACGGATGGTAAGCAAACTCCAACGGTGTTTTAAAACAAAATGCCAACGGTAATATCAATGGAAAAATTACCAGCGCCGCTAAAAATATTAAGGCAAAATGGATCACAAAGGAAGAAACTGAAAATTCCTTTTTAGTGTGCTCTTGAAACAGATTCTTCTTTAATAATTCATTTTCTAGCTCATTCATATAAAAGGTCCCCCTTTTACTACTTTGTTAATACCTAATCCGTAAATAATCCATATTATCGATATATGTTGCATCAATCTAAAAAAATACAAACATTTTTCTCAAATCAATCAATACTTTATGGATTACTTCTTTATTTTTTATAGGTCAATTAATCATTCGGATTACGTTGCCAGGAAAACTGGGCAACAGTAAAAACTAATGAAATTAAAAAGATAATTACTCCGATGGCAGCTGCTTTACCATACTGCCAGTTTAAAAATCCTTCCCGGTAAAGAGTTATTCCCAATGTAACAGTGGAGTGTTTTGGAGGACCACCCTGTAAGACTATCCATGGTAAATCAAAAAGCTTAATACTACCGACCGTACAGAGAATTACTAAAATACCTAAAGCGAATGATATTTGAGGAATTACAATATGACGGGCATATTGCCATTTATTAGCGCCGTCAATTACCGCCGCTTCTTCAAGTTCAGCAGGGATTTGATCAATATTAGCCATTAAATAAATAACGTAGAATCCTATATAAGCCCAGGTAGCGAGCGCAAAAATCGCTCCGAATGCTATCTTAGGATCACCTAAAAAATTAATATTCTCCAGCCATTTCCAACCAATAGACTGGGCAAATTTAACAATAACACCGGCATTAGGCGCATATATGAATGTTCCCAACATGGCGGTAACCGCCGAAGGAAAAACATTGGCCAAATAGTATATACTCCGTAATCTGCCTGTAAGCCGCGATTTATAATTAGTACAGGCGAAAGCGATAAAAAATGCTAGTGGTATTTGGATGACAATACTCCAGAAAGCCCATTGAAAACCATGTAATAACCCTAATAGAAATTCCTCATTGGAAAATAACTTAACATAATTTTGAAACCCAATATAAACTTCCGGTCCCAGACCGGTAGACCGCGTTAGTGATATACGGAAAGTTTCAATAATAGGATAATACATTAACACCCCAAGCATTAAAAATGCCGGAAAAAGAAGTCCTAACTTAAACGTTAACTGCGCCCAATCAATCTTTTTTGGAACTTTATGCGGCATACTTATATTTTGGGTAGTTGCCATATAATACCCACCCCAATTTCAAAATTTATAATTTACTTTATCTAACAATATTACTCACAAAACCCTAAATTCTTCAATTTAAGAATTAATCTATTAATAAATTTTTAAACGAAAATTGTTCGCTTACTAAGTTATACAATTTATAAGTCCAAATCCAACCGAATTTTAGATACAAATTTATCACAAATCTCTTTTTATTACGTTTCATACTTTCATGGGAGAGAAGTCGCCTGTCTTCGGCGGCTCCTCCCCGCTAAAAGCTTATTACTTTAAACGATTCTTCTAATTACTTCTTCGCTGGACCCATATTTTCTTCAGCGAGTTCTTCAAACTTGGTTAACTCTTTCTTCACGTTGGTATCGGCCAAGAAGAAGGTTTGAATTGTAAGATTGATCGGTGAAGCAACAGTAGCTGGTAGATCTTGGTCCCACCAGAATTGCATGGTCTTTGCTTGACCCATTACGTTGCTGGAAGCCATACCGGTAAGTCTGGTCGGCGGTTTTACACCCGGAACGGAACAAACACGGCCGGTTTCGGCTTGACAAGCCTCTACACTTAATGCATATTTCATAAATTTAACAACAGCGGCTTTTTTACCAGCAGCCAGCTTGGTAGCGGCAAATCCGGTATCGGTCATACCCATGACATCACCAACGGTGCCTTTACCGCCTTTGAGAACCGGAACTGCGAAACAACCGATTGTTTGGTCGGTTTGTTTCGGGTCGGAGTAAAGTCCGCATAACCAGGAACCGGAGATCTGCATTCCGGCTTTACCGGTGCACATTAACATTTGGGCATCGCCATAACCTTCAGCTAATGCTTTGTCGCCAAAATAACCTTTTTTGGCCCACTCTTGATATTTTTCAGCTGCTTTTACAAACGGTTCGGAGTCAAAACGGACTTTGCGGGCAACAGCGTCAGCAAATACGTTACCGCCGTAACGGTTAACCAGATACATATAGGTAGCCAGAGCCGGCCATTGGTCTTTAGCACCAACAGCAACCGGTTGAATGCCTTTAGCTTTTAAGGTGTCACAAACTTTTTCAAATTCATCGAAAGTAGTCGGTACACTCAATCCATACTGTTTAAACATGCCTTCGTTAGCAAACAATCCAGCTACCGCGAAGAACGGAGCTACGCCGTAAATTTTACCTTTCCAGCTCATTGCGGCTCTTGCAGCAGCGCTGACTGGAACCTTCTTTAATTCTTTGGTCATATCGAGTAACTTACCGGCATCGGCAAATTGACCCATAAAGCTACCGCCCCATGATTGGAAGATATCCGGGCCTTGGTTATTCGGTAAAGAAGCTTTAATTTTGTTGTTGATAGGCGAACCTTGGTAACCCAAAGCAACCCATTCAATTTTTATATCCGGATATTTCTTTTGGAAACCATTGTAGAGGGCCATAACATAAGCTGCGTCGGTTTTATCTGGATTGTCAACCGGATCTCCGGCCCAAACTGTCAAGGTCACTTTGGGAGCGGCATATACCGGAATAAGTAAAGCAATCATTAGAATAAGTAAACCACTAATAAACAATATTCTTTTTTTCATCTTTCTCCTCCTATTCGTTTAGAAAAATCAATTTTTTAGTACAACTCTGTAAAGCCGAATTTTTAGTTTTATTATCACCCCCTCTCACTGGCTCTTTTTTCTAAGCAATGAATGTGTTTGAGATCATCTCCTTCATTGTTAATATAGAGCCATTAAATATAAACAATATTAATTAGGTTTTCGGTTATTTTTAAAAGTCTCTTAACCAAAATTTATTAATTTTAACTGTGATTATATTGGTAAACCTAAAACTTAATATATTAACTCACAATTTTTCTCTTTTAAAATTACAATTCACTTTCCAATCATCAGGGCACTTACCTTCCAACCTGTATACCGGCTCTCCGTTATCCAGCCGACAGTTCATCCAAGGAACTGTCCCTTTCTCCCAGTCGGCGAGTATTAATAACGGAAATCTTGATGGACAACGAACCGGAGCTATTTCGATTGTTTTTTCTGTTGCCTTTACTTTCAAACCGGCCATGCTGGCTAAAAGCCCAATAGCCGTAACTCCTCGCGGATAATATGAAAGCCAGTTCCAACCGTATGTATCAACGTAACATCCGCCACGTCCTTGAGTATTCTCCCACTCTAAAAACCGCCAATATCGTTCAGTCATATCCAATAAGTCAATTCCCAAATAACCGGAGATTTGATCCCGCCAAAGATTTTGGGATAACCAAACATTACTCCGGTCAATACTGCTATGAGTACATCCATAAGGTGTAAGGCTTTTATATAGCGCTTTAGTAAGATCCGTTTTGATTCTTTCATAGTCCAAATCCGGTTTCACTCCGGCTGCTAATAAGAATAGTAAACCATTACTGGTATATAATGAGTAAGCATCCCACCCGACAAGTTCCGTATCTCCAATTTCCCTGCCGGTCCAAACATCCCGTAGTCCTTCAGCAGATTGAGGCAGGCAAACCGCATAATGGTCGTCCAACCATGCAACGGTATCCATAGTATTCCTTATTTTTGCCATAACTGCCATCGATTTTTCATTAAGCTCTTTCGGAACTTTAGATTCCGGTAAAGCCTTGGCCAATTCCAAATAAGCGGTTAAGGCTGATAACACCTTCAATGCTAAATATGTTTGTTCTTTAGCGTATTGAACCGTTGCAGCCGCGTCATCTACCGTATTGGCAACTCCGATATTAGGGTAGCCGTTTCCGGTGGTATCCGTTGTTAATAGATAATTAACTACTTTAAATACCTCCGGTAAATACTTTTGCCATTTTTGATAACCCCTAAAACGCCATATTGCAAAAGTTAATAAAAGTAAATTGCATGATTCCTCTACCGGCATATGATGCGGGTATACCTGATTATTAACTTCCAGTAAGATTCCAATGTCATGACTGGGAAATCCCTCAGGTTGCAAATTGTTATACCAGGCATTTAGTTGCTTTTCCAGTAACTCCGGCCAATAAAGTAACGCAAACCAAGCGTTATTATATTCAACATCCAATGTTGAATGAAAAGCGCACCAACCTTCCCAGATAAAAAACCAATCGCTATTATTATCATCCAGGACCCACCAGGAATTAACCAGATAATTTTGAAAACCACAAGCGATTAATGATTTAGCAGCTTCCCCGATTGTCGAATTATCAATAGTTTTAACAAATAAATCGTTTTTCCGGAGCACTTTTTCCCGTTCGGTACGGGCATACTTGATTACCTCATCTATATTAGAAAAATAGTCGGTATATAGAAAACGGCAATTTTTTTTCCACGCTTTTAATACAGTATCCGGTTGAAATCCGGCAATAATTAAAGTTTCCTGTAAAACTTGATGGTTGGACTCTAAGTTAAACTGTTTACTTAAACAAACGTTTGTTGAATTAGTGCTAACTTGCCATGAGGAATCCGACTTTAATGGAACAATCTTTACTTCGCCAGCAAATGTACTTTCGGAAAATTTCGAATGTGCCTCCACCGGGCATTCATCGGTATTATACCAGCAATCCTTTACTAATTCCGATTCAAACGGCAGTAATATCTCATTATTGTTACCAATATGACTACCGGAAATGCTAAAAAACCATTCTCCATTTACCTGTTCAAACAAACTTCGTCCATGGAGAAAACTGCGAACTTCCAAATCGATATAATAGAACGGAGCGGTTGATATTTGCCGGTCTTCTGGATAAAACGGAGCATATATCCGGCAGGCAAATTCCAAACCCAATTTCTCGTCCCGTACTTTAAAATCTAATCCTTCCATTAGAAATTCTTGTTCAACTTTAATAAAATGTTTAGTACCTTCTATATTGGCAAACGGTAAAATATAGATTTCTCCACCTAAACGTAAACCGATACCCATCTCTACCGCTTGGTCATAAAAACTACCCATAGGTGATAAATATACGGATTTTTCTTTGGGGCGAAAATCTAAACTAAAACGCGAGCCCAACCTGCCAATTATCGCTTCCTGAAGTAAACCCACAGCAAATTCCTCCTCGATGTTGACAAACGTTTGTTAATGCTGTAAAAAATTTATTCTCACCTTCCGGTCCCTATTTTAAACGGAACGACGAACCATCAGTTCCGGCTGAAGGCATATTTTAACGCCCTCTTTGGACTCTCCCCGTAAAATATCGGTTAAAATTGAAAGTGATTTTTCGCCCATCTCATACCGAGGCTGCTTAATAGTAGTTAGCGGCGGATTTGTTAATGCAGAAAATTCAAGATTATCAAAACCAACCACCGCAATATCCTCGGGGACCGATAGCCCCATATCGTGAATAGCTTGTAAAGCTCCATACGCCATAGCATCACTGGCTGCAAATATCGCTGTGCACTCGTGTCTTAATAATTCCTTTACTGCCGTATAAGCATCCGGACTGATAAAATTTCCCGAGGTAACTAACTCTTCGGAATATCTTATTCCGGCTTCATTTAAAGCTTTTTTATAGCCGTCAATCCGGTCCAAAGTTACTTGGTAATAAAGATTTCCAGCCACATGAGCAATTTTACGATGACCATGCTCAATAAGATACTTTGTAGCCATATAAGCCCCGGCCATATTATCAACCCAAATACAGTTGACCCGTGGGTTAGAAAAATTCCGTTCTATCAATACAAAGGGTATTTTCTGTTCCAATAAAGTAGCTACAAAATTTTTCTCTTGAATATTACTACCCACAATCACTAATCCGTCTACCCGTTCGGCAAAGATCATTTTTTGTAATACCCGGTTGTGTTCTATACTCTCATAAGAGTTAGAAAACAATAAGGTAAATCCGGTTTGACTAGCTACGTACTCCATACCTTTAATAATCTGTGAGTAGTAAGGTTCTGAAAGGTCAGCCATTATTACCCCAATGGTCTCTGTTCTTCTAGTAACCAAGCTACGAGCGGCAGTATTCGGGTAGTAGTCCATCTCCCGGGCAATTTTTTGAATTAATTCTTTTGTAGAATTTTTAACACCGTATTTATTATTCAGAGCCCGTGAAACAACGCTGGGAGCAACTCCGGCTTGACGGGCGATATCTTTAATAGTTGCCATAATTCACCTAAATATGGGAGTTTCATAATTACTTTAATAATTTTTTGATTATGAAAATCCCTTAATTATTAAAACGCCATAATTTAACAAAAACAATATTTTTAGCAAACGTTTGTTATTATATTTCTACCCTCCCCTATAAATTCCTTCTTTAAATTTTAAAAATTTTTTAACCTATATATAAGGAGTTACCATTTGCTTTTTTATAGTCAAATACAAACGTAAGCAAATTAAAATAGATTAGTCGGTACTACTCCGGCTAATCTATAAATGTTACATAAATTATCCACCCATTGCATTGCATTATCAAATGAAGAAATACTGCTATTATTTTGTTTGTAATTGATAATAATCTTCAATGGATTTAACTGTAATGTCTCCTTTTAAGTAATGTTCCATCCCGATAGCAGCAGCTTTTGTCCCGGATATCGTAGTAATAATCGGAATATCTCTTTGGATTGCAGTGCTTCTAATCGATATCTCTTCCGGTTTTGTTTTCCGCCCTGATGAAGTGCTGATTATCCATTGTATTTCTAGATTTTTAATTTTATCCATAATATTAGGTCTGCCTTCTCCTACCTGGAATACGGATTCACAGGGAATATTATTACGCAATAGAGCGGTAGCTGTTTCTTCAGGAGCAATAATTTTAAAACCCAAATCAATAAATCGGCGAATTATTGGAGCAAAAACTCTTTTATCTTCACTTCTGATATTTAAGAAAATTGTTCCATTGGTTGGGATCTTTTCTCCCACCATTAATTGCGCTTTTATAAAAGCCAATCCAAAATCTTCATCTACCGCCATTGCTGTTCCGGTTGAACGCACCTCCGGTCCTAGTAATGCATCTACTCCCGGAAATCTGTCAAAAGAAAATGCCGCTTCTCTAATGGCAGTATATTGGAGAGATTTTTCATTTATACCTTGATCTTTTATCCTTTTCCCCAGAATAGAATTGCTAATAACCGCCGGCCAGTCTATGCCGGTAGCTTTAGTGAGAAAAGGGATGCATAAACATGATAATGGATTTGCATCTACCAGATATATTGAGTCTTGTTTGACCGCAAATTTGACATTTAAAAGACCGGTAATTTGTAATTCTTTAGCTAGTACATTGGAGATCTCTTTGATTTTTGTCAAAATTTCTTTTCCTACCGAGTAAGGGGGCAGGGAACAGGCAGAATCCCCCGGGTTAATACCAGCTTCTTCAATTTGTTCCATAATTCCGGCAATAATAAAATTTTGACCATCAGAAACTCCTGTCACCAATAAACCAACAGCATCACCTATAAATTCTTCAATTAATAATGGGTTTTTAGTTGAAAACGGCTCCATTTTAGCTATATATTTTGTAAGTTCTTCCTGGTCATAAATAATCTCTACCGATTTGAGCCGGTCAAATGATGGTTTGAGAATAACCGGATACCCAATTTTATTGGCAATCTCCAAAGCGATCGTTTCATCAACCGCCTCACCATAATCCGGATATAATAATCCCGTTTTTTTAACGGACTCTTTTAAGCTGTTCCAATTCAAACCACGATTATAATCTTGCAAAGATGTTCCGTTTATTTTTATATATTTTCTTAGACCGGCAAATAAATCCTGGGCTGCCTGACCACAAAACTGAAGAATAGCATTTGAAGGTTGCTCCTGTTCAATAATATTAAGTATTTCCTCTTTCACTAAAGGCTCAATATATAAAACGGAGCTATTTTCCGTAGCGGTAGTAATCGAGGCCGGATTACAATTAATAATTATACTTTCCAAGCCGGACTTCATGATCGCTAGAGAAGCCTTAACTAACGAATAATCATATTCAGTTCCCTGCCCAATCCGTGTTGGCCCAGAGCCCGGAAGTAGAATCTTTTCACTTTTTTTCGTTTCCAGCTTTGCACAGGAACAATACGTAGAAAAGACGCTCGCGCCATTATCCTTCAATATACCCATGTTATTTATCTTAACGAAACCGGCAACAATACCTTGTTTTTTTCGAGTTTCTCTAATCGATTCATCCGTAGTCCGCAATAAGTAACCTAGCTGTGGATCGGAAAATCCCCATTGTTTAGCTTGCAAAAAAACATCATTAGTAAGGTTATACAAAGCATATGTCGTTAATTTTTTTTCTAAAGCAACTATTTCAGATACTTCTTTCAAAAACCAATGATTAAGTTTTGATAGATCAGCCGCCTCCTGAAGCGACATCCCTTTTTTAAGAGCATAACGGATATAGAACCAACGATCGGCATTGGGATTTATTATTTTTTCTTTTATCTCTTTAAAAGTAATTTCATCTTCTTTCAGATCCGACCCTTCAGCCCCCAATCCATGATGGCCAATATCTAAAGAACGGATAGCTTTTTGAAAAGCTTCTTTGAAATTACCACCAAAAGCTACTACTTCTCCCACCGATTTCATTGAAGTCCCTAACATCCATTCCGCTGTCGGGAACTTCTCAAAATTAAAACGCGGTAATTTTACTGCTACATAGTCACTTTGGAGGTTATTGCCGTCTCCGTTTTTTTGATGTTCAAAGATTTCCGTTAATTTATAATTTAAAGCCAGTTTGATGGCAACAGCCGGAATTTGAACCCCCGAGGTTTTTGCTACTAAAGCCGTACTTTTAGTAAATCTAGGATTAACTTCAAGTAATATTAAGTCTTGATTATTGGGGCTACAAGCAAATTGAAAATTAACACTTCCGGTTATTCCTAATTTGTTAAGAAATTGTTTGCTTATTTCAACCATTCGTTGATATTGGCTTGTAGATAAACTTTGGGCCGGTATTACAACTGCGCTATTACCGGTATGGACTCCCACCGGATCAATATTTTCCATAGAAGAGACAACCATTACTTTACCGTCCGAATCCTTAAGTAATTCTAACTCTATTTCTTGCCAGCCATATAAGGATTCTTCAATTAAAGCTTGCCTAATTGGCGAAGAACTTAAAGCGTTTTCTATGTACTCTTCCAATTCCTCTTTATTATAAGCAACCAAGACTCCGGCCCCTTCAGCGGCAAATGAAGAATGGATTACCACCGGAAAACCAATTTTTTGTCCTATTTCGATTCCTTCTCCGATACCGTAAGCAATTCCTCCTTCCGGTATTGTCAACTCCAGCTCTTGAATAATCTCTCTAAACCGAAGCCGGTTTTCCGTCTTTTCAATAGTCTCCGGTTCTATTCCCAACAAATTTATATGATATTTTTCTAAAATCCCTTCTTTAAATAAGGAATAACCTAAATTTAAGGCGACTTGACCTCCAAATCCCACCAATAAAGAATCCGGTTTTTCGATGGAGATAATTCGTTCCAGATTAGTGACGGTCAACGGTTCTAAATAAACTGCATCCGCAAATTGGCAATCGCTTATTATAGTGTTAGGATTATTCTCAACTACTACCACTTTAATTCCTTCTGCTTTCAATATCCGGCATACTTCCATCCCGGCATAATCAAATTCTCCGGTTTGGCCAATTGCCGTCGGTCCGGCCCCAATCAATAATACTTTTTTAATGTCATTATGTTTCGGCATTATAGTCATCCCTTCATTGAACTAAGTAACTACCACCGTTGTTAACATGTTGGAAATCTTTAATAGACAAATTTGATTAACATTATAAAAAGACCAATTTCTATAAGCTGAAAGATAGTAATGATTATCTGAACTATTTATATTCTACTGTTTTCTAAAATACCCTCTATACTCTTTTTTATAGTACAATTTTTCGTTATCATCTACGCCTAATGCATATCTAATACATTGAATATTAAATAGCTGATAAATGTATACAGTAAACCTGTGTCACTTTCAGTTAAAAAAGAGTTAATAATGTTGACGTAAACATCTCAATAGCTTACAATAAAATAATAGCGGAAATCAATTTCGCATTTTGGAAAAGTAAGAAATTCATAAAGAATTGACATTAATTTGTTTCAGTTGTCACTTTTTAATTCTATCGGAATTCAATATTGCATATGACAAAAAATTGACATAAAAATTTAACGGGGAGAGTGAAGTAGTTGCGACTTGCCGCAGAACCCAAAGAAATTAAAGTTAAAACCGTGGAGAGAACATTAAAACTCTTAGAAATTCTGGCGGAGCAAAATACCCCTTTACCCCTAACCAGGATTGGTCAAATTGCCAAATTAAGTCTAAGTACCACTTACCGCTTATTGAGCACTCTTTGCAAAAGTGGTTTTGTGGAGCGGGAAAAAAGCACCGGACATTATAAATTAGGATTAAAAGCTTTTTTAATTGGAAATGCCGCTATTCAAAATGTTGAGTTACGTCCCATTGCTTTACCTTTATTGAATAGTCTAGCCCAAGCAACCGGAGAATCAGTCTATCTTTCAATTCTTTCAGGCCAAAACGTAATTTATTCTGATTGCATTAAGACAACCGACCCTATTCAAATCGGAATACAAACCGGCATCCCGGTTCCCGCTTGTCAAACCAGTTCCGGGAAGATGCTGATCTCCAACCTTCCATTATCCGAACAGCAAAACTACGCGCAAAATTATTATGAAGCCAAACTTATAGATAACCCTTCCACCTTGCTTCAAGAATTAAGAGCCGTCCGATTACAGGATTTTGCAGCCGAAATAAGCGGTTTGATGGGTTCGGTCCGTGAAATTAGTGTTCCGTTATATAATCACCTTCGAGTCTGTATTGGAGCGATTAGTATATTTCGTCCAGTCAACGGCAACAGTTTAACCGAACAAGACGAACTATTGATAAACAAACTCAAAGAGATCGGGCGGGAAATCTCCCGAACCATGGGATTTCCTTTATCCATTAAAGCTTAACTATGTTCGAAAAATAAATCACTTAGTGAAAAATTTTTTAATTTCAGCAACAATTGAGTTTTCTTCCCGATTTTCAATCGAACCAAGACCTCTTTGATAGAATTCCTCAATCCATTTAGCGTCGCTTTCATTTTGATGGACAAATAATATCCCTACTGATATCTTATCCCATGATTTTGTAACATTAACTACTCTGCCGATAACTTCAACCTTTTTCCCTCCGGATGCCTCATCTGGTAACGTAAATAATAATCTTAGATATGAAAATGGTTCTTCTAAGAAAAAACTCCCATAATTGGCGACTTCCAGACTAGCTCCACAAGTATTTAAATCTTTTAATGCTCCAATATGTTCAGCTGAAATCGAAGAAAACCGACCTTCCCCTTCCGCTCTCAAATATGAATATTCTGTACGAATATCAGTTTGAAGGCGTAATAAAGATCTCTTTAATAAGTTGATTTTTTTGGAAGAGGTAAAACAGAAAAGCTTTACTTTCTCCGCTTCATATTTAATATCAACAATTTTAGGTTTTAGAGACACATACTCTCGATTATTATCACTAATTATCATTTCGGCTTCATTGAACGAACCCTTAGGTAAATTAGTTAAAATTAATACAAATTGGTCTTTCTCCAGAAACACCTCATCCACTTTATATGAGATCTTACCGGCTACTAATTCTAAATTTAAACCCTTAAAAATCCGCTCCATTGCCGAGCTCCTCAAAATTTTTGAATAAATCTATCATCCGTATTAAAAATGGTAATCCGCTATAATTAAATTCTTTTAAATAAATAACAATCCTCTTTTTATCTAATCATCCTCAAGAAGTTTGTTATTTTGCAAACTTTGGAGTATAAAGCCGATAGCCAAGATTTTTTCGGTAAATTTTCAAGATGAGCTTTTTGTGTTGAAATCCTAAATTAAACTTCGCTTTGATATAGTAACATCCAGTAATGTTTTGGGGACGAAATAAGGGGTTAAATAAATATTAGTATTAAAGCAGAACTATTTTTAAAACAAAGTATACAACTTTAATGTTATTTGTATGTTATATTTTATTTTAAAAATATATTAATTATTGAGTATTATCTTTATATCGTGTTATATTTGTGTTATATATAATATATATACAAGATTTTCTATTGGATTTTTTAAGATTTTTCAATTAATACAGTTATATCCGGGAGGTCAAGATGATTAATCACAATAAACAGTCTAATCGGCGTCTAAGCATTTCCGAATTAACCCAATTACTCGATAATGCCAGCGCTACTTATCAACGCCAAAACATCAACCGGACTCAATTGATTGAATTAAAAAAACGTTATCAATGCTTAGGGTTTGAAAGTTTTAAAGATTTACCGGTAATCCGGCGAAGTCATCCTAGAAAAACTCCCAAAGCAGTTGCAGAAAAGATAATTTCCTTAAGTTTGGAACACCCAGGTTGGGGATGTGTTCGTCTGGCTGATGAATTAAAATCCTTCAATATTAACATTAGCTCGCCGACCATCCAAAAAATTTTAATCAAAAACGAGATGGGCAATAAAAATGAACGTCTCTTTAAATTAGAAGAAAAGGTCCTCAATGAACAGTTCAATTTATCCAAAGAACAAATTGTTTTAATGGAGAAAGTTAATCCCTGTTTTCGGGAGCGCGCTCATGAGAGCTCTCGGCCTGGAGAAACTCTAGTTCAAGACGCTTTAATGATCGGTATTTTGAAAAACGTCGGAAAAGTTTATTTACAGTCAATAGTTGATACCTATAGCAGTTATGCATTTGGTTTTTTGCATATTGGAAAATCACCTGACTGTGCAGTTGCAATTCTACATAACGACGTTATCCCTTTTTATAAAAAACTAGGAGTCCGAATTCAAACAATAATAACCAACAACGGCCGTGAATACTGCGGAACTGAAAACCATCATTTTGAACTTTACTTAATCTTAAACGAGCTGAGACATCAACGTATTAAATTACGTGAACATATAATCAACGGTTTTATTGAACGTTTCAACCGGATTGTTTTGGATGAATTCTTTAAAAAAATATTTCATAAAAAAAATTATACCGACCTTGAAACACTTCAAAAAGATTTTGACCAATGGCTCTTTTACTATAATAACGAGAGACCTCATAAAGGTTATCGTAACCTGGGAAAAACCCCGGCCCAAGTTATGACCGAATACTTTAACTCAGTTATGATCAGTAACGTTGAATAAACTTATAATTACAGTCTTAGGGAAGCGCTGATTAATCCGATTTTGCGCGAGCAAATATGCGGCATTAGGCATTTTGCGAAGCACAAAATCGTCACTTATTCAATTAATCAGCGCTTCCCTAGATTTTTTGTTAATATGAATATTGTATATCAGGGCCAACATCTTAAGTGATTTTGAAGGAAGTTGTAATACCAAGTTGCATTCAAGTGCAACTAGATATTACACAACTTAATGGTTAAGGGTTCAGCTATTTTAAGGATATCTCCGCTATTGGAGATATCCTTTAAAATAGCCGGGAGGAGTTGAAGTGCATTATTTTTAAAAATCTATTATAAGCTAGTCATACAGCTTATTTATAAGGGTTTTCATCTTTATAAAACATATTTGAAGGTTGATTAAAGGCTACATCCTCGATTCCAAGCATTTTCATCGCCGCAAACAGTACTTTGCCGGCATGTTTAAAAGCTACACCGGCATGGTGCGGATATCTTTTGGCAATCAGAACATGCCGGTAGAACCTAGCCATTTCTTTGACGGCAAAAACACCGATACCTCCGAACGACTTTGGATCAACATCAATAATTTCCCCTTGGGCTACATAACTCCTTAAAAGGCTATCAGCAGTACTTTGAAGTCTGAATAAAGTTATATCGCCCGGTCTGATGGTTCCTTCCAATGTACCCCGGGAAATATCAGGTTCTTTATCCGGTTCCAACAAACGGTGCATGATAAGTTGATACTTCATTGCCGCATTTTTCATACAGCTTTTTGGAGTATTACCGCAATGAAATCCCATAAATAAATCTTCCAGAGTATAACCTGCAAATTTTGTTTTATTGTTATCATACATATCTTTGGGAACCGAGTTGTTGATATCCAGTAAAGTTGCCGGCATGCTAGTGGCGCAGGTAATAATATATTCGCTTAATGCGCCGTAGATATCAGTTTCACAAGATACCGGAGTCCCTATTGATGCTAATCTAGAATTAACATAACATGGAACGAAATGAAACTGCGTTTGAAATGCCGGCCAACATTTGTTAGCAAATACCGCATACTCGGAAGCGCCTAAATTATTAGTAAACCAATCTTTTAAAGTAAGTTCATACTGGGCCAATTTGGGCAGTATCCCGGCATACGAATTCCCGCTGCCTAATTCATTTTCCATCTCTTTGACAACCGCCGGAATCCGCTTATCATTTTCATGTTTATTGAAGGATTCAAAGAGATCCAGCTCGGAGTTTTCCATAATCTCTATTCCCAAATCATAAAGCGGTTTCACCGGTGCATTACATGCTAAGAAATCCTGCGGTCTTGGTCCAAAACTAATAATCTTTAATTTGGACAATCCAAGAACTACCCGGGCAATATCTTCAAAATCACTAATCATACCGGCAATTTCAGCAGCGGTTCCCACCGGGTATTCGGGAATATATGGATTTAATTTTCGCAAAGAAAGATTATAAGATGCGTTCAACATACCGCAATAGGCATCGCCCCGACCGTTAATTAAATTAGTTTCAGTTTCTTCAGCGGCGGCTACAACCATTGCCGGCCCATCAAACTTTTGTACCAGAATAGTCTCCGGTCCTTCCGGCCCGAAATTTCCAAGATAGACTACCAGAGCATTAACTTTAGCCGTTTTTAATTCATCCAATGCTTTTAGAGCGTGTTTTTCGTTTTCTACCGTTGTTTGAATTTCAACGATTTTAATCCCTTTATCCTTACAACTTTTTACTACTGCTTGCCTTCTTTTTTCACTAAGTTCCACCGGGAAACAATCTCTACTTACTGCAACGACGCCTAATTTTACTTCCGGAATATTGACCATTAAAAACCCTCCTCTTATTCTTAACTTTAATTTATAAAACCTATCTTTTTTTAAAACAACCATACTCAGGCTTACTACTAATCAACAATCTAACTGTTTACTGTAAACTATCAACTATAAACTATAGTTCACCCTTGTCCATAATAGGCGTTTTTACCGTGTTTTCGTAAAAAGTGTTTATCTAATAAACTCGATGAGATTGGATTGATCTCCGGAGCTAATCCTCTAGTCAGAAAAGCCATCTTGGCCACTTCCTCCATAACCACACTATTATGAACAGCTTCCCTTGGGTTACGCCCCCAAGAAAACGGACCATGATTGGCTACTAAAACAGCAGGTATTTCTTGATATTTTATATTATTAAATGTCTCTATAATTACTTTTCCGGTGTTTAACTCATATTCACCAGCAATTTCTTCTTTTGTTAAGGCTCTGGTACAAGGAATCTCGCCGTAAAAATAGTCGGCATGTGTAGTCCCAAAACAAGGTATGCCGAAACCAGCCTGAGCCCATACTGTAGCCATCGGCGAATGAGTATGGACCACACCGCCGATCTCCGGGAAGTTCTGATAAAGATATAAGTGAGTAGGAGTATCCGAAGAAGGTTTTAAATCTCCTTCGATAACTTTACCCTCCATATCCAGCACTACCATCATTTCAACCTGGAGTTCCTCATAAGCTACTCCGCTGGGTTTAATAACCATTAATCCTGCTTGACGGTCAATACCGCTGACATTCCCCCAGGTATACACTACCAATCGCTTGGAGTTCAGTTCCAAATTGGCTTCTAATACCTGCTCTTTTAATTTTTTTAACACCGGTATGCACTCCCCTAAATTAAATCCAAATCGTCAATCTTCTCTAATGATAATGTATCGTAAGCTTGTCTGCACAACTTGCTTTACTATAACCTTAGGGCTAAGTATCCTGCAATTCGAAACCTTTCCAACTCATTTCAAATTCTCGACCGCCGCTTTTTCGATAGCCAGACCCCGGGTGTAACGTTTCATAAACTCGTTAAAGCCGGCTACATCTTTTGGATCCGGTTCAATGGAAATTCCTTGTTGTCCGGCAAAAATCTTATTATTTAAGAAATCATCCAGCGACTCGTTTTCCGTTTTATTAATCATATAGGAGGCTAATAAGGCAATGCCCCAGGCTCCGCCTTCTCCTGCAGTTTCCATAACTGCTACCGGAACATTGATAGCAGCAGCCATAATTTTTTGTCCAACTTCCTTAGTCTTAAAAAAGCCGCCATGACCCAGGATTTTATCTACTTTGACCGTTTCTTTTTCCAGGAGAATATTTAAGCCGGTCCGCAAAGCTCCTAATGCTGTAAACAAATTAACTCTTATAAAATTAGCCAGATTGAAGTTGCTGCCGGATGAACGCACAAACAACGGCCGTCCTTCTTCAAAATGAGTAATATGCTCTCCGGAAATGTACCCATATGATAACAAACCGCCACAGTCCGGATCTCCCTGGAGCGCCATACCAAGCAATGTGTCATAGAGCTTTGATTTGCTTACATCCATACCAAGGGCTTTTATAGCTTCGGCAAACAAGCTGAGCCATGCATCGTAGTCGGAAGTACAATTGTTGGAATGTGCCATAGCCACCATTTTACCTGCAGGTGTGGTTACCAGATCGATCTCTGGATAAACTTTCGATAGTTCCTTTTCAAGTACAATCATTGCAAATACCGACGTTCCGGCCGAGACATTACCGGTACGCACCGCAACGCTGTTGGTAGCAACCATACCGGTACCGGCGTCGCCCTCAGGAGGGCAAATCGGAATACCCGCTTTCAGCTGACCGGAGATATCCAGAAGCTTTGCGCCTTCTACCGTAAGCCCGCCGGCTTTAGCACCCGCTGCCAGAACATTCGGCAGGATCTCTTCCAGCTTCCAGGGGAGTTTTTTCGAACTGATTAACTCATTGAACTGTCCAATCATCTGTTTATTAAAATCCAAAGTCTTCAGGTCGATTGGGAAAACACCCGAGGCCTCTCCGACTCCAAGAACTTTTTGCCCGGTAAGTTTCCAATGTATATAACCGGCTAATGTCGTCATAAAGTTGATGTCGGAAATATGTTCTTCCCCATTTAAAATTGCCTGATAAAGGTGAGCAATACTCCATCTTTGGGGGATAGGGTAGTTAAACAGCCGGGTCAAATCCTCGGAAGCCTGACCGGTTATATTGTTGCGCCAGGTACGGAAGGGTGTCAAAAGATTATTGTTCTTGTCAAAAACCATATAACCATGCATCATAGCGCTGAACCCGATTGCGCCGGTTGTTTGCAAATTTACTCCAAACTTTTCCTTAACATTGCCGGCCATTTTTCCATAGCTGTCCTGTAGTCCTTTCCAGATATCTTCCAGACTGTAGGTCCAGATATTATTGTCATAACTATTTTCCCAGTCATGACTACCGGAAGCAATCGGCTCGTTGTTCTTACTGATCAGGACTGTTTTTATTCTGGTTGAGCCCAATTCAATTCCGATTGCGGTTTGGCCATTGATAATTTCTTTTCTAATTTCATTTAATTCCGAATCCATAATTAGCCACCTCACATATCTATAAAAATTTAAACCATTCTCTTTTAAAATACATTTACAAAAGTTGTTGTAACATGTACGTACAAGTTTTTTTATAATATTTCAATATCAATGGAAGTAATCCTCTATACAAATTTTGATTTTACTATATTTTTTTTACTATCATAAATTTTGGCATGAATTACGAATAATTAATTCCGGTTGATAGATAAAGCGAGGCTTATCAACTCTTTTTTCCACCATGTCAATAATTAACCGGGCCGCTTGCCGGCCCATCTCCGCTTTTGGATGTTTAATAGTGGTCAGTTTAACTTCCGAAGCCAATGCCAGCCCGGAATCATCGTAACCGATAATTGAGATATCCTTGGGTATTTTTAAGCCTTCATCCCGAATCGCCTCCATTACTTTAATGGCGATTTGGTCATTATAACAAACAATTGCTGTAGGTTGTGGATTTTTATGTAATATGGTTTTAGTGAACTGATATGGATAAGATAACAATTGCTCAGTAACATATTTACCTAAAAGATTCGATGGACTGGTAATTTCATATTCAGCCAAAGCTTTTTCAAAACCTTCTTCTCTTTTAACTCCCTGCAAATCGTCTTTTTTAAAAATTCCGGCGATATTCCGGTGCCCAAGTTGTAATAAATATTTGGTTGCCATATAACCGCCATTTAAATCATCCATCATGATATAAGCAGGTTCAATACCAGAATAGACAGCATTTAAAAAGATATATGGGATCCCCCGCTTTTGGAATTCATTAAAAAAATCCAAATTAATATTTTCTTCAGCGCTTTTGGTAGGTTCAATAATTAATCCGGCAATATCCCGACTAAGTGAGTTCTCAAGGCATTGAGCTTCTTTGATTTTATCATTACCGGTATTCGCCAGGACAAGAGTATACCCGGAAGCACTTAATATCTCCTCTATACCACGGATAAGAGAAGGGAATATGTAATCTGAAATATAGGTCGTAACAAGCGCAATAGTTCTATTACCAACTTTTCCCGAGTAGGTGCAAAAAGTCCCCCGGCCTTGTTCTCGGCGAATCCATCCCTCGTTCTCCAAGTCGCCCAAGGCTTCACGCACAGTATGGCGACTCATTCGGAATTGTTTTGATAAAACATTTTCCGAAGGTAGTTGCTGTTCATATAAAATTTCTCTCTGCTGCATCTGCCGTTTTAAATATTCTTTTAATTGAGAGTATTTTGGTAGTGAACTATCCGCGTTGAACAATATTTCACCTGCTTAACAGTTGTACGTACATTTTAAATAATAATTATTTTCATGCTACTCTGCTTGTACGTACATTTCAATTAAATAATAATTCGCTATTAATATCAATATTCCTGCAATATAGGCTGAATATTCTACTACTACAACATTCCATTCAGCTTTATCACAAACCACGCTCCCGATATTCACTAGGAGTCATCCCGACTACTTTTTTAAAACAGCTGCTAAAATAGTAAGAATCATTATAACCAATCGCACAAGCAATCTCATAAATCTTCATATCGGTATGTTTCAATAATTCCTGGGCTTTTTTGATCCGGCGTTCCGTTAAATACTCAATAAAATTTTTCCCGGTCCGCTCCGTAAAGAGTAAACTTAAGTATCCGGGGCTTATCTTATATTGATTGGCCATTCCCGACAAAGTAATGTCCTGGGCATAGTTTTCTTCGATATGCCGTCGGACTTCATCAACCAAAGCTTGGTTTACCGATATTCGTTTTTCACCGGCATAATTATTAATCTTTTCAAAAAAATTAACTAAAAAACCTTCAAGTTCATCCAAACTTTCAGTCCGATTAACCTCGGTCAAAGGTGAAAAAGACGGGCCAAACAACTCCGCAGGGTTATAACCTAGTTCATTCAGAGTGGTATAAGTCAGTAAAATAAGATTGCTGGCTACAATCCGGGATGATTCCGGAGACATGTTGGACGAACGTAACTCTTGAATAAAATTATTAATATCATTAAGGATTGCTTCGTGAGCCCCAACTTTTAAATCGTCGAAGATACGATTTTTATGAAGATAATAAAATTGTTTATGATAAAAAGGGTTATCAAGGTTGAGATCACTTATCGAAAATACCCGGTTTGGTCCGTGAATATAACGATACTGTGATGCCAAGCAAGCTTCCCGGTAAGAAATGGATAAATCCCTTAAACCGCTATATTCCCCTCCAGCCCCGATAATTATCGGTTGTTTCAGCGCTAATTGTAATTGAGCCAAATATTCTTCAAAACGAATTGATAACTCCGGTTCGGGTCCAAAAAAAATTATGGTTATTTGATTCCGCAATTGATTAATGATGTAATATTGGTAACTACTGTTTTTTAGTAATTGTTTAACCTGATTTAAAAACTGCATATTTAAAAGATACTTTTCTTCTTCACTTTGCTCCCGTAATAATCCTTCGGGTATTTCTATCACTATAACCTGATATGGTCTGGTTTCCAAATCCTTTAAGCCTAAAAAATCCAATTCAGCAGCCATATCTGCTCCGGCCAAATTGTGGTTTAATAGATTCATAAAGAATTTCTCTTGTAAAGCTTCCAGATTTTTATGAAGACTTTCCCGTAAATCTTGGAGCTCTGATTTTTCCGCCCGTTCTTGTTCAAGTTGTTCTTTTAAACGAAGTACTAAATCCAGTAATTTACGGCTGGCAAACGGTTTTAGCAAATAATCGGAGACATTCAATTTAATTGATTCTTGGGCGTATTCGAACTCGGCAAACCCGGATATTACAACTATTTTTAACTGATAATTCCGTTTTTTTATCTCTTTAATGAGCTCGATACCATTCATTTTCGGCATTTGAACATCGGTAACCATTATATCAATAGCATTATTTCCCAAAATATCAAGGGCTTCCAAACCGTTTGAAGCGCCCAAGACCGGATCAAAACCATATTCATGCCATGGGACGTTGTTCATCAGTTTCTGTTTAATTGCTTCTTCATCTTCAACAAGTAATAAACCGGCCATCTAAAATCGCTCCCTCTTTTTCAAACTAATGGGTTAGATTAACCGATTAACGGCAAATGTACTGTTACCCTGGTTCCTTCATTAATAATACTTTCAATTTTTAACCCATATTCTCTACCAAAAGCCAGAATAATTCTTTCGTTAACGTTCTTTAATCCAAAAAAGCGTTTTTCATCTTCCATGGTTGCAATGCCTTGTAAACAATTAGTTATATCCTCTACTAATGAAACAGGCATTCCTTGACCGTTATCAATTATCTCAAAATAAACATCTTCTCCTCTAAAATAACCTTTTATGGTTATTATTCCACCAGGTTGTTCTAACGCGCGAACTCCATGGTAAATTGCATTTTCCACTAAAGGTTGCAGAATTAGTTTAAGAGTTTTTTTATTCAACAATTCTTCAGCAAGCTCTATTTGATAATCATATTTGTCGCCATGGCGAAATCTTTGAATATAAAGATAATTCCGGATATGCTCCCCCTCTTCGCGAATCGAAATATATTCCTGACCATGGCTTAAGCTGATTCGGAAGAACGCGCCCAAAGCTTCGACCGTATTTATCACATCTTCGTTTTTATTGGTTTCTAATAAACCTATTATTAGGTCGAGGGTATTATAAATAAAATGGGGCTTAATCTGTTCTTGGAGAGCGATCATCTCTGTCCGGCGCAACTTCTTTTGCTCTTGAACACTTTGCTCCACTAACTGCCTGATTCGGGCCAGCATTTGATTGAATGCCTCTCCCAACTGACCAATCTCATCGGTGGTGCTGATTTTTACATTAGTATTTAAATCCTCAGAAGCCCGCTGCATGGTTTGTTGCAGTTCCTTTAAAGGATTGGTGAGCAGGCTTGCAAAGAAGATAGCTGTCAATGTCAGAATAACAATGGTGATTAAAATTAATACCAATGCAAGTCCGGTAATTTTTTGCATCTCGGTGGCCAGTTCAAACCGGTTGGAAAGACCAATAATTCTCCAATTTGCCTGGGAAAAGGTTTTAACCGCGATCATTTGATTGCCGGGCCCGGTTTTAGTTGTAAAACCCTGCTTCCAATCGGTGATTGACGACTCACCTAATAAAACTCCTAAACTTCTTCCGATTAATTCCGGTTTCGGATGATAAATAATCCGGTTATGTTCGTCAACCAGCATTATGTAGCCTGTTTTGCCCAGCCTGATATTCCCGCAAATCCGGTTCAATAATTCCACATCTACATCAATACACATCATGCCTAAAAAATTATCATAATCACCATGGATCGCTTTTCCAACCGAAAAAACGGAACCTCCCAACCAATCCGGATGGGGCCCCCAGATTGCGTTAGTTTCCTCCTTGGAAGTCCGGTTGGCCAGAGTTTGAAATAGTTCATTCTGGGCCAAGTCGGTATGGGTAACGCCGTAACAGCCAACCGTTACCCCGCCCAGGGTTGTGATGGTTACATCCCGTAATTCAGTCTTATAATGTCTGATGTTATTCAAATTTTCCCACAGACGAAAGGTAAACTTACGATTACCTTCAATATCACCCGCCAGACTAAGCTTGATGAACTGGACATTATAATAATCATTTCGTAATTCCAAAACCCGTTCCAAATCGCTTATATAAATCTCAAGGTTTCGGTCTACACGATCAATAACCTCACTTGTATATGATTGAATATTACGTTCCAAAATATCAAGATATACCCGGTAAGTGAAAAAAGCCAGAATAATCATGGGAATTGTACTTAAAATTACAAACGATAAAATAAACTTGGACCGTAACGATCTCAATTTGAAAGTATTGACTATTCGGTTTTGAAATCCGGAATAGACCGAATTTAAAACATTCATTTCATTTCCCACGGTTTTTTCTCTCTCAATAATTGGTCAAAAGTTGATTGATCAGCCAATTCCAACCCGGTGTCGATATACTCTCTGGGAATTGGTTGGCCTTTTACGGCGGATACCAAATATTTGACGGTAAGTTCCCCCATTTTGCGGAAATCCTGTCCTACCAATGCCTGAAAAAAACCTTTTTTGGCGGCCACAAGCACCGGGTGAAACGTATCCATGGAAACTGCGATACCGCCACGGTTGCACCATTCCTGATAGATTGGTAAAGACTCCGTCGGCCCAAAAAAAGCCCAACCGCCGGAGAAATAAAAAACATCGGTCTCCGGATGTTGTTTGATATATGATTCAACTACTTTGGCCCCGGTGCTCGTATCGTCATCGCAAGCCAGCAATGCCACATAATTCAGATTGATTTTCCCGGCGACCGCTTCTTTAAAACCGCGAATTCTTTCATTCAGATTGTGGGCCTCGATTCCTCCCGTTAGAATAGCCGTACGTAAACTCTTTTTGGCCAATCCTTTTTCAGTAATTATTTTAACCATGGCTTCGCCGCAAGCCCAACCGGCTTTATAATTATCGGTACCGCAGTAAAAGAGCCTTTTACTGTCGGGACAATCGGCATCGATAGTCGCAACTTTTATACCGGCCGCAACAGCTTTGGCAATCACTTTCCGAATTTTCTCGGGATCACTGGTACTTATGGCAATACCATCAACTTTTCGCCAGATCAAACCTTCAATGATTTTTACTTGAACGTCGGGATCAACTTTAAAAGGTCCAACCCATTCCAGGTTGACCTTTAGTTTTCTAGCCGCCAGTTCGGCTGTTTCTTTAGCATCGACAAAAACCGGATTATCCAATGATTTTGGAACAATTGCAATTGTAATCGGTCTGTTTCGGGGGTAAAGCGATCCTGAAACCGGTTTGGAGTCATTTGCAGCAATCACAAAATTTGAAGGGAATGATAAACTCGCAGGGAATAAAATGGTATAAAAGACCAAAGAAAGAAAAAGGAGCGTTAATTTGTTAAAGATACGAAGCCCTTTCAAGATTATCACCCCTAACCTTAATTATAAACCTTATTGGATTAAAATGTAATCATTTATTGTTCCGGCTTGGGACGTTGATCATGAAATATGACATTTGCGGCATAAAATGAAAACCAGATAGCCAAAGCCCCAAAAACTAAACATAGAATTAGTGTGGTCAGAGTTACCACCTGTCGTTCTTCATATAAAACAGAAGCCGGAGCCAGGTTTACCAAATACCAGCCGCTTTTACCACCAATCCCGTTCTTACTCCCAATTGCTTTGTAGGTTACCAAACTCTGTTTGTTGTTTTTTTTCGTAATAAAGCTGCCATGATCGATAAATTTTTTCTGATCAACAAGGGAATCTCCGATAAAAGGCCTTAATGGTATGGTGTTCCCCATGAGCTGGGAGACTTTTTTCCTAATATCTTCTTTGAAAGGCGAAGAAACTATTTCACCGTTACCATTTATTATCAGCGCATAATTTTCGATATTATCCAAGGAATTATTCAATTCATTATACGTAGTTAAATTAACCAATTGGTCAATTTTATCCTCATCAATTATGAGCGCCAGCATACCTAAAGGTTTCCCATTGGATAATCTTTTAATAGCACGTCCCAAGATGATGAAATTACTCTGGTTAACTTTGATTGTAGATGACCAGACAATACCTCCATCGGCGTTTAAGATGTTACGACAGGCGCTGGTTCCGTTAAAATTCTTGCTTAAAGGGTTAAAATCCTTTTGTAAATCTTTAGTGACCACAATTGGATGACAGTCATCGGAATCACTAATAAACATAAACCCGAATAAATCTTTATTATTGGTCATAAAGTCATTAAAATAAGCCTCTACTGACTTCCGATCAGTAACATTGAGGCTGTTTTGTTTATCAACGTAATTTTCTAAAGCAGCATTAAAATCTTTATTGATGAATAATTGTAATGAAATGGTTTCATATTCCGTCAGTTTCAACTGAATATTTACTACCGCCTGTGCCAGTTCCGCCAAAGAATAACGGACTATTTTCTCGGTAACCACATTTTTCAAGCTGTTATTGGAGATTGAACCAATGATTAAAACCGGTGTTAAAGTAAGTATTAAAAAAAAGACGATAAATCTTTCACGGATCGAAATCCGGTTTAAAACCTTTCTGGTTAGATTTATCAAAAAATCGATTAGCTTCATCAAGTTGAGTTTCATCATTGCTTCACCTTTACCATCATTGGAAAATTTAAATAATTAACCGCTAATAAACTCCAACAAACGCTAATCATTATATTAATTTTTCTTGTCTTTTTTAACATTCACATTTGTTAACGTTCATTAGCGGTTTAAATGATTTTTCTAATTTCTCCAATTTTCTCAAGAAGCGGCTGTTTCCGCTTGCTTCACCTTTTTGGGTCGCTATTGCTACTTTATTTTTTCAAAGAATCGCTTTATGAATTCTGCCGCTTTCACATTTAAATGATATGCTTGCCAAATTTTTCAGGAGAAGATGTTCTATCTTATTCATATAAGAATACTAACCTAGTTTCAAGGTGAAAAAATATGCTGTTTCTTTGAGAAGTCAAGAAATCCCAGGTTTTATGCTTTCTCCAGTTTTGCCATTACTTAACGCCGCTCATCGCCAATACAGCTAATACAATCACTAAAGCGATTATTACACCCGGCTCAATTCGGGCGGGAATAAAATTACCGGATTTTCCGTAATAACCGATACCTGGAACGATAATACTACCGCACCTCAATGCCCTTTCGGTTACCCTTGGTTCTCGGCCTTTTTCTTACCCTGCAGCCGGTGCGGTTTCAGCCAGAGAGGTAGAGCAAGTCTGAATTTACTCCTGCCACGCAACGACATAACTATGCTTTGCAGCACAATGAAGAGATACAGCATGAGCCCGCTTACCATCGCTTGAAAGTTTGATTGGACACCCGCCGCACGGATCAGTTCATTGATTATCAGAAGAGTCAGCGTACCTATTGGCGCGCCAAGCAGGTTACCCACGCCGCCGTTGAGCAGAATGCCGCCTATTACATTCGAGGCTATTGCTTTTATTTCGAACAACGCCCCGTTTCCTATATTGCCGGCTCCTGTTGTCATGATGAACACAAAGCCTGCGATACCGGCCGTCAATCCGCATATCACGTATGAGAAGAATGTCGTTCTCTTTACGTTGATACCGAGCATCCGAGCGCTCTGACTATTGCCGCCAACAGCGTAGACATTACGCCCGAAACGCGACCACTTCATAAGGACGGCGAAAAGGACAATAAGGACCACCACAACTATGACGCCTGGTTTGATTTCACACGGGATGAAAAAGCCCAGTCTATTTTGGGTGCCAAGCCAAGGAATCACTATCTTAAAATCCCGCAAAGCAACAAAAGCAGGCATGGTCACGTTGATCGGATCTTTGTGGAGTGTCGTCAACAGTCCCTGCGCTAAGAACAATCCGGCCAGCGTTATGATAAATGGCTGTATTTCAAGATAGGCAATGAGATATCCATGCAAGAGACCAAACGCGATACCTATGCCTAGCGCAAGAAGTAAGGCCCCCCAAACGTTCCCCATATTCGATTGCAGCAACATGGCACAGGCCATGGTTACCAGGCCACATACTGCGCCGATGGAAATGTCGATGCCGCCTACGATCATAACTATACACAGACCAAGTGTCATGATGAAGAGCGCAGCGTTCAGGTTGAATAGGTCAAAGAAGGTCTGAAACTGCATGAAACTGCCCGGAAAACTTATAAGGGCAAACCCGTACATCAGTACAAATATAATCCCGGCTATAATAAAAAGAAGATTCGAATTCGATAGTCTTGTTTTTGGTTTGGTTGTATTCAGAGATCCCATGCTATTCCTCCTTCTTCCCAGATGCGTCCGCGCTGGAAACCACTGCATTGTTTAGTCCGCCTATCTTACGTACGGAGTAGCCGGCTACTATAGTTTTAGCCTTGTCTAAGACTTTCCGGGCAAAAACTGTAACCACAGGCGATGCAATTACCATGAGAATGATAATGAACACTGCCTTGAAGGCCTTAATAGTCTCGGGTTCTACCTCCAGCCTGAGCAGGGTCCTGTTCAGTATCTCGATAGTGTACGCGCCGATAATAGAACCGGTCATGCTGAACTTTCCGCCGGAGAGCGAGTTTCCACCTATTGCTACGGCGAGAATAGCGTCCATCATGATAAACTTGAGCAGATTGACACTATCGTGGCGCCCCGCCTTGTTAACTGCGATGAAACCTGCGATCGCGGCACATACTCCCATAATCAAAAAGGTCAGGAATATAATCTTTTTCGGGTTGATACCGTTCAGACGCGCAGCACTTGGGTTGATTCCCACAGCCTCCACATAAAGCCTGAGATTCGTGGTCTTGAGTACCACTGCAACGATCGCGACGAAGACGGCGGTCAGGATTATTGCAGTCTGTATTGGCACTCCCTGTATTACGGTGCCGATTTGATTCGATATATCGTTCGCCAGTATGGGAGATAATTTGCCGTCAATCATAAAGGCGATGGACCTGCCCCCCATAAATAGTATGAGGGTCGCAACCATCGGCTGAACCTTAAATACCGAAACCAGGGTGCCGTTGAATGAGCCGACGACTAACCCGGCCACGCAGCTTATGAGGAAACCCGCCAGTATGGTCAACAAGGTGACCTCACCGGCACTTAAGACGAACATGACAAATACGGCGGAAGTAATGGCGCCGATCTCACCTATGCTTATGTCCTGCCCTTGTGAGGCCGCAGTAACCAAGGTCATACCTATTGTCAGAATAACCAACTCCGCAGCGCCGAACAGGATATTTGGTATGTTCCCGTAAAATGCGCCGTTTACCATGGTAATGCTGAAGTAATCAGCGCCCTTTATCAGATTAATGATAATGAGTAACCCCAGAACAGAGAGGGGAAGGAATAGATGAGATAAGTGTGCTTTTAACTTTGGCATATTCATTCACCTCCCTGGGCTATCGAGTGCATAACATCGTGTTCCGTCAAATTCATTCCACTAAGTTCTCCGACAATTTCACGGTCCTTCATAACGATCATTCGAGAGCAGGTTCGAAGCATTTCGTCAATTTCTGAAGATATAAATGTCAAACTCATTCCGTCTTCAGCGAGCTTGAGCACAAGTTTTTGAATCTCCACCTTGGTTCCGACATCGATCCCCCGTGTGGGTTCATCGAGGATCAGGTACATGGGGTGTGTGAGCAGCCAGCGGGCCAAAATGACCTTCTGCTGGTTGCCACCGGAAAGAGATTTGATTGGCGTGTTGATGGACGGTGTTTTAATACTCAGTTTCTGTATATACTCGTTAGAAAATTCCTCAGCCTGTTTCCTCGAAAGAGGCCTAAAAAAGCCTTTCATGACCTGCAAGGCTAGAATAATATTGTCGCGCACCGAAAGCTCGGCGATGATTCCGTCACCCTTGCGGTCCTCTGGTAGATAACCGATTCCCTGTTTCATGGCGTTTAGGGGCGTCTTGATCTTCACTCTCTTACCTTTCATTTTGACTTCACCGCCTGTCACCTTGTCGGCGGCGAAGATTGCGCGAACACTTTCGCTGCGCCCTGAGCCGAGCAGCCCGGCAAAGCCGTTCACCTCGCCTTTTTGAATTGTGAAATTGAAAGGCCTTACCCCGGCGGCGCTCGAAAGCGCCGTAGCCTCGAACACCGGTACATTGCTGTCGGATTTAAGCGGTTCTTGTTTTTTCATATTAGAGACATCACTCAGTGCCTTTCCCATCATCTTCGAGATAAGCTCGATTTGGGGAAGCGCAGCTGTTTGGTATTCGCCGATCAACTCTCCATTGCGAAGCACCGTAATCCTGTCGCTGATCTCGTATACCTGTTCAAGAAAGTGAGTAATGAAGATGATCCCCACTCCCCGATCTTTCAGTTTGCGCATGAGCTCGAAGAGTTTTTTTACCTCATCTTCGTCAAGCGAGGACGTCGGTTCATCAAGAATGAGAATCTTGCAGTCCATATCGACCGCGCGGGCAATTGCGATCATCTGCTGGACAGCAATTGAGCAGCTTGAGAGTTCTTGGGTCGGGCTCGCTGGAATACCGAGAGAGCTGAGCATTTGTGCCGCCTTTGCGTTCATCTGCTTCCATTGAACGAAAGCGTTCCGGCTGCGACCGATAAACATATTCTCGGCCACGGTCAAATTGGGGCAAAGCGTTATTTCCTGAAAGACCGTGCCAATTCCCATATTCTGCGCATCCTGCGGCGACTTGAAAAGAACCGGCCTTCCATCTAAAACAATCTGGCCGGCATCCTTTTCGTAAACACCGGTTATAATCTTTATCAGTGTGGACTTGCCCGCTCCATTTTCGCCCATAAGGGCATGGATTTCACCCTTTCGGAGCACGAAGTCTACGTTATGCAGAGCTCTGACACCTGGAAAGGATTTGCTGATACCTTCCATTTTGAGTATGTTTTCTGACAGCAACTAAAGACCTCCTTACTGGTATCACATAAATTAACAGCAGTGCGGT
>JAEYRX010000031.1 GCA_023435225.1 Bacillota bacterium
TAACCGGTGTATCCGGTTCATTGATATATTGTAATAATAAAGCTTCGGTAAATCCGTCCTTATCAGGAAGGCCATCGATTATTTCTTTCTTGGCTTCGCCGGAAACAACCGGTGCGGTAATTGGTTCCGCTGTTTTTAATGATGACATTTCAGTATTTTTATTAAAGTACAGAATTGAAAGTACCCCTATTACTAAAATTATAACCAGTGACACTGTTATCCAAAAATGTTTCTTTGTCATCTCAGTAACCTCCTTGATGGTTTTTTAAGATTTCTTCATCGCAAAATCTCCACTTTTAGAAATGAACACTTTCGCTGTTGATAGAGGTATAATTTTCCTTGATTTATCACAGCGATATTAATCTTCTTCGATTGCAGCTCCGCTGCGATATGTTGTGTTGTGATTAGTTTTTTGAGGCAAGCTTTTAATGCAGCAATAATGGGGATATCTTAACACTAAGTTTTCAACCGTTTATGGATAATCCCTGATTACTGATAACATTATAAATATTTTTAAAATTGTCAATTACCCATTAAGGAAATATGAAGAAAAAAGCCGGGGTATTTTTGGGGTAGTACTTAAAAAATGAAAAAGAGTAAAGGAACAGTTAAGGAAATCTCCCTATTATTGTAGCCCATCCACCCGACTTAAGCGGAAAAACGGGTTATTTTGAGGATATTCTGTCTTAATGAACCCCATTTGGTATTTTCCAAAAAACTGTATTTCAACTCAACCTTATTATGAGTACCGGTTTTTTTGTAAATATTAGAAGCATGTTTCTTAACTGTTTCCGTTGATATACTTAAAACAAAGGCAATCTCCTTATAACTTTTACCTCGCACCAAAAACTCCAAGACCTCTTGTTCACGGAAAGAAAGGCGTTTCTCGGAGAAAAATCTTTCCTTACCGGTTCCATTAACTTGAATTGTGTTAAGATATCTCAAATCTCCCGGCTTTGTTCTCCTAAAACATATTTTAATCAGGTTAAGTATTTTACTTTTCATTCGATGCTTGGCTCCTTTCTCTGACATCGATGTCATATTTTAAATATACCACCAATCGCCACTCTGCAAAAGTCGCCTGACGGATCAAAAAAACGATCCGATCGGATCGTTTTTCGATGTTTCTAATTTTTCAGTGAGAAATGCTTTATTAAGTTTTAGAATGGCTTTATATAAAACAGTTTGTTTTGAAAAGCGTAAGCTATTATAAAAAATCCTGTAAATCCTGTTAATCCTGTCTATTAAAACCTTGTTTTAGACAGGATTAACACAGATTAACAGCATTTATAGATTAAACCAGATTATTTTTTACGGCGAAAATAGATAATTGAACTCTATCCGATAGCTCTAACTTTCTAAAAAGCTCGGAGATAAGCGTCTTGATCCGCCCTTCGGACAAATGCAGTATACTTGCGATTTCTTTATTGGTCTTACCGATAGTAATCAAACGAATTAGTTCCAATTCCCGCTCTGATAAATTGCGTGTCAGGTTCTGGTCGACCATTTTAATGCCGGAGGTAAATTGTTTTACGGTAGTTTGATACACATTTTGATGAATAATGCGTAACCCGGAGATTGTCCCTTTAATAGCCAGTATAAGGTCTTCGGGCTTAGAGTCTTTTAACATGTAACCGTCAGCCCCTGCCTCCATCGCTTGTAAAATATACTCCGTATCCTCATAAGTAGTTAATACGATAATTTTTACTTGTCCTTGTTTGGCTTTGATCTTACGGGTCGCTTCAATACCATTACAATCAGGCATCCGAATGTCCATTAGGATTAAATCCGGGCCGAAACGGTCGCACATATCCACCGCTTCATTACCGTTATTAGCAGATGCCACTACTTCGATCCCCGGATCCCGGATAATAATATTCTTTATTCCTTCTCTAAATAATTCCTGGTCATCGGCTAATAATACCTTGATCATTTAACCACTCCTTCCTTTAAGGGTATTTCCACAAAAATATTGAAGCCTTTTCCTTCTGAACCGTAACTAATACTTCCCTGCAGTTTACTAATTCTTTGTTCCATATTGAAGAGGCCGTGATTTTTTTTAATGCTGTTACAACCGCGTCCGTCATCGATGATATAAAGCCGCAGAAAATCGCCGGTTCTCCGTAAGGTAATCATTACCCGTAGAGCATGTCCGTGCTTAATTGAGTTAGTCATTGCCTCCTGACAGACCCGGTAAATAGCTTCTGCACAAGTAGGAGTTATTGACCCGAGAATACCTTCGGTGATAAATTCAATCTCCAATCCCGAAATCTCATAAACAGCAAATAAGTCCCGGAGAGCGATTAACAAGTCGTTATTTTTTAACCTTCCCGGAACCAAACCGGCTACGGAATGTTTTAATTCGGCCAAACCATCCCGGACCACTTCAATGGCTTGAGTAATATTCTCGCCGGTCTTAACCGGATTTGTCCGGTGATCAGCTTCAGAGTTTTCCAAAAGTTTGAGTAAAACATTCATGGTCTGCCCTAAGGAATCATGGATTTCCATTGCCAGACGATTTCTTTCCTTGATTACCGCCAGTTCCTCAACCATGGAAGCGTAATCTTTCAAGTGTTTATTGGCGACCGTCAATTCTTCATTTCTTTCATTTAACTCTTCATTTAAGACTTCCAATTGTTCGGTTCTTTCCGCCACACGCTGTTCCAATTTTTGGTTCCATTTCGACAACTTGTCCCGGGATTCTTCGATTTTTTGTAAGTATACTTGAAGTTTCCGGTATAACTTGGCATTTTCAATGGAAACTCCCGCCTGATTGGCGATGAGATTTAAGATCTCCAAATCATCGTCGGTAAAAAGTCCCCGCAACAAACTGCTGTCAAGGTATATCAACCCCAATATCTCTCCTTTAATCATTACCGGCGCACAAAGCACTGATTTTATTTTTTGCCAGACAATGCTTTGTTGGGTTCGGAATAGCTCATCTACTGATGCGTCGGCAATAATCAACGGCTTCCTTTCTTTTTTAACCCGGGAGATTATACTTTGACTAACAATAAAATTCTCATCTTTGGCTACATTTCGGCTTACCTTTATTTCTAAACTGTTGTTATCGTTCTCCGGATATAGCATCAGTAGCCCCCGTTCGGCGCCGACCAATTCCATAGTGCTGTCCATGATTTTTTCCAGCAAGGTATTGATATCAAGAATTGAACTGATATACCTGCTTGTATCTATAGCTGTTTGTAGTTTTCGTTCGCTCCGTAAACGTTCCCTGGTATCCGGTAAAACGGGTTTTTGCACATCCATGCCGAGCATACCGGCACATCGGGCTGAATATTCCATGGCTCCGATTTCAGTAAAAACTTTATACGCCTTATACCAATATAGCTCCGCCTCTTCAAGCAAATTATTTGATTTGAGGATATTTCCGTAATCGTAATAAGACTTGGCTTCATCATAACGCTTTCTTATTTTTTTTGAATGAGCAATAGCTTGCGCTAGTAATCTTTCCGCTTTAGGATTCAATTTTACCAATTGATAATAATTGGCCAGCACTCGTAAGGCTAAGGCATGGTTATTAGGCCAAGATTCCGTTCTTTTAAATCCTTTCACGGCATATCTCTTGATCCTTTTCAATTTCATCTTCCGTTCTTCCTGGTTTAAAGATAAATATTCTTGCCGGTATTGCCCTATATAGGCTTCAGCTAGAAGGCTATATACATAGCACGAATAGTTTTCGAGAATCGTCCCCTGATGCTCTTCTTTTAAAGCCCTGGCTTTTTCAAGATAAACGATTGCCTTTTGATAATCGGCTCTTTCAATTTCTAAATAACCCAAATGGAGATATACGGAAAAAGTATTGTAAACAATATTCTTGGCTTCATTGATAACCTGAGCTTTCATTGCATATTCTTCAGCTATTTTAAAATCGCCGATTTCGATATGAAAATGCAAGAAATTTTCGTAACTGGAGGATACATCATAATCATTTCTTATTTTTTGGGACATTTCCAGAAACTTGGCGTTGTAGTAAAAACTTTTCTGATAATCGGCCAGATAATAATAGTCAAAGGCAAAGTTACGATATATAAAAGCTAGTTCCCAAATATCGCCTATTTTCTTAAATCTTTCTTCAGCTTGGATAAAAGCTTCAATACTTTTTTCGTTCTCTCCCTGCCAGTTGTAACAACATCCTATCGATTGTAAACTTTTAGCGATTCCCCATTCATCCTGAAGTTCGGTATATAGCGCCAATCCTCGATGATAATACCTGTGCGCACTTTTAAATAATGAAATGGCCATGCACAACGCGGCGTAAAAATCCAAAGAACCAGCTAACTCTGTGGATTTGCCAATCCTTAAGCGGGCAATGTTAAACATTCTGAGCACGCAATATATTAACTGATTGGTATCATTATTGATATATCCCCAATTAAGAATGAGATAGACCTTTACAATCTCTTTATCTTTTTCTCTGGACTTACGGGTATTTTTATAGAAAAACGACTTAGGGAATGAATTTATTAACAAGTGAAATAAGAATTCTCTTCCAATTGACAGCCACGTTCTAGATTTTCCAACGGGCATGACTTCGCCCAATAGCTTTAAGGCCTTTTGGGAATATTCCTCCGATAACTTCCATAGGCCCATTTTAAAATAGGCCAGGCCTATTTTTTTATATAACTTTGCCTTATCGAGATTATTTTGCATATAAGCCGTGAGTTCTTTGGAAAGCTTGATTGACTCTTCATATTCTCCAATTCTTAGGTATACATCAATTAAATCTTGATTCGCCGTAATCCATTGCGGTGTACCTTTATCTCCAAAGCTTTCGATTAACCGAATTCCCTTATTATAATATTTGATCGCCTCTTGATTGGCGTAAGCCGTCTTGGCTTTATAGGCTGCCGGTAGAACATATTGCAAAACTTTTTTTTCGTCTTTCACTTCCAAATAATGATGAACAAGGTCGAAGATGATATTATCAATAGCCTTTTCGTTGGATTCCTCCATTACTTGAGCGATACTCAAATGTAACTCTTGTTTTGCGGATGGATCTAGCTTGGCATAAAAAGCATCTCTGATCCTATCATGGAGGAATAATAATCTTCCTTTATGCGGGCTCTTCTCTATAAACTGTAAAGAAATAAGCTGATCGAGATTACCAATTAATACTTCCATATTGAGATTGGTTAATTTAGATATTAACTTAATTTCAAATTCCCTACCAATTACGGAGGCTTTGTACAATATATCCTCTTGCACTTCCGTTAGAAATTTGAGACGGTGTAGAATAAAATCAATCATGCTATCCGAGACAGGCATCTTGTAAAGCTTATCCCAATCCGTGTTCCAACCTGAACCATACTGGGTTAATATTTTATCCTCCACCATTTCCCGGAGGATATTTATTGCAAAAAACGGGTTGCCATGCGACTTTTCTAAAACATAACCGGAAATTCGAGAAATATCGCCTTCTTTTTCACCTAATATACCCGTTATTAATTGGTCAAGCGATTTATCATTTAAAGTATTCAGCTTCAGTTCTACTAAGGAAAAATTTTTTACTCCGGCTTCTTTTATAATCCCGGTTAATTTATGTTCCGGACTCACTTCATTTTCCCGATAGGCGCCAAGTACTAAAAGATTGGTTTTACCAATTTTCTTCGTTATTTCCGCCAACAAGTTCAGGCTGCTTTCATCCGACCAGTGCAGATCGTCGATAAATAAAACACATACTCGGCCATTCTCGGTCAGACCACAAAAAAAATCGCTTAATACCATCAAAAACCTTTGGTTCTCTCTCTCCGGTTCCAATTCCACCAATTTACCGGTATCACTGATTAAATCTTTCATAAGAGGATGAAACTTAAGGATGATATTACCCAAATCTCCCAATTGATTTTGAAAACGTTTTGTTTCCCTTTCTCTGAAATCAGGCTCCATTTGTTTGAAAAGTAGTAAAAATTCATCCAAGGTTTCTTTAAAAGGATGATAAGGAGCTTTATTTTCATGGTTAAGGCATCTGCCTCTCAAGAATAATCCGTTCTGTTTATAAACATATCCCCTTATCTCTTCCACCAGCCTGCTTTTACCGATACCGGCCTCTCCGGAGATTAAACAGACACTACCCTGACCCTCAGCGGCTTTCCCTAGAACTTCTTTTACCTTAGCCAATTCCGCTTCCCTACCGACCAATTTGGTTTGATAAGAAAGTCTGATTTTTTGATCCTGTTCCGCAACAGTAAATTTTCTTTCACCATGGGTGTAGCGCTGCAAATCATGCATTAATCCCCTGGCGCTTTGATACCTGGACTCAGGGTCCTTCATTAACAATTTCATAACGATCTCATCCAGGACGGATGATATTTCCTTATTTAATTCTCCCGGTCTTAGAGGAGTCAAAGCCGCTTGTTGGTGCAACAGCTTGTCGAGGATCTTTTCCTTGAAAGGCAGTTCTCCGGTGAGCAACCGATAAAAAATAACGCCCAACGAATATAAATCGCTGCGTTCATCGACCGTTCCGTGGGAGATCCCGGTAGCTTCCGGAGACATATAACTAAAAGTTCCGGCGATTTCTTGTTCATTAGTAATATGTTTTAATTCCATAATTAAAGATAGGCCAAAATCCAGCAGTTTGGGTTCCAGCCTATCTCCATTTCTTTGCATGAAGATATTTCCCGGTTTTAAGTCGCGGTGAATCACTCCATGACCATGCATATAAATCAGAGCATTGGTAATCTCACAAATTATCTTAATTGTTTCAGAAATTGTCAGCTTTTGCTCAGCCAGGATATTGGATAAATCTTGGCCTTCCAGCAATTCCATCACCAGAAACGGCCTTCCGTGATATTCCCCGGTATCGAATATTTTAACGATATTCGGATGTTGTAACCGGCTTATAATAGCTATTTCGTTTTTAAACCGGATAATATCCTCGAAATAATCGGAGGTAACCTTTTCTTTCAACATTTTAAAGGCTACTAATTTGTTAGTCTCCAAATTAAGGGCCTTATAGACCAGACCCATTCCGCCTTCGCCTATGTTTTCGAGGAACCGGTATTTGTTATTAACAACTTTGTTGATGCCAATTTTCATTACAAACCCCGCTTTATGTTACCTATTATCAATATAATTCGGAGTTATCAGTTAGTTTCCTGCTACATATTATTTTCTACCCTTTTGAGTTATCTCGTATGGTCTCTATATAGTTCTTATTGACTATATTTCTTCGTTTTTTCAACACTCCTATTAAATTAACCCAAGTATTCTTAAACCTTCGCTTAGTACGTAAACATTTAAGGTATGATCGCCGGATAGTTGCACATAACACATACCGAGTTTTGAATGGTCCATAAAAGCACCCGGTGTATCATGCCAGGTGAATCCGCAAAGGATGGGCTGTGATAACC
>JAEYRX010000087.1 GCA_023435225.1 Bacillota bacterium
GGTTCTATCTCCCGGGCAGTACAAACTATGCAAAACTCAATCCGGGAAATGGTAAAGGGTGTAATCGAAGAGTTTAAAAACATTCATAATTCGGTACAAATTGTTGCTTCTCAAATAGCGACATTAATGACGCAAACTGATGAAACTTCCGCTACCGTCGAACAACTTTCAGCCGGTATGGAAGAAGCTTCAGCCTCCGCCGAAGAAATGAACGCCTCTTCGATGGAGATTAAACAAGTTATCAATTCAATTGCAATTAAAGCTCAAAGAAGTACCCAGGCAGCTAGTGAAGTAAGTAAAAATGCCGTTGATTTGAAAAACAACGCCATTGCCTCACAACAAACCGCTTTACAAGTTTATCAGGAGGCTAAAGAAAATTTGGAATTAGTGTTGGCACAGTCAAAAGCGGTTGAAAAAATCAACGCCCTTTCGGATGCCATCATGCAAATTACTTCTCAAACAAACCTTTTAGCCTTAAACGCCGCTATTGAGGCTGCGAGAGCAGGCGAAGCCGGTAAAGGATTCGCCGTGGTTGCCGATGAGGTTAGGACTTTAGCCGACGATTCTAAAAAAACCGTTTCCGAAATTCAGAATGTTACAAAAACAGTTATTGCTTCGGTTGAAAATCTTTCTAACAGTGTTATGAAGGTTATGGAGTTTATCGATACTCAGGTAATCAAAAATTATCAGGATTTAGTACAAACAGGAGAGCAATATAGTTCCGATGCTATGCTTATTGATAATATTATTGTTGATTTTGGCGCAACCTCTCAAGAATTAGCTTCGTCCATGGAATGTATTGTTAAAGCAATCAATGATGTCGCCCTAACTGTCAATGAAGGAGCAGTGGGAACTCAGAATATTGCAGAAAAAACTACCATTATAGTGGAAAAGGTTAATGAGGTTGAAAAACAAATGTTATATACCGAGGATAGCGCTGATAGACTTAATGGATTGGTAAACCGTTTCAAAATATAAAACCCTTTTATACCTAAAAAAACAAGAGGGGGCTTATTCTTCCCCCTCTTCTTCCTTTCCTCCAATTACTCTGGCCAGTGTAACAACCCGATCATTATCATCAAGCTTCATAATCCTTACTCCTTGAGTATCCCGACCGGTTTGGGAGACATCCGTAACACTGGTTCGTATGATGATACCTTCGGCGGTTATAATCATCAGTTCATCATTTTCTTGGACGACTTTTATTCCTACAATTAAGCCATGCTTTTTAGTAAGCTTCATGGCCTTTATTCCTTTACCGCCTCGTGACTGAACCCGGTATTCTTTTAAGCCTGTCCGTTTTCCCATCCCCAGGCTGGAGATAACCACCAGGTCGGAATCATCTTTTACCGTATCCATGCCGACCACTACATCATTGGAATCGAGAGTAATACCTTTAACCCCGCGAGCGGTCCGCCCCAGTGACCGGACGTCCGATTCCGAGAATCTGATTGATTGACCATTCTGAGTTACCATAATTACTTCCTTGGTTCCATCGGTCAATTTAACTTCAATCAGTTCATCATTTTCATCCAAATTAATCCCAATAAGCCCACCCTTACGGTTGGTCTCAAACTCATCAAGGGAAGTTTTTTTAACCACTCCCTGTTTAGTTGCCATAAAGAGGAACCATTTGGAGTCAAATTCCTTAATCGGTATTACAGCGCTTATTCGTTCACCAGGTTCAACCTGGATTAAATTGATAATTGCCGTTCCACGGGCTTGCCGGCCTGACTCCGGAATTTCATGGCCTTTTAAACGGTATACCCGTCCCTGATTAGTCAGGAAGAGGATGGTTTCATGGGTTGAAGAGATAAAGAGGTGTTCCACAAAATCATCGTCTTTAGTGGAGATACCGGTAATTCCTCTTCCCCCACGCTTTTGATTTCGATAGGTGGTAACCGGCAATCGTTTAATATAACCAAAGTGGGTAATAGTCACTACAATATCTTCATCGGCGATTAGATCTTCAATTGCAAAATCTTCTTCGCCGGCTACAATCTCCGTTCGACGGGGATCATTGAATTTTTCCTTAATTGCCAATAGTTCATCTTTGACTACCAACATTATTTTGTGGACATCGGATAAAAGATCCCGATAATAAGCGATAAGTTTTAATAATTCCTGATACTCGCCTTCGATTTTTTCCCGTTCCAAACCGGTTAAACGTTGTAGCCGCATATCCAAAATCGCCTGGGCTTGTTTCTCGGAAAGACCAAATTTAGTCATCAACCCTTGCCTTGCTGCTTCCACAGTCTGGGATGAACGAATCAGACTGATTACTTCATCAATATGATCCAGGGCAATTCGTAATCCTTCCAAGATGTGAGCCCGGTCTTCAGCTTTGGCCAGGTCATATTGTGTCCGGCGAGTTACAACATCGCGTTGGTGTTCCAGATAATAATGAAGCACTTCCCGGAGTGTCAAAATTTTAGGTTCATTATTAACCAAAACCAGCATAATTATACCGTAACTCTGCTGCATAGAAGTGTGTTTTAAAAGCTGATTTAAAACTACATTAGGGTTGGCATCTCTACGCAGCTCTATTACTATCCGGACTGTTTCCGTCCGGTCGGATTCATCACGGAGATCAGTAATACCATCGATGGTTTTTTCCCGGACTAAATTGGCAATACTCTCTACTAAGTTTGCCTTATTAACTTGATAAGGAATTTCGCTGACAATAATCCTGGTTTTACCGCCGGACATTTCTTCTATCCGGGTTTTGGACCGGACTTTAATCGAACCTCTGCCGGTTAAATAAGCATTGCGGATTCCTTCCCGTCCTAAAATAATCCCACCCAGTGGGAAATCAGGTCCTTTAACTAAACGTAACAATTCTTTATCATCGGCGTCTGGGTTATCGATTAATAAAACCGCCCCGTCAATAACTTCGCCTAAATTATGCGGTGGAATCTTAGTGGCCATTCCTACCGCAATACCCTCGGAGCCATTTACCAGTAAATTGGGGAACCGGGACGGTAAAACCGTAGGTTCTTCCAAGCTTTCGTCGAAGTTAGGCTTGAAATCGACAGTCTTTTTATCGATATCAGCCATCATTTCCATAGCCAGCTTCGCCAGCCTGGCTTCGGTATAACGCATAGCCGCCGGAGAATCTCCGTCAATCGAGCCAAAGTTTCCATGCCCGTCAATTAATATTTTCCGGAAAGAAAAATATTGGGCCATCCGGACCATCGTCATATAAATGGAAGAATCACCATGAGGATGGTAACGTCCCATTACATCTCCGACGATACGGGCCGATTTACGATAAGGTTTATCGGGAGTGAAGCCTGACTCATACATCCCATACAATATTCGTCGGTGAACCGGCTTTAATCCGTCACGAACATCCGGTAACGCCCGGTCTACTATAACACTCATCGCGTAACTTAGAAAAGAATTACGCATCTCCTCTTCTAAAACTACCGGTATTATTTTGCCGTCCGTCAATTCGGCCATCCTTACACCTCTTCACTACAATTTACAGTTATTAGTTGATAGTTGATAGTTAAAAACTAAATAATAATTTACTTATATATAAGAGGAACTTATATAGATTTAAACTGTAAACTATACACTGTCAACTATCAACTATTTCGTCATCGTTTTCACTTTCATTTCCGCCGCTGAACCTACTAGGACCATAGCAGCCATATCAAAAAATAACCCTGTTTCTATCACCCCTGGAATAGAATGGAGCTGCCGGTCAATTTGTCGCAAGTCTGAGTCCGGTTTAAACTGAACATCCAGATTAAACTGACCATTATCGGTAACTACCGGACCATCTTTCCGGATTGCCATACGAAGACTTGGTTCTCCGCCTAAACTTTTGATCTGGTCCGTCACGAATGTCAAGGCTGCCGGAATTATCTCAACCGGTACCGGAAAAGCATGGTTTAAACGTGGGACCAGCTTAGACTCGTCCACAATGATTACAAACTTCTTAGCCATCGATGCTACTACTTTTTCCAGAGTATGAGCGGCCCCTCCACCCTTTATAACATTCAAATCAGAGTCTACTTCATCAGCGCCGTCTATTACGATATCCAGTTCCGAACATTCCTGCGGATCTATTGTCGGAATTTGATATTTGCGACATAAGATCTTCGATTGGAATGAGGTCGGAACCCCCATTATATTAAGGTTTTCCTCTTTTATTCGGCGGCCTAATTCATTAATCAAAAAAGCAACTGTTGAACCTGTCCCAATTCCGCAAATCATCCCATCTTTGATTAATCCTGCTGCAGCTGTGCCGACTAATTGTTTGAGTTGCTGATTATCATTTGCATTCTTCATCAATTTTCCCCGCTAATTTTGAATTTTGAATAATTATTTCGGTTTGGTCAACTTTATTCATGGTCATAAGGTGAATTCCGGCCACTTTATTCATCAAGAGATCATCTATTTGATTAATCGCATATTCAATACCGGCTTTTTCAAAATCGTCATTATTTTCTCCATATTTGTCAAACATCATCAGTAATTTAGCCGGAATGGACGCCCCGGATAAATTAATCATCCTCTTAATCTGTTTTATGTTTAAAATCGGCATAATTCCGGCGGAGACCGGAACAGTTACACCCAATCTTTGAATATTTTCAATAAAATTATAAAAGACTCTGTTATCAAAAAACATTTGAGTTATGAGGAAATCAACTCCTGCATCAACTTTGTTCCTTAAATGAATCCAATCGTTTTGCCACTTAACTGAACAAACATGTCCCTCAGGATATGCCGCCGCTCCTATCGAAAATCCTCCACTACGGCGAATATGTCGCACCAGCTCAGTGGCATCCCTATAAAACTCAGGCGGTGGAGAATAATCCGGTTGACCTTTCGGAGGATCTCCTCTTAAAGCCAAAATATTCTCAATGCCTTCGTTTTTAAGAGTGGTAATAATCGTATCAAGTTCTTCCGGCGAGTGCCCCACACAAGTTAAATGAGCTTGCGCTTCCATTTGATAATTATTTTTTATATGTGATGTTATCTCAATGGTTCTAGCCCGGTTGGAACCGCCGGCTCCATAGGTAACACTTATAAAATCAGGTTTTAACCCTTTTAATCCTTCAATTGTTTCATAAACAGAATCCAAAGGATACTCCGGTTTAGGAGGAAATATTTCAAAAGATAATATTGGGACTTTTTGAAGGTAAATATCTTTAATTAGCATTTTTTACACCTTTTTAATTCGTTATACTTTCTATGTTTTAAAATACCAAGCATTTTTATTTCGCCATTATTTTACCAATTCCTCTAAAGTTTTATGGGATTTCCAAATTCATTTCCATCAGTTTTCTTCAAGCCGATAAATATCATTTGCATTCGGGTTTAGGAATGCAAATATAGGATAAATTTTCTTCATCCTATATTGAATGCAAATCTTGGTTAAGAAATTTACTTCATCATATATATAAGTTGAATTAAATTTCTTTAATAAATATTACGTTTTTAAAGCTAAACGTAATTTGAACTAATGAATTTA
>JAEYRX010000002.1 GCA_023435225.1 Bacillota bacterium
GTAAAACATTCACATCCTTAAAGCCGGCTGTGAATGGCGAAATTCTTGAACTTTTTTCAACATATGAATCAAGGAATATATGTTGCCTGAAAGTTTAAATCCAAAAAATTTATTGCAACATATATAGCGATGATAATTTATACTTATCTATAAATTTATATAGTCAGCTTCAGATGGGATAAGATGGAATTAAGGGGGGGGGTAAACTTATATTTATTGGGGAAATAATAGGTCTTGATTAACATTATATTGTGTAGAAGTAGAATGGAGGTTTTTTAATGTTTCCGGGAGTACCGGTTGAATATTATTATCCCGCCTTGGCTTTTCTATTATTAGTTTTAGTGGTTTTGTTCGTGCCTAGAGAAGAATTCCGGAAGCTTTTCTGGCTGGCTTTTTTTTGGGGCTATATTATGAGTAAGTTCTTTGCCATTATAATAGGTTCCATTTTACATCTCTATCAATGGAAACATGACATGCCGTTTGAGTTCCTGGGAGCTCCGCACTGGCTGGTTTTTGGTTGGGGATTGGCTTTGATGCTTTATTTTAACTTTATGCCAAAGGCAAAGGAATGGTATGCTTTTCCCATATATTTGTTGATTTTTTCCTTGTCCAGCGCAGCCTTGGATCAAATCTTTCATAATGCTGGGCTCCTGGAATATATCCACTGGAATCCGTTCTACCGTTTTATGTTTGCCATTGCTTGGTTTTATGGAGCGGCCTGGCATTATAATTATCTGGTTTCCAGGGGACGACTATAGTCGATTAGGAGTATTTTATGTTGGGTCATTCCATCTATGAAATTAACATGGGATTCTTTGCACAAAATACTATTGAATAGGTACAATCAACTTTCGGATTAGGGAGGAGTTTTCTTGTCCTCCACACTAAAAGACCGGGTTTTGCTCGGCGGGATTGCCGGAATTTTAGCGATAATTACCAGAGATATATATAGCTTATTAGCAAAATATATCGGACTTGCCAAATTTTATGTCTGGAGTATAACCGCTGATTTATTTATGGATAAAAAATATGTAGCAAGCTTTTTGGGGCACATAGTTGGGATTTTGGGTGATATTGCATTTGGGATGATGGTTGGGGTCGTCTTTGATTATTTTATCAAGCGTACTAACACCAAAAATTTTCTAATCAAAAGCTGGGGCATGGGGATGGCTTATTGGCTGCTGCTTTTTGGAATATTGCTGCATACTTTGCCGGGAAGTCACACGACTGTCCCCGAAGATGCGCTATCCAATTTTAGCGCTTTTATCGGACACTCCATCTTTGGGATCAGTTTGGGGATTTATGCCCAAATATTGCTGAAAAAGTTTGGTCTGTTTGAGGAAGGTTGGCGTAGGAGTTAAATCGTCAAAAGGAGACCTATTTTTATGTATACATTAAAAGATCGAGTTATCTTGGGAGGAATCTCCGGTATCGCAGGACTTCTTATGCGCGATCTTTATTGTTTTTTTGCAAGAGGTATTGGGTTTGCCAAGTATTATTGCTGGAATATCTCTGCCGACCTTTTTATGAATGGAAAAGAAGTCATAACTTTTTTGGGAACTGTGGTCGGATTTCTAGCAGATATTGTGTTTGGAGCCATATTAGGTGTTACCTTCGTTTACTTATTAAAAATAACCAACTCCAAAAATATAATCATTAAGGGATGGGGGTTTGGGGTGGTTATCTGGTTGTTCCTTTTTGGTATCCTGATCCATAGTTTACCGGGGGTTCAAACAACAATGCCCCAGGATGCCATGTCTAATTTTAGCGCTTTTTTTGGGCATTCCATCTTCGGGATTACGATCGGTATATTAATTCAAACATTGTTTGCTAAGTTTGGTTTGCTATACTCCGGTGATTAAACCTATCGATTTTCCTATCGGGAAACGCTGGCTTTAAAGCGTTTCCCGATAGGCTTGTTTCTATTATTAACCACTGGAGTAATAGATGACAGGGGTTGGAAAAATGAAATTTGAGATAACGGACCGATTAACCCATCACGGGTCTGGCCGGATGGCCGCTTGTTGAACTGGAAGCTCATCCAATCCGGCAAGGTTCATCTCGGCGCATCTGGGCTTTAGCGCCGAAGCTCTGGTACTTACGGGGCCGATTCAAGTACACCTTGGGGGAGCAGAACCAGGACGGTTCAAGATCGGCGGTCCAAGGAGGGAATACCGCCGATAGAGTAAGAGAGAGGTCTACGCACTAGTTTCTTACATTAAGAACTAAATCATTAAAAGGTTTAAAGTCGAGATAAAAAAAGGGATAACTGTATTAATCCGCTTCGAAAAAAACTGTGATTCGAGTCACGGTTTTTTTCTTATGTTTTTACTATAATTAAATCATAAAGGAAATAAAACTTCGCGAAGGAGGCGTTAATATGGAAGTAATTAAACTGTCAGAACAACAAACAGTTGTCAATCCCCGGGGAATTAACGTTAAACATTTGATTGACCGTAATGATGTGGCGGTATCCAATGTAATCCTACAGCCGGGGCAAAGTTTACCGGCGCACACCACACCCGTAGATGTCTTCTTTTATGTAATCGCCGGAAAAGGAAAGGTGCTTCTCGGTAAGGAAGTAGCTGAAGTTGAGGCTACCAACATGATAGTAAGTCCAGCCGGAATTCCTCATGGATTAACTGCGGATGAGAGAAATGTTTTTAGCGTGATGGTTGTAAAAACACCCAATCCTAAATGATTTTAATTAACTAGGCAGTATAAAGCTATCAAAACTATAAAATCTATAACGAAAGAAGGTTTTGAAGATGACCAATGCTACAACTATTAATCCGATTAATGAGTTGAAAGACGAACATCAAGCCGTAAAACTAACCTTAAGGATATTAGGGGAAATTTCAACCAGACTTATGAAAAGTGAAAAAGTGGGGAGCCGACAAATCTCTCTTTTGATAATTTAGGGTAGGCTCATTAGGATGAAAAGGAGGGTTTATGATGGGCTTTAAAATTAATAATCATGTTACTTGGGTTGGTAAAGTGGATTGGGAGCTTCGGAGCTTTCATGGGGAAGAATACTCGACCCATCGGGGTTCTTCCTATAATTCCTATTTGGTGAAAGATGAAAAAATTGCTTTAATTGATACTGTCTGGCAGCCTTTTGCCAAAGAATTTATTGAAAACTTAAAAAAAGAGATTGACTTGAACCGGATTGATTACATCATTGCCAACCATGCGGAGATCGATCACAGCGGCGCTTTGCCGGAACTGATGAAGTTAATACCCGATACTCCAATATATTGTACTGAAAATGGTATTAAATCATTGAAAGGTCATTACCATCAGGATTGGAATTTCATTCCGGTTAAAACAGGCGAGAAGCTGTCATTGGGCGCACAGGAGTTAATTTTTGTGGAGGCCCGGATGCTCCATTGGCCGGATAGTATGTTCTGCTATCTGACAGGTGATAACGTTCTTTTCAGCAACGACGCCTTTGGTCAGCATTATGCCGCGGAATTTCATTACAATGACCAGGTTGACCAAGCGGAGTTGTTTCAGGAAGCTATCAAATACTATGCAAACATTTTAACGCCTTTTAGTAGATTGGTGGAGAATAAGATCAATGAAGTGCTTAGCTTAAATTTACCGGTTGGTATGATCTGCCCTAGTCATGGTATCATTTGGCGTAAGGAGCCATTACAGATTGTCAATCAATACTTGGAATGGGCTAAAGATTACCAGGAGGAGCAAGTAACGATTATTTATGACACGATGTGGAATAGTACCCGGAAAATAGCCGAGGCGATAGGACAAGGAATTAAGCTCGCCAATCCGGAGACTGCAGTAAAGCTTTTTAACTCAGCCCGTTCTGATAAGAACGACGTCATAACTGAAGTGTTTAAGTCAAAAAAATTGCTGGTCGGTTCACCAACGGTGAACCGAGGGATTCTTTCGTCGGTTGCCGGAATTTTAGAGGAAATAAAAGGATTGGGTTTCAAACAAAAAAAAGCAGCAGCGTTTGGTAGTTATGGCTGGAGCGGTGAATCAGTGAAAGTAATCAATGAAAAGTTGGCGGATGCCGGTTTTGAATTAATGAATGATGGTTTGAAAATAGTCTGGAACCCGGATGAATCCAGCTTGGAGGAATGCATCGCCTTTGGGAAAAAGGTGGGAGAAAGTATAAAAAAGACAAATTGAGTTTTGTTGCTATGGAATGAATGGAGGAATAATAAAAGCTAAATCAACTGACAAGTATCCTCCAAAAATTTTTCATTAATAATCCGTATTTTTTTATTACCAATTAAATCGATAATTCCTGTTTCCTTAAGCGCATTCAGTTTCCGGGAAACCGTCTCCCGGGTTAATCCGATGTAATTTGCCATCTCTTCGCGGTTTAACGGCAGATCAATGAGTAATGTCCCATCCGGTTGTTTTTTACCGTACTTGTTGCGAAATTCGATTAGCATCATACAAATCCGGTTATCAGTTTCCCGGGGACTGATATTACCGATTAAGTTCTCTAATTTATCGATCCGCCCGCATAATTTCTCCATTATTTTGATACTAATGGCGGGATATTGCAATAATAATTGACGGAATTCACGCCCGGTAATCATGCATACTAAAGTATCCTCCATGGCTTCGGCATTGTAATCAGCCAGTTTTTGTTTTAAGAAGAGATTTCTTTCTCCTAAAAAGTCTCCTTCCCCCAGGATATATAATATTTGTTCTTTACCGTCCAGCGAATTACGGTAAACTTTCACTTTACCATGGTTTATTAAAAGCAGGTTTTCTAAAGGTTCTCCTTCCCGGCAGATTAAGCCGGCTTTGGAGTATTTTTTTTGATTAATTAAAGAAATGATTTTTTGGAGTTCTTCTTCATTGAGAGTAGCGAAAATCGGCACCTTACGGGTACAAGGTTGATGGAAGTGGCAATTGCAGTAATAGATTTGAGTAGACATTTTTTAAACTCCGTTATTAGAGGTTCACTTATTATATATTTTATCATAAAAGTATATCAAATAAAAAAAGATGGGCCAAGAATTTTTACTGTCGTTAACGTGATAATGTCACCTTGGAATTATTCAGTGAAAATGTCACTGATATAAAATAGAAGGGCATGTTCTTTGTTCCGCGACTAGGACCGAATTCTTATTGCCGGAGACGAATTTTCAACTGAGAGTCTTTGTTATCCATAGTAACCAGAAAAGTATCGGGTCAGAGTTCTGGAGGTTGCAGTTTGATAGGACCAGATTGGAATATTTTCTTGTTATTTAGGAAAAAAATAAGCATATATATGATGAAAAAAGTTTTGGGTAAAACATCCACATCCTTAAGGCCGGTTGTGAATGGCAAATAGTTGAACTTTTTTCATCATATGAATCAAGGAATATATGTTGCCTTGAAAGTATGCATCCAAAAAACTTATTTCAACATATATAGATAGTTTTATTAAAGGAGAATCAAATTGAAAGACAAGTTAACGGTTGGTTTTATTTCGGGAGTAATTGGCGGAGTATGTATGAACCTTTTTGATTTAATTTTAGTCTATCTGTTCCGCTACTCTGATGTCCGTTATATTGATTATACAGCTATTTATATATTTGGAAACACACCTGTTTATTGGATTGACACTCTTTTTGCGTTGTTGATCCATATTTTTTTTACTGGTTTGCTCGGTATAGTTTTTATTTATCTTTTATCCATAATTTCCAACAGGAATCTCTTATTTAAAGGTGGGATTTTCGGAGTTACCGCTTGGTTTATCTTTTATTCAACCGGTTTTTTGCATCAAGTGCCTTTATTTGTAAAAACGAGTTGGCCGACAGCGGTTAGCGATGTTATTACTAGTATTGTTTACGGTTTAATATTAGCCATAACACTACAAAGATTGGCAATAAAGTATTTAGGGAAGCGCTGATTAATCCGATTTTGTGCAAGCAAATATGCGGTATTAGGCATTTTGCGAAGCACAAAATCGTTACTTATTCAATTAATCAGCGCTTCCTTTGACATTGAGAATGGAAGGGGAATATTATAATGAGAGATCGGTTTACCATAGGGTTTATTGCGGGTATTGCCGGTGGAATAGTGCAAGTTGTAATAGATTTTGCTTTGGAAGCCTTCCATCTGGGAAAAATTCGTTATTTGGATTATGCTGCTATAATTATTTACGGTAATAAACCTACTTTTTGGTTTGATACCGTATTTGCCCAATTAATGTATATTGGATTTACTGGTTTTGCGGGTATAATGTTCGCCTATTTAATAATGAAGGTTTCAAGCAAAAACTATTTATTAAAAGGCTGGTTGTTTGCAATTGGATTTTGGTTTTCGATTTACGCAGTTGGAATGATGTATAAGGTGCCGTTAATGTATAAAGTTCCTTGGCAGGAAGCGGTCTCAAATTTTATTTCCACTTCTTTTTTTGGCTTGGTATCGGCGGGAGTTTTCCATCAATTAACTAAAAAAATTACCTGAATATTTGGAGCTAACATTCCTTGCATGAAAAAATTATTCGGAGTTTTATAGCCGGAGTGATTGGTGGAGTAGTCAAGGATATAATCGATTTGACTCTGTATTATGGTTTTCATTTTGTAAATTACCGTTACCTGGATTTTGAGGCAATGATACGAAAAAGCTTAGCAAGGTTTAAATACATTTAATTGAACAGAATCCATTTAATTATTATATTTCAATTAAATGGAACATGATTCCACCATTTACAACCGTTGTATAATATGATAGAATGTTTCCAGAGAGATATTTCGTTGAAAGCGAAATTTTCTTGCATTTTTGTTAGGGAAGCGCTGATTAATCCGATTTTGTGCGAGCAAATATGCGGTATTAGGCATTTTGCGAAGCGCAAAATCGTCACTTATTCAATTAATCAGCGCTTCCTTAGGATAATTTTTACGTTAAATGGATTGAATAATTAAATACGATAAAAAGGACATTCGACTATGGGCGAAATGTCCTTCTGCTTTATTTAGGGTCCTTTTACATTAAATGGGTTTTTATTGTAGAATTAATAATAATTTCCCATATTTATGGCATTTTTACTGGTAGTATACACTATAATGTAAAATTCATATAAAATCAGGGCTTTAAGAAAGGAGTTACTGATGAATCAACCAATTTACCTAAATAAACCGGCTTTCAATTTATTGCTTTCCAATCTTTTGAAGATTGAGGAGGATGCTAATGAAATCATTGCTGACTTCTTTTTAGAACCTTCAAAAGAAGCCGAAGATATTAGACGGCTTTTAAATGAATATATAAGTAAGCTGGACAGTATGATCCGCAATGTTACCACTATTGAAACAGCCGGTGACGATTTTCCATATGTAGTTGTTGGCAGTGAAGTAACAGTTGAGGATTTTTGCAGCGGTATGACCTATTGTTATAAATTAACTTCACCACATAACAATAAGATCGATTACAATGATATCTCTTTTTTATCGCCAATGGGTAAAGCTTTATTGTTTAAAAAGGTAAATGAAATTTTTACTGTGGAGGCGCCGGGAGGCATTTATAAATATAAAGTTTTAGCAATAAGGATATTTTGCTAAGGAAGCGCTGATTAATCCGATTTTGTGTGAGCAAATATGCGGTATTATGTTATAATAAATGTAAAAAGCCCAGTGAATGGGGGAGTTGTCATTTCAATTGAAACTATTCTATTAATATCAGCGGTAATAATCGTAATTAGTATTTTTGCCAGCAAATTATCGGATCGTTTTGGAATACCCGGCTTTCTTATTTTTCTTTCCATAGGAATGCTTGCCGGTTCAGACGGGATTGGCGGTATATATTTCGATAATTATTGGATGGCGCAGTTATTAGGAGTAATTGCACTAGTGTTCATTATGTTTGAAGGCGGACTGGAAACGGATTGGCAGAGTACCCGTTCCGTTTTTTGGAAAGGCATTTCTCTTTCGACTTTAGGTGTTTTGATTACGGCAGTCCTAGTAGGGCTGTTTACTGTTTGGGTATTAAAACTATCAATATTACATGGTTTGTTGTTGGGGGCAATTGTATCCTCGACTGATGCTGCAGCCGTATTCTCAGTTTTTAAATCAAAAAACGCCAGTTTAAAAGGAAAACTCAAGCCTTTATTGGAATTTGAGTCAGGCAGTAATGACCCGATGGCAATCTTCCTAACATTAGGTTTTATTCAACTCATTCTTAATAAAACAAGTTCGTTTTGGGATTTCTTATTGTTATTTTTCAGTCAAATGGTTATAGGCGCTATTTTAGGCTATTTATCCGGGAAAATGATGGTCATTCTGATCAACCGCTTGCGCTTAAAACATGAAGGACTTTATCCGGTTTTTACCCTTTCGGTGGTTATATTAATATATGGAATCACGGCTTTTTTGAAAGGAAGCGGCTTTTTAGCGGTTTATATCGCTGGAATCGTCCTCGGCAACAGCGATTTTATTCATAAAAAGAGTTTAATTAATTTCCATGACGGTTTGGCTTGGTTAATGCAATTAACGATGTTTATCGCCCTTGGATTATTGGTGTTTCCTTCGCGACTCGTACCGATAATCGGAGTTGGATTGTTGGTTTCAATATTTCTTATTTTAATAGCACGACCAGTTAGTGTTTTTGCGGTATTAGCGTTTTCCAAGATGAAGTTAAAAGAGAAGTCTTTAATATCATGGGTGGGTTTGCGGGGAGCGGTGCCGATTGTTTTAGCAACTTTTCCACTGCTGGCTGGAGTGCCGGGAACCGATACCATTTTCAATGTAGTATTTTTTATTGTCCTCACATCGGCGTTATTACAAGGAACTACAATACCCGTAGTTGCCAAATGGCTGGGAGTTTCCGCAACAGCTTTGGGTCAGCAAAGGTCATTGCAAGATTATATACCTTCTATTAAATCAACCAATGAACTTACTGAGATTGTAATTCCAAAAGAGAGTGAATTGGTTGGTAAACAAATTGTCGAAATCGGCTTGCCTAAAAAGGTTTTAATTGTCTTAATTACTAGAAAGGAAGAGTATATCATTCCTAATGGAGGAGTAGTTATTGAAGCGGGAGATAAATTATTGCTCCTTGCCAAGAAAAACATTATCGATGATATTCGGGCGGCTCTAACAAAAAATCTTAAGAATACAAATTAGTGCTAAAGAAAAGATATTTATAGCATGGAAGAAAAGAAGAGATTAAAAACCGGGAGGGAATCCTTTCGGTTTTTCTTATCTTATGGCTAATATTGAAGTGGTAATGATACTAAGGAAGCGCTGATTAATCCGATTGAGCAAATATGCGGCATTAGGCATTTTGCGAAGCACAAAATCGTCACTTATTCAATTAATCAGCGCTTCCTTAAACTTTCTATTAGTTGGTGTAGATTATTTATTAGAATAACTATAATTAGCGGTGAGTAAAATTATAATTTATTTTGGTAATAATAGCTCTTGAACGTATTTTTATGTTTGGTCATTCCATTTTTGGGATTAAGATGGGTATACTAATTTAAGCATTATTTGTTAAGTTTGGCCTGTTTGATGAGAGGGGCTGGAAAATGAAATTTGAAATGACGGATCGGTTAACCCAAGGATTTATTGCGGGTATGGCCGGGTGGCCGTTTCAGTCTATATTTTCGTATATTATGTATGGACTTCACTTGACCAAATACCGCTATTTGGACTTTGCGGCAGTATTGGCGTATAATCATAAACCCCAAGGGTTAATTGAAATTATCTTTGCCGAATTTGTGGTCCTCATTTTTCAGGGGGTGTTGGGGATTGGTTTTTCCATGTTTCTAAAGACGGTATCCGGTGTCAATATTTATTTAAAAGGCTGGCTTTATGGGACATTTCTCTGGTTTGCGATTTATGCCGTCATGACTATTTTTCAATTAAAATATATTTATCCGGTAGACACCATGACTGCGGCTTCCAACTTAATCGCCGCTTCGATCTGGTCAATAGGTATGACTTGGGTAAATTTATTATTGAATCGAAAATATGGCGTTAAAGACTGAGTTGTGATTCCGGCGGGTATCACTTTATCGCCAAAATGGAATGGAAAGTTTTGGGGTATTCTCGTTAGAGGAATTAATGATTTTATCATTGCCGGGGTTTTGGGGGTCGGACGTTTTTATTTTTTTATTGGTTATGGAAAAGAAGTATTTGTTTTGAAAGGTAGGCCCCCATCTTTAGGGTTATTTCAAGCTGTCGGCCTTCCCGCGTAATCACGTAGGAAGGATCAAGACGGCCCTAGTATAGTGGTTTTAGACACTCAGTCCCTCCTCCATTCGAATCCGCTTCATGTTGGCTGGGGAGAGGGGAACGATACCAGAGATATTTTTTTGATAAACTTTGACCGGGCCTATAATAAAAAGAAGAATAAAAAAAGGGCCTGGATTCTCCAGGCTAAAAATGTGTGTCGGTTTGTCGTTGTTTAAAAATATTGGGACTATTAAGGCGCCCCTGCCAATCTTAAAATTATTCTATGCTTTTCCAGGAAACTCCTGCTAAGAACATAATAATTTTTTAAGGGTTACAAAGATTAGCAGGCTGCCTGTATGCTTAAAGTAGAACTTGATTAAACCTTTTGATTTTTTCATAATTTCAATAACATATAACTAAAACATAAACCCGTCCGGATTCAGGACGGGTTATCTTTTTTGTTTCTTTTAAGATTAATATTGCGGTTCTTACTATGTAGAACATAATATAGGTTTTTCATTTATTTAAACCTCCATAGGATGTGTTAATTCCTTAATAATCAAAATATGATCAAACCGATTCCAAATAAAAAGGTCATTGCTGCGGAAACGATTCCGGAATCATTCGTCAATAAACCGATGGAGAGCAGGATAAAGTTTGGTTAACAATTTCAAAATAAATGATTTTCAGTTTTATAAACATACTATATTTATCACTGGGGGTAATCATGAATATTCTTAACGTCACTATAAGGATTTTAACTGGTCTGGCTGTTTTATTTACGGTTACAAAAATCTTGGGAAAAACCCAAATCAGCCAAATCACGCCATTTGATTTCATTTCCTCAATTGTAATCGGGGAAATTTTTGTCCATGGCGTTTTTGATGAAAAATTAAATCTATTTTCATTAATATATCCCATTATGCTATGGGGTGTACTTATTTTTATTTTTGAGCTACTGGCGGAGAAATCACTAAAAATTAGGGATTTTTTTGAAGGTAGCCCTGCAGTTATTATCCGGGATGGTCAGATTGACCGGAAAGAAATGAAACGAAATAAAATTAACCTAGACCAGTTATTGAACTTACTGCGTCAAAAGGGAGTTTTCTCTATTAGTGAAGTTAAATATGGTATTTTAGAGTTGAATGGTTCATTAAGTGTTCTTAAATCTTCACCGGAGGATAATCCAACCAGAAAAGATTTAAATTTGCCGGAGAAGCCGGTTTTTTTACCGCTGACTTTAATTAGTGATGGAAAAGTTTTATTAAACAATTTACAGGGAGCCGGGTTTGATATGGCCTGGCTGGAAAATCAACTGCGACTTCAAGGAATTAATAATGTGAAAAACGTCTTTTATGCGGAATGGAGAAAAGATAAAGGATTGAGTATCTCGAAAAAATAAGGCATTAAGATTACTTCATTTTACAAGTGTACAAATTAAAAAGCATTCCCGTATGTAAGGAAGCTTTGATCTAAAAAGAGGCTGACCTTTTTAAATTAGGTCAAGCCTCTATATCAATATTAGTAAGAAACATCTCCTACCTGTCATGAAACCGCCGGTGGAGTCGGAACCGGGATACAGATTTGTTGGCCTACAAATAAGCTTTCAGGATTTACACCGGGATTGGCGGTGATTAAGGCATCTACACCGGTGTTAAAACGTCTGGCCAGGCTGAAAAATGTATCTCCCGAGGCTATTGTGTAAAGAAACCCTCCCGCACATGGAACTGGTGAAGGAGCGGGGGCTGGGATACAGATCTGCTGGCCGATTTGCAGCCTGGCGGGATCTACATCAGGATTGGCTGAGATCAAGGATAGAAGGGTGATGTTAAAGCGTCTTGCCAGACTGTAAAAAGTGTCTCCTGCTGCAATGGTATACAGGAACCCTCCCGGGCAGGGGCCTGGCGCAGGAGCTGGAGCGGGAACACAGATTTGCTGTCCAATCAGGAGCCGATTTGGGTCAACCCCCGGATTAGCGGCGGACAAAGCAGCAACCGCAATCCCGAAACGCCGGGCGATGCTAAAGAAAGTATCCCCCGCTCTTACAGTATAAATGAACCCTCCGGGACAAGGGCCGGGAGTGGGAGCTACGGGTATACAGATCTTTTGACCTAATTGTAAATTAGCAGGATCAATCCCCGGATTAGCAGCCGTTATAGCCTGGATCGTAGTGTTAAATCTTTGGGCCAGAGTATAGAGGGAATCTCCTGGTTGAATGGTATAGACTGTTCCCCCCGGGCAAAAAACCTGGGTGGCCTCAAATATATTTTCTTCAGGAACCATAATAGTGATTCCTCCTTATTTAGTTATTTATTCCTAAAGTATGCGTTTCCAAAGTAATAGGGACCGGGCTAAAGTAATAAATACAACTTTCGCGTTTTAATTTTAATGCAGTAAAATCAATAATTTAAGGTATCAACTTTTGAAAAAATCGTTAAATATTTAAGATGAACTAAGTCATACGACTAAGCTTTCACATACTCATAGCATATTTAATGATGCTTGGCGATTTATTCAGCCTGATTTTATTATAAATAGCTGAATAAACGCCGATCAAAGCCTAATGGGAAAGGTAAATAGCAGAATTTAGTTCATCTTTGAGGGCATTTACGCAATAATTGGTAACCTGTCCCGGACTTTTTTCAGGTTCAAGCAAATTAAGTGGAAGTATTATACCTCGAGCTTATGATCATGATAAAGCTTTGCCGTGAGGCGGCGTAGATAGCCTCACCCAAGAGTTGTATTTTGCTTATTTAAACATTGGCGCTTTCCCCTCTTTCTTGGAGATTGATAATTTCCGGGCTTGAGAAAGGGGAAAGATACCGAAAACTGCTTTTTGATATACTTTCTTCGAGCCTAAATAAAAAAAGGCGCTATATTTCGTACTTTCCCTTTCCTGAACTTGCAAAATAAACAACGGCTCAAGGAGAGGGAGTGGTTGTCGATTTTTTTGAAACGCACATTTGGTCATGAGAATTTCATAATGATTACGAGAAATAGCTGAAACCATTAAAAACTTTGGCCTGAATACTATAATTAATACCTCTTAAACCAAGGGGTTTTTCTTTTATCTACCAAGAAACAACTGAAAAGAGTATCTAGATTTTATTTTTTAATGCCGATAATTTAAACAGAAAATTTTTTCTAGCTTTACTTTTGCCCTGCACCTACAAGTACCGTATTAAGCAGTTTTATAATCCAGACTTGCCGGATCGAGGTTTAAACATAATTACTTTACGGGATTAAGTTTTTTAAAGTTTACTCTAAATATGAAGGATATGCATAATGCCTTTAAATGACAGCCAGTTTGAACAATTCAGGAGTTTTATATATGATAACTGCGGAATTCAACCCAAAAAGGAAATGCTGGAGGGGAAACTGGATAAACTGATCCGCAGACATAATTTACGCTCTTATGATGAATTGTATTATCTGATTGCCAATGGTGTGAAAAACCAGATCCGGACTGATTTTATCGATGAGATAACCGTCCACCAGTCAAGTTTTTTCCGGGAGAATAATCATTTCGAGTTTATCCGGAGTCAACTCCGGTTTATCCTGGAGAAGAACCCCCGGATTTTTACTAATCAGGAGATCAGGGTTTGGAGCGCCGGTTGCTCAACCGGAGAAGAGCCTTATACATTAGGAATGGTCCTTAAAGATTGGCTTCCGCCGGAGATTTCCATTAAAATATTGGCCACTGATATTAGTAACCGGACGTTAATAGCGGCTCAAAACGGTTTTTATCCGCTAAGTATAAAGAAAGATATGGACTCTTATTACTTAATGCAATATTTTAACCGGACCGAAGAAGCTTACCAGGTAAAACCGGAACTGAAAGAACTTATTACTTTCCGATTGTTTAATCTGATGGACCCATTTCCTTTTAATAATAAGTTTGACCTTATTTTTTGCCGGAACGTCATGATCTATTTTAATTTTGAAATCCAACAACAATTGGTCCGAAAATTCCATCAAGTCTTAACTCCGGGTGGTCTGTTGTTTATTGGCCATTCTGAAAGCCTGCTTAATAAAGAGCATGGTTATCAATATTTACAACCGACGATTTACTTACGAAACAGCTAAAAATTACCGTATAAAGTCGAAAGCATAAACTTTAAGAATTTCAGACTTCAGACTTCAGACTTTAGACTTCGAACTTCAGACTTTGAACTGAATAAAGGATGTGATTAACATCGTAGAAGAATTAAAAACTTATTTTTTACATCCCGGCTATATCTTTACTAGTCAGGAACCACATTTGATTCATACGGTATTAGGCTCTTGCGTATCTGTTTGTATATGGGATAGTCTTAAGAAATTCGGTGGAATGAATCATTATATTTACAGTAAACCCTTTGATAAAGAAAGCAATGGAAAATTCGGAGAGATTGCCATTCCACATTTGATCAAATTAATGTTGGATATGGGTTCGAAGATAACCGACTTAAGATCCCATATAGTCGGCGGAGGCGAAAATAAGAACTTTAAGTCACTAATTGGTGGACAAAATGCGGAACTGGCTGAGAAATTGTTGAAAAAATACCGGATTGAAGTTGTCACCCGGGATATCAGAGGAGAGTTTGGCCGGAAGGTAATCTTCAACAGTGGGACCGGCGAGATTTTAATTTACAAAATTCACGATATTAGAAGAGATGATTGGTATGGAAAAGAAAATTAAAGTATTAATAATCGACGATTCCGCCATGGTTCGGAAGATTTTTACCCAGGAATTGGCCAAAGATCCGGGGATAGAGGTTGTTGGCGCAGCTCCCGATCCTTATATCGGCCGGGATAAAATTGTTTATTTACAACCGGATGTAGTAATTCTGGATATCGAAATGCCGCGGATGGACGGTTTGACTTTCTTGGAAAAGTTGATGACCTATTATCCATTGCCGGTTATTATCGTCAGTTCTTTAGCCAAAGAAGGCTGCGAGGTGGCGATCCGGGCTTTGGAGTTGGGGGCCGCTGAAGTAATGGCCAAACCGGGCGCTTCTTACTCAGTGCAGGATATGAGTGAACAGTTGATTGAGAAGATTAAAGCCGTTTCTAAGATGAAAGAGTTCAAACGTCTGGAGTTGGAGCCCAACCGGGTTGAGACTGTAACTTCCAAAGCTTTATTGAAATCATCTCATAAAATAATTGCTATTGGCGCTTCAACCGGTGGAACCGAAGCCATCAAAGAAGTGTTAATACATTTACCGGTAGAGACTCCTCCGGTTTTAGTGGTTCAACATATGCCGCAATTTTTCACCAAGTCATTTGCCGACCGGCTGAATAGTTTATGCAAACTGGAAGTAAAAGAAGCGGAGGATCAAGAACTGGTGGCTCCGGGTAAGGTGTTGATTGCCCCCGGCAATAAACATATGGTTCTCAAACGGAGCGGCGCCCGTTTTTATGTGGAAGTTAAGGATGGCCCGTTAGTATTCCATCAACGCCCATCAGTGGAGGTTTTGTTTCAATCGGTAGCTACTTACGCCGGATCAAATGCAATCGGAGTTATTTTAACAGGAATGGGACAGGACGGAGCCAAAGGCTTACTGGAAATGCGCAATGCCGGAGCTTATACTATCGGTCAAGATGAAGCCAGTTGTGTGGTATACGGCATGCCCAAAGAAGCAGCGGAGATTGGAGCGGTCATGAAAGTGGCCTCGTTAGAGAAGATACCCCAGGTGATAATGGATAATTTATAGGCGAGAGGCAAATAGGCGAAAGGCGAAAGGAAAAGGCCACAGGCTAAAGACGATAGGATAATAATAGCTAATAACCAAACCATACTTTTTACTTGCGCCTCACGTCTCGCGCCTATACTTCTTCGAATTAACTTACAGTTTAAACACTCCGAAATCCTTTTCCAATAATCTCCGAAGTATTGGTGATTGTGATAAAAGAAGTGGGGTCGATTTCTCGGATGTATTTTCGTAGAGCGACGGCTTGACTTCGGGATACAACGGTGGTAATTACATGTTTTCTCTCATTGGTAAAGGCGCCGAAAGCTAGATGAATGGTAGCTCCCCGGTGTAAGTTGTCGGTGATATATTTCCGTACCATCTCCGGTTTTTCGCTGACTATCACCAGTTGCTTACGGAGATTTAAACTCTCGATAACCGAGTCTATCAGGAATGCTTTAAAAATTAATCCTAAAAAGGAATACAAGCCGATACGGACCCCATAAACGAAACCGGCCGCAACTATAATGGCAAAATCAACTATTAAGAGAGCTTTGCCGATATCAATGGCGGTCATTTTATTTAAAACTTTGGCCACGATATCTGTGCCGCCGGTGGAGGCATTGAGGTTAAAAGCAATGGCTGAGCCAACCGCCGGTAATAAAATGGATAAAATCAGTTCCAGCATAGTATCGTTGGTAAAAGGCGTAGTCATGGGTAATAGTTTTTCTAAAAGCCAAACCATACCTGAAAGCGCAAAACTGGAGTAAACTGTTTTAGATCCGAAATTAGACCCGATTAACGCATAACCGGCCAGTAAAAGTAAGATGTTGATAATAAGCATTAGCGGTCCGACACTTATCCCAACGGAGAAATGCTGAATAGTAATAGCCAGGCCACTGACACCGCCGGTGGCAAAGTGGTTGGGGATTTTAAAGAAATGAATACCGGATGCCACTAAAAACAAGCCAAAATTTAGCAATAAGAATTCGTTTACAGTATTTCGGTTTAATTTCTTAATGGAAAGTATTTGCATTAGTACTTCCTTTGATAATAACGGTCTTTCCAAAAATATTTTAGACACGGATTTACCCGGATTAAATACGGATGAAAACAATTTTTTTATAAAGTGGATAATGCGACTTTGGCGGCTTTTTTAACTTCACTATTTTTATCTTTCAAAGCTTTTTGTAATACTGTTCTGACTTCCGGAGTCGAAATTCCTACTTGTCCTAGACTCCTGGCTGCTTCCTAGCAAATTGGCGGATTTGGGTTGCTTTTCAGTGTTTCCATCAGCGGTTCCAGAACAACAGCCGAGTTGAAAGCGCTGAGGGCCCGGACTATTTTCCAGACCGTTATATTATTATTTTTGTAAGCAATAAAAGCCTGCAACAAAACTGATAAAGAGCTTTGGTCATTGGTTTTGGCGGTAATTCCACCGATGGCGTCGATAGCTTGTTGCGTTTCAAAACTGTCAGTGGATTCAACTTTGATATTTAACGCCGGTAGAGCCGGTTGGCCGATTTTTACCAAAGTTCGGGCTGCCAAATCCCTGACTAGTGGATAGCTTTTCTTGAGAAAATATTTTTCAGGTAGTTTTCGCTCCTGATTGGCGCCTATTTTACCAAGTAAATCAATTAAAGGGTTTACCGCCGAATTCTGCGAAGCACAAAATCGTCACTTATTCAATTAATCAGCGCTTCCTTAGAGATAATTTAACGGATTTTTTCTCTGACCATATTTCAGAACTTCAAAATGAAGATGAGGACCGGTACTGTTACCAGTGGAACCGATGGCGCCGATTGTCTGACCGGTTCGGACTCTTTGACCAACTTTAATATAAATCTTTGATAAATGCCCATATCTGGTCTTCAAACCGTTACCATGATCGATTAAGATGGATCTACCGTAACCACCGTTCCAGCCGGCCTGAACTACTCTACCATCGGTATAGGCATAGACTCCGTTACCATATCTGGCGGCTATATCGATTCCGTCATGAAACAACCGCCGGCCGGTAATCGGATGGACTCGGAAACCGAAAAGGCTGGATATCCTTTTACCGCTGACTACCCCGTAATTTATCCGGCCGCCTCTGGAAACGGTTGTCTTGGTGCCAATCCGGACTATGCCATTGACCGGTTCTTTAAGAGTTTTTTCATTTTTTACCTTAAGAGAACTCTGATAACCATTGAATAAAGTAATGTTATAACCGACTTCTTTTTTTCCTTCGATACCTTCACGGAGGATTGTTTTCTGATGTTGATAAAGATTACGATCTCTTCTATATTCTATCTTAAATGGAATCGACTCAACTACTGTATTTTCAAGTTCGGCGACTACATCCAAAACCGGATCGAAGGGTTTAACCACCAGTTTGTCCCCGGGGAAAAGTTTATCCGGATCGGTATCCGGGTTTAAGATCTCCAGTTTTTCTACACTAAGCTTATGGGCTTTGGCTAGATCCCAGAAGTTATCGCCCCGTTTGACTTCAATTATTTCCGCTTCGGATTGAGCGGCATAGATTTTTTCTTTGGCTGTTTTTAAACTTACGATTTCTTTGGGATTAATCCGTATTTCTTCGATTTTAACATCTTGGGAAAAAGAAATCTTCTTTATCTTAGCATGCTTATCAATGTTTACTAAGTAATGTTGTTGATATTTATTTAATAATTTTTCTAGGGAGTCTTTTTTGGAGACGATAACCCACTTTTCACCGTTTACCGTTAATTGATAGGCGGTCTGACGTTGAAGCGCTTCAGCGATAATTTTAATTCCGGGTAATGATGCAATCAATATAACCAATATCGCTAGCAGTAGGGTAACTTTTTTTTTGGTCAATTGTGTCACGCGCCCCTTTTTGAATTATATGGGTGAAATTTTGAAAGTAATTGTAAATGAAGTCTTGTTGATAAAAACGTAATGCAATAAATATAGTATATGTTTAATTCTAACATAGATGTAGACTATATCTTTGTAGAAAAATTTTGAAGATGTCAATGTAAACGGAGATAGAAACGGGGGGGAAGTGGGATAATAATCGATTTTATATCAATTCTAAAGTATATATGTAATTTATTAGTAATTATTGGAATCCAATTAGGAGATTAGTTTAACTCAAACTAAGCCCATAAAATGGCATGGTTTTGAAAATCACCTCCGCTTATGGGCGAACTTCAAAAGGTAATTACACAAGAAATCAATTTCCAATAGATTAAGCTGACCTTGATGTAAACTGAGAGATGGGGGTACGCTACGGAGCGTTACCCCACCATCTCACCCAAGCTCTGTTGCTTATAACCGCTTAAAAACCTTTCCAAACCATCAAGAGCTGCTCCCAACACTTCCACACTAGGTAAGAAAACCACCCGGAAATGGTCGGGATCGCGCCAGTTGAAACCAGTTCCTTGAACCATCAGTATTCGCTCTTTTATCAGCAGATCCATAATGAATTGTTCATCATTGGTGATATTAAAAAGTTTGGTGTCTATCTTGGGAAACAGATAAAGCGCCCCTTGGGGTTTAGTGCATGATAAACCCGGAATCTCATTAATGCGCCGGTAAGCAAAATCCCGTTGTTCTCTAAGCCGCCCACCGGGTCTGGTCAACTCCTTAATACTCTGAAAATTGTTCAAAGCATTTGAAATGGAATACTGAGCCGGAACATTGCTGCAAAGCCGCATTGAAGTAAGCATATTCAATCCGGCGATATAGTCACGGGCTATTTCTTTTTTACCGCTGACTACCATCCATCCTACCCGGTAACCGGCTATCCGGTGGGACTTTGAAAGACCGTTCATTGATACGAAAAAGACGTCATCCGATAATGAAGCCAGTGTTGTATGCCGGTTATCATCATATAGAATATTGTCGTAAATTTCGTCGGCAAAAAGGATTAATCCATGTTCCGCCGCGATATCCACAATTTGTTGCAAGACTTCTTTCGGATATAATGCTCCGGTGGGATTGTTGGGATTAATGATCACTATACCCTTTGTTTTAGGTGTGATTTTATTTTTGATATCGCGGATATCCGGAATCCAAGCGGATTGTTCATCACAGATATAGTGAACCGGAGTTCCACCAGCCAAGTTAGTAGCCGCAGTCCAAAGAGGATAATCGGGAGAGGGAATTAAAACCTCGTCGCCACGGTCCAGCAACCCTTGCATGGAGATCATAATCATCTCACTGACGCCGTTTCCAATATAAATGTCGTCAATCCCAATGTTCCTGATTCCTTTGTTCCGGCAATTTTCTAAAATCGCTTGTCTAGCTGGTAAGATCCCTTTGGAGTCGCAGTAACCTTCAGCTTTATACAGATTATGATTAATATCATGGAGAATCTCTTCCGGCGCATCCAAGCCAAAAGGAGCCGGATTTCCGATATTCAGCTTTAAAATTTTAATACCTTGCGCTTCCAACCGCTGAGCTTCATCCAGGACCGGCCCCCGGATATCGTAACAAACATTTTCGAGCTTTTGGGATTTACTAAAAGTACGCATAACGATTCTCCTTTTTATTAATTTGAGGTCATTAATACGATGGTTGAGTTCCTCCGTGTCTCTGTGGCCTATTATAATTAGCCACAGAGGCACGGAGACACAGAGAAAAGATATAAAAACTATTTTATTAAAGATTGAACTACTTCACCGATGATCTTGAACCCTTGTTGCATCTCGGCCGGACTGACTCTGGAGATTCCCAGCCGAAAAGTATTAGAGCCGTTGTCGTCTACATAAAAGATGTCGCCGGGGATAAAGAGGACGCCTCTTTTATAACACTCGGCCAGTACTTCCCGGGCATTGATATCCTCTAATTCAATGAAAATGTGAAGCCCGCCCTCGCCTAGAATTCGTTTACACGGGATGTATTTTTCAGCAAGCTCTACCGCTGTCTGGTGGTGCTCCCGGTAAAATTTCCGGGCTTTCTTAAGGTATTTTTCAAATTGCCCTGTTTGTAGATACTCCAATAAAAGAGCCTGATCAAGGGTGGATGTATGAATATTCAGGCTGCGTTTGACACTTTCCAGCATTGAAATCAGTTCGGAATCACCCATGATCCAGCCCACCCGGATCCCCGGAAACAGTACTTTGGAAAAACTGCCGAGATAAACGATATTATTGCCGGTTCCGGCCAAAGCCGTCAGCGGGGCCACATGGGAGCCGGTAAACTTGAGTTCTTCGTTAAAACCGTCTTCCAGCAATGGTATTTTATATCGGGAAAAGCTTTGGTAGATCTTTAACCGGTTTTCCAACGGCATTACAATCCCGGTCGGATTATGATAAGAAGGTATCAAATAGCCCAATTTATAAGCTCCCAGAGAAAGCTGTTTTTCCAATTCTTCCGGGTCGATACCGGTTTCAGTCATTCGGATGCCGGTAATTTGTAAACCATTTAATTTCATTATCTTGATGGCGGTATTGTGAGTAGGATTTTCGCAAATAACCCGGTCGCCGGGGTTGGTCAGCGCCAGCAACATCAGGTTGAAAGCTTCGGTAAAACCATTGGTGATTAAGATATCCTTACCTCCGGTATCGACGCCTTTATTCTTCATATAACCGGTTAGGTATTCGATCAGCAGTTTATATCCTTTGGCATAACCATAATTTAATAGTTTGGATCCATTAATGGAAATTCTATTTAAAAAAGCCCTTTTAAATTCCTCCATTTCAAAAAGGGATTCGTCGGGTGCGATGCTTTTAAAGGAAATCAAGTCTTTTACCCATTTTAATTCTTTTTTTTCGATATCCAGGTCAATACTTTTATGAGTATACTCGGTAACTAAAGCCGGCCAATTAAGTTCGGGGCCGGTTTGAGAGTTTGTTTCAACCCTGGCCACGAAAGCGCCTTGGCCTTTGATGGTATAAATAAAACCATCATCTTCAAGATATTGATATGACTGAATAATTGTATTACGACTTACCTTCAGTATTAGACTGAACTCCCGGGTTGATGGAAGCCGGGAACCGGGTTGAATGGCTCCGTTTAAGATTAAACCCTTGAGATAGTCTTTTATTTGAAGGTAGGCCGGTTTTTGTTCATTCAGTTGAAAGTCATTATACATTATGGTTTTACCTCATTAAGCGGGTTCATAATTAATCATAATTGTGTCAAATTAACAATCAGGAATTATGAAACTGCTCTTGTTATTTATTTTGCCATAAAAAACAGCTAAAAAAAAGAACCACCGTTTGCTAATTTCAGCTTATTCGTGGTTGAGGCATATTTAATAATTCGTTTAAAAGAACGGGAGACCTGCTTGCCGGGTTCCCAAATCTTAGAAAATGCTATCGATGCTTGTCAGATAGGATGAAGTAAATTTCTTATCCCCAGTATTTGCATTTCTAAAGCCAAATGCAAATGTATTGAAAAAGTATTTACTTTATCCTATTACAGCTGAAATAAGTTAATTTAAATTCATTAATTTGACAATACATTCGGCTTTAGGAATGTTTTGATATGATAGATATTTAAATTAACTTATACACCCAGCCTTATTTTCATACTTTCGGGTGCGCAGCGGAAGCTGGCGTGGACGACTATCTAGTCAATATTACTATATCTTTTGTTTTTGCCTATATTTCATAATTGAGTTTTAAAATCAGCATGGCCATCATATTTTTATTAAGACATCCATTTATTGTCTATTTTTTCAACAGTTCCTTAATTTGTTTTTGCTTTTAACGATTGGAAGAAACCTCAATCTTTTATAGAGGATTAAGCCGGTCGATAGCGAAGAGCATAATAAATTTCCTTGTGATAAAGCAATGAAAATAAGCTTAAAACGAGGTATTTTAAGATGTTACATAATGAAATAGGTCGCGAACGTTTAATAAAAGTATACCGCTATCTCCAAGCCTTACATCAGCATAGGAATCCGGTAAAACGCCAAATTAATCAAGAACGGTGGGTTTTGTGGTTCCGCGATTTACCCGAACATGCAGCTGTTATCAAAGGAAATCTATGGCCAACCAACGGGCCTGAAACTGATACCAACTTTAGCGCCGATGATTTTATTTTAAAAGTACGCCGTCCCAAGTTAACTATGGCGCCGGAACCGCCGGAAGTCTTATTGGAATGGTTGGAACCGGGATGGGAAGATCCGGAGTCGGAAGTTAAGGTTAAGGCAACTAAAAGCAGGAGTGAAAATGACCAACCGGTTTTGGAAGAATTCATAACCGATATAGAACGGATTGATCTCTTAAATAATTGGAATCGGACCCGTAACGAATGGGCTGCGAAAGAACGGCCGGCCCGGAATGCTATGAAGGTTTTTGAGCGTTTTTATGACCTCTACGGCTGGCATCAAAAAGAATCGGAACGAATCGAGATCATCATTGGTGACGGTATATTGAGTTGGCAGCGTGAGGATGGCCATATTCATCATCCGGTTTTATTGGTTAAGGTACAGTTGGATTTCAATCCGGGCATCCCGGAGTTTATTATCTCCGAGACCGATTCCGAAGTTCAAATCGACTCCGCTTTATTCAGAGCGATACCGGATATAGACGGCCGTATGATCGCCGGGTTTCATGCTGAGCTAGGAGGGGGCATGTACCATCCGTTGGGAGGTTCAGTCACTTCCGAATATTTGAAGCAATTAGTCAACCATTTATCACCAAGGGGTGAATTTCTGGAGAGTTTGTCTCCGGAAAATCAAAGCCGGGAGCCGCGAATCGGAAGATCTCCGGTACTATTTGTCAGAGACCGTTTCCAGGGGTTCGGGTTAGCAATTGAAGCGATATTGGAAGATTTGAAAGAACGTCCGGAACTTCCCGAACATTTATTGAACATTGTCGGAGTAGAATCCGGAGTTGAAAAGGAAGAAATCGAGCCGATTCCTGAAGACTCCTGGTCGGAACCGGAAGATATTTTACTAGGCAAACCGGCCAATCCGGAACAGATCTCCATAGCCAGGAGTATTGAGCAGCATCACGGAGTTTTGGTCCAAGGACCGCCCGGCACCGGTAAAACCCATACCATTGCCAATCTTATCGGGCATTTTTTATCCCAAGGAAAAAGCGTCTTGGTTACCAGTCATACAACCAAAGCTTTAAGGGTTTTAAGGGATCAAGTAGTACCGGAACTGCGTCCCCTTTGTGTTAGTGTGCTTGATAGTGATAGCGCCGGGCGGCAGCAGTTGGAGGAATCAATTGAGGGAATTGTTAACCGTTTGAGCACTGCTAATCCTACGGACTTAAAAACGAAAGCCACCAATTTGGCCGCTCAAAGGAAAGAGATAATTGAGGCGCTTAAAACAACCCGCCAAGAATTGGTGGAAGCAAGAAGTACCGAGTACCAGGAGCTGAATATAAGTAGTGAACGTTATATTCCGGCTGAAGCGGCCCGGAAGGTAGCCCGGGAATTCGGGCTTAACGACTGGATCCCCAAACCGGTTACCGCCGGTAGCATTTTACCATTGTCTGATATTGAATTAAATGAACTTTATCAAACAAATATCAGTCTAACTCCTGAAGATGAAGCCGAGCTGGCCTATACAATTCCTACCCCGTCCGATTTACTGCAACCTGAAGATTTTAAACGGTTTCTCGATGAAATGCAGGTTTTTTCGAATTTAAAACCGGAGTTTCGTTCCGAACTATGGGATGAAGCCGAAATAAAATATACTTCCGTTGATCTGGAATCGCTGGCTGCCCGTATAAATAAGGCGGTATCCTATATCTCTCAAGAGGAGTCCTGGAAGAACGCTGCGCTTTATGCCGGCTATAAGGGTGGGGAGTACCGGCGGCCATGGGATTCGCTAATTGAATTAATTGAAAAAACCATGGAGTTTTCCGCTTCATGCAAAGAAAACCTGTTGCACCATCAACCGGAATTAACCGGTTTAGATACTTTAGAGAATCAATTGTTGACAGTTACCAGCATTATTAGTGAGTTAGAAAAAGGAGTCAAAACCAAGCTTACTAAGGTTGAAAGGATCATTCATCCAGCTTGGGCTAAATTAATTAAAAATGTCAAGGTGAAAGGGAAAGAGCCGGTAAATATTGAGCATTTTAGGGCCGTTGCTGATTTATTGCGCTTAAAAATTCTCCGCCGGGAATTATCGGACCGCTGGGATCTCCAAGTAGCTTCCGGCGGGGCGCCGATTGCCGCCGAGCTTGGTGCAGAACCGGAAACAGCCGCCTGGCAATTTAGCAAGATTATTACTAATTGTTTGGAATGGTATCAACAATCCTGGAAGCCATTGGAAGCGGTGTTAAAGAGCTATGGATTTAACTGGGAGTTCTTTTTAGCTGAGTACCCGCCGAACTTAAAACCCTCCGGTGAAATAATCCGTTTAAAAGAGGCGGCATCCGGTTCTTTACAAACGATTCTGAGGGCTAAAGCTGATTATCTTCATTACGATGAGTTTAACGAGCAGTTTAAAAAAGTTGAGTATAAGTTAATAAACTTTGGAACAAATTGTTCAAAGGTAGCGGCCGATTTACTGAAAGCGGTTCAATCATTAGATGTTACCGCATATGAACTGGCTTTTCAGCAATTATTAGTTTTGAGCAATAAACGGATTAATTGGGAGCGCCGTAATTCATTGCTAAAAATTTTGGAAGATCAAGCTCCAAATTGGGCAAAGGAGATTCGTTTACGGAAAGGCCTTCACGGTCAGGAAACGGTTCCCGGCAATATCATAGCTGCCTGGCGCTGGCGTCAGCTAAATGACGAACTGGATCGACGTGGTCAGGTCTCCTTAATTGAGTTACAACAAAAGATTGAAGGATTAAGCTCCGACTTGCGCAGCGTCACTTCCCAACTAATCGAGGTCAGGGCTTGGGAGGCCCAGCTTAAACGGACCCGAATCAATGAAAGGATGTCTTTAGTCGGTTATCTGGATATTATGAAGAAGATTGGGAGAGGAAAGGGTAAACGGGCCCCCCGGCTTCGTGTTGAAGCCCGGCGTAAAATGGCTGAATGCCGGAGAGCAGTACCGGTTTGGATTATGCCTTTAGCCGGGGTTGCCGAAAATTTTAACCCCGGTGATACCCGTTTTGATGTGGTGATAATCGATGAAGCTAGTCAATGTGATGTGATGGGGTTAATCGCTCTTTATCCGGCGGAAAAAGTTATAATTGTCGGTGACCATGAACAGGTCAGTCCGTTGGCTATCGGTCAAAAAATTGAAGTAGTCGAGCATCTCATCGCTGAACATTTGCAGTCCATCCCGAACAGTGTTCTTTATGACGGACAGATGTCGGTTTATGATTTAGCCAGAGCTTCTTTTGGCAGTACTATCTGTTTGCTCGAACATTTCCGGTGTATGCCGGAGATTATCGGGTTCAGCAACCAGCTTTCATATAGAGGACGGATTAAAGCTCTAAGAGATACCAGCAAAGTCCGGATTAAACCGGCGCTGGTCCCATATCATGTTTCGGGCGCGGTTTCCGATGAAAAAATCAACCTCATCGAGGCTAGAACTGTTGCTTCAATAATTTTATCGCTACTGGAACAACCGGAATATCAAGAAAAAACCATTGGAGTAATCTCTTTATTAGGAGACGATCAAGCTTGGGAGATTGATAAAATATTACGGCGCCATATCAGTGAAAACGAGTATGCCAAACGGAAAATTGTATGTGGTAATGCCGCTCATTTCCAAGGTGATGAACGGGATGTAATGTTTTTATCAATGGTTTACGGACCGAGTGCTAATCCACCTATGAAAATGTTGGACTCCGGTTATCAGGGGCTGTATCAGAAACGTTTTAATGTTGCAGCCAGTCGGGCTAAAGACCAACTATGGGTAGTATATTCGGTTAACCCCGGAGTTGATTTGAAACCGGGCGATTTGCGCAGACGCTTAATTGAATATGCAGAAGCTCCCTTATTAGAGGTTAACCGGTTGGATAAAGAGTCTTTATCCCAAACTACTCTGGAAAAAGAAGTCCAAAAAATACTTTTACAAACAGGTTATCAGGTTATACCAAAATGGCAAGTGGGTTACCATACCATTGATTTAGTGGTCGACGGTGGCGGCCGAAGGTTGGCTATTGAATGTGATGGTGACCGGATTCATTCTTTGGGAAAAATCTCCGAGGATATATCAAGGCAGGCGTTATTGGAACGGCTTGGCTGGACTTTTATTCGCATTCGGGGCAGTCAGTTCTTCCGGGATCCGGAATCCACTATGAACCCTATTTTTGATAGGCTGGATGAATTAGAAATCTACCCTGAAAACCTTAAAAATCTTAAAAATCTTAAAAATCTTGATAACGATTCTTACGATATTTTAAACCAAGAGGGATCCCGGTTGAAAGAGGAGATCATACGCAGGGCAGATAGGATTCATAGTGAATTGTTGGATACTAATAAAATATTTAGAGTTGAAAACCGGTTTAAGGAAGAAGCTGATTCTCCTATTAATAACGTTAGCTCGGAAAAAGCAACGGTAAACATCTGTGATGGGAAGGAGAAAGAAACTCAACCGGTAAGCTCATCCAAAGCTGATAATGAGGTTAAAAAAGAGATAATTAGCCCGACTAATCCGAAAAGTAACGTGTTTCCAATCAATACTGCAAAGAAAGAGTTGGTAAAGAAAGAAGAAGCAACCGATGATAAGGGAAAGATTGCTCAAAGCAGCATAGCCGGGAATTCGTTCCCGGAAGAGATGGAAGCGGAGGTCCCTAAAAATAACGAAAAAGAGACAAAAATTGTCTCCCATCTTAGTAATGTAATGTCTTTTTTAAAGAAGTTGGATAAAGTATTTCCGGAAGAATAGTATTTATAATATCTTAACCTAAAGAAGGTTGACAATCTCCTTTGATGTCTGTTAGAATGAATTTGTTCCAAAAAGTATTTTTGTATTAACTAAAAATAGGGATTTTTAAAATTAGTAATTTAGACATTATGATACAATATGGAAAAAGTCGCATTCGGGACATTCACTATATATTGTATCAAAGCTTGATTAAGTAAATTTTGAAACTCTCTTAAATAAAAAAGAAGTGCACCTAGGGTTCCGTTTTAATTTCTTGATTAAAAGTCTGGACCAAGTGGTGCAGGCGCTTTTAGCGCTACACCGTAGAGGGATAAAAACCCGGGCGGATAGGTTCTGGAAACTACCTATCCGCCTATTATTTTTTTGAGGCTGAAGTCGATAGACAAAAGGAAATAGGCTCCAACAACAGGTTGCAAGTAATAATTACTAACCATGATACTAACTAATAACCAATAACTAATGAACAAACGACCAATAACTAATAAGGAGTGAATCTGGTGGATCGGGACATCTTCTTGAATTTAAGCCCTTTAGATCATCGTTATTACCTATCCAACGAAGCATTATTTAATGAATTGGCGGAATATTTCTCCGAGAATGCCTACATCCGTTATGAACTGAAGGTGGAAGCGGCCTTGGTCAGGGTATTAGCTAAACGGGGGCTTTGTAGCCAGGAAGTAGCTGATGAGATTGATCAAGCTTGCCGGGAGATCGATCCGGCCGAGGTTTATCTGGAAGAGGAAAAAACCAAACACAATATAAGGGCGTTGGTCAATTGTGTACAACGCCGGGTTAGCGCAACTGCTAAACCCTTTGTTCATTTTACCGTTACTTCGGTCGATATCATGGATTCGGCTAATGCGATGCGATTTAAGGAAGCTACCGAGAAGGTCGTACTTCCTAAGATGTTGGAGTTGGAAGCGATATTAATATCAATTGCCCGCCGGGAGAAGGGGACAATTCAAGTAGGAAGAACCCACGGACAACATGCGGTGCCAATTACCTTTGGTTTTGCTATGGCTGAATATGTCAGCAGGTTCGGCGCCAGGATCCAGAACGTTGCGAAGACAGCCGGTGATTTAAGGGGTAAGATCTCCGGCGCGGTCGGCGCTTATAATGCCAGTTCATTGTTTTTTGACGATCCTTTTGAATTTGAGGCCGAAGTTCTCTGGGAACTCGGTTTAAAACAGGCCAATTATTCAAACCAAATCGTGGAGCCTGAATACTTGACCGACTATATTCATGCAATTATCTCCTCGTTTGGAGTTTTAGCCAATCTAGCCGATGATATCCGACATTTGCAGCGAACCGAGATCGGAGAAGTAGGTGAAGCTTTTGAAGCCACTCAAGTTGGTTCTTCAACTATGCCGCATAAACGTAACCCTTGGAATTTTGAACATATAAAAAGCATGTGGAAAGAGTTCATGCCTAGAATGATCACTCTTTATGCCGATCAAATCTCGGAACATCAACGTGACCTTACCAATTCGGCTTCCGGCCGATTCGTGCCGGAGATCGTAATAGGCTTTGTGGCTGCAGTTGAACGGCTAAACAGGGTCTTACAGAAATTGGTCGTCGATAAGGAACGGATGAAACATAATTTTGAATCCACTAAGGAAATGGTGATTGCCGAGCCAATGTATATCCTATTGGCATCTCTCAATCATCCCGATGCCCATGAAGCGGTTCGGTTGCTTACTTTGGAAGCCCAAAAGACCGGCAAGACCCTAAGAGAACTATTAGTAAAGAAACCGGAGTTATTACCGTATCTTGAAAAGTTAACGCCCAAACAACGTGATATCTTAGAAGATCCCCGGAAATACACCGGTTGGGCCGAACAAAAGGCGGAACAGGTTTGTAGCCATTGGGAGAAACAATTGTTTGTATAAAGGAGTTGTCCTATTTGAATATGGCTGAACTGAACAATCATAGTTTTAACTTTGAAGATGACCACCCCAGAGAAGCTTGTGGTGTTTTTGGGGTTTATAGTAACACCTCTGAAACTGATGCTGCTTTTCTGACCTATTTGGGTCTCTATGCCTTGCAACATCGCGGGCAGGAGAGCGCCGGAATAGTAGTTTCCGATGGCCGGCAAGTTTTAATCCATAAAAATATGGGACTAGTCTCCAATGTTTTTAACCGGGATATTTTAGATAGTCTTAAAGGGCGGATATCTATCGGCCATGTCCGGTATTCCACCACTGGTTCCAGCCTGTTGGCGAACGCTCAGCCTTTAATGGCCCGTTGTTCCAAGGGAATTTTGGCCGTAGCTCATAACGGCAATCTGGTTAACGCTGAGGAACTCCGGCAAAAACTGGAGGATGCCGGATCGGTTTTTCAATCAACCACTGATACTGAAGTAATTGTAAATTTAATCGCCCGCCATAGCCGGGATGATTTAAGTAATGCCATTTTAAAAGCAGCCGGAGATTTACGAGGCTCTTTTTCTTTGGTCTTTATGTCCAAAGATACCCTGATCGGTCTGCGCGACCCATACGGAGTGCGTCCTTTATGTCTCGGTAAACTAAACGACGCCTATATCATCTCCTCTGAAAGTTGCGTTTTTTCAAGCATCGGAGGTCAATTTATCCGGGACGTTCACCCTGGGGAAATGATTGTAATTGACAGTGAAGGGGTGAGAAGTTATTGGCTATCAAAACCCGAGGCTAAAGCTACCTGCGTTTTTGAATATATTTATTTGGCCCGCCCCGATAGTAACATTGATGGGATTAATGTCCATCTATCACGGAGAGCTATGGGACGGGAATTGGCTAAACAGTTTAACCGGGAAGCCGATGTGGTAATTCCGGTCCCTGACACAGGACGTTCCGCCGCAATGGGATTTGCGGAAGCATCAGGAATCCCCTACGATATCGGATTAATTAAAAACCCTTATATGGGACGGACGTTCATCCAGCCCCATCAGACAATGCGGGATATGGGGGTCCGGATTAAGCTCAATCCGGTTGAGGGAGTTCTGAAGGGAAAACGGGTAGTGATAATCGATGATTCGATAGTTAGAGGGACAACCAGTGGGAAAATCATCAGGTTGTTACGGGAATCCGGGGCCAAAGAGGTTCATATGTGCATCAGCGCTCCGCCGATTACTTATCCTTGTTACTATGGGATAGATACTTCGGTGCGGAAAGAGTTAATAGCTTCGGCTCATACGGTAGAAGAGATCCGCAACTTTATCCAGGCCGATAGTTTGACTTATTTAACCCTGGAAGGATTATACCGGGCGGTTCAACCTCAAAAAGACCTTTGTGTGGCCTGTTTTAGCGGTGAATATCCTATATCAATCCCCGAAGGGAATAATAAATATACGTTAGAAGAGGAGTAACAGAATGTCCGATCTCTATAAATCTTCAGGTGTCAATATTGATGCCGGAAATGAAGCGGTAAAAAGGATAAAAAGCTTGGTTAGAGCGACTTATAATCCGCAGGTCTTAGGCGAACTCGGCAATTTTGGCGGTCTTTATGCTTTTCCAGTCCAAAATCACCGGGAACCGATTTTAGTTTCCAGTACCGACGGAGTCGGAACTAAATTGAAAGTCGCCTTTGCAATGGAGAAATACGATACGGTAGGTTATGATCTGGTAAACCACTGTGTTAACGATATTTTGGTTCAAGGCGCAAAACCGTTTTTCTTTCTGGATTATATTGGTGTCGGTGTTTTGGAACCCCGGATGATTGAGTCGGTGGTTACCGGTTTGGCTAAAGCTTGCCGCGAAAATGAGTGTGTCCTAATCGGCGGTGAAACTGCGGAAATGCCTGGTATTTATTCTGCAGGAGAATTTGATCTGGCGGGAACGATTATCGGTGTAGTGGAGAGAACCGATCTAATAACCGGCTCGGCTATCAAACAGGGAGACGCGGTATTGGGCCTTCCTTCACTTGGATTGCATACTAATGGATATTCTTTAGCCCGGAAAATTTGTTTTGAGACTTTAGGATTAAAACCAACCGATAAGGCGCCGGGTTTAACGGAATCTATCGGAGATACGTTATTAGCTCCGCACCGGTCTTATTTACCTGAAGTATATCCATTAATCATCAAAGGGTTGGTAAATGGTTTAGCTCATATAACCGGCGGTGGTTTTTATGATAATATTCCCAGGATTTTGCCGGAAGGGTGCTCGGTCAAGATTAATAAGGGCTCATGGCCGGTTTTGCCAATATTCGAATTTCTGCAGAAAGCGGCCTCAATACCTGATGAAGAAGCCTACCGGGTCTTTAACATGGGTATCGGAATGGTTTTAATCTGCAGTCCCGAAAAGCTGGAACAGATAAAAATGATAGTCCCTGAAATATATGAAATCGGTGTTGTCACTGAAGGTGACGGGAAAGTAAGCTTATTTTAAGTTGACAATTGACAGTGTATAGTTGACAATTTTTTAACTATTTAATATATATCTCCCGCAGAGAAAACAGAAGCCAGCGAAGCATAAAATTAGGTCAGATCAACTGTCAACTCTCATCTATAAACTGCAAACTAATAAAACCGGGGGTTTGTATGAAAAAAATTGGAGTGTTGGTCTCAGGTGGGGGAAGTAACCTCCAAGCGATTATTGACTCAATTGAGACCTGGCAAATTAAAGCCGAGATTGCGGTGGTTATCAGCAATAAACCGGGAGTTCATGCATTAGATCGGGCAAAAAAGCATGGAATTCCGGCTGTAGTAGTTAACCATCGGGATTATCAGTCCAATCAAGAATTTACTCAAGCGATTTTAAATATTCTACAGGAAAATCGGGTGGATTTGGTATGTTTAGCCGGTTTTCTAAGAATTTTGGATCCGGTCTTAACTGATGCTTTTCCAAACCGGATTCTCAATATCCACCCGGCATTACTGCCGTCTTTCGGTGGGCCGGGAATGTACGGCCATCATGTCCATGAAGCGGTTATCGCTTCCGGAACCCAATTTTCCGGTGCTACGGTCCATTTTGTAACTCCGGAGACGGATATTGGACCCATTATTACTCAAGGAATAGTACCCGTAGACGATAATGACGATCCTGACAGTTTAGCCGCCAAAGTGCTGGAAATAGAACACAGTATCTACCCCGAAGCTGTCAAGCTAGTTTTGGAGGAAAGAATAAAAATAGAGGGACTACGAGTAAAGAAAATTGACAATTGAGAATTGACAATTTAATAAACACAAAATAATAATTGCAAAAGGTTTAGAAAACCAAAACGAAGAACCGGTAATGGAAACTTGTTTTATTTTGAACCATTTAAACTATTGAATCAATAATAAATGAACCAACGAACTAATAAATTAATGAACTAATAACTAGTGAACTAATGAACCAATAACTAAACGGGGAGGATGTTTTATGGGTAAGATTAAGAGAGCTTTGATCAGTGTTTCCGATAAAACCGGCCTGGTTGAGCTGGCAAAATTTCTTGTGGAGTCGCAAGTTGAGATGATCTCTACCGGTGGTACTTATAAAACAATTAAAGAAGCAGGGTTACCGGTTACATATATCTCCGAGGTAACTAACTTTCCGGAGATTTTGGACGGTAGGGTTAAAACTTTACATCCGGCCATTCACGGTGGTTTATTGGCAATTAGGGATGTGGAGGAACATCGCCGGCAGCTGGAGGAACAACAGATTAAGCCTATTGACTTGGTGGTGGTTAACCTCTATCCGTTTGCGGCTACTATAGCCAAACCAGGAGTTACTTTGGAAGAAGCCATAGAAAACATCGATATCGGTGGTCCGTCAATGCTTCGTTCAGCCGCTAAAAACCACCATGATGTTACCGTAGTGGTTGATCCGGCAGATTACCAACAATTAACAACTGAAATGAAGGCTAATAACGGTGAAACCACTTTGGAGTTCCGCCGGAAATGCGCAGCCAATGTCTACCGGTTGACGGCAATATATGATACAATGATCTTTAATTACCTCAATAAACAATATATAAAGCCGGAAGAAGAGTATCCGGAGTTATTACAACTTACTTTCACCAAAAAACAACACCTGCGTTACGGTGAGAACCCTCATCAAAAAGCTGCGTTTTATCAGGAAATGGCGCCGGATGCCGGGACTATCACAGCGGCTAAACAATTACACGGTAAGGAATTATCTTTTAATAATATCAATGATGGAAATGCCGCTTTAGAGATGGTCAAAGAGTTTAGGGAACCGGCAGTTGTGGGTTTAAAGCACGCTAATCCGTGTGGAGTGGGGATAGGCTCCGATATTTTTAGCGCTTATCAAAAAGCCTATCAGAGCGATCCGGTTTCCATTTTCGGCGGAATTGTGGCTTTAAACCGGGAAGTTGATTTAAAAACCGCTGAGGCAATGAGCGAATTGTTTTTGGAAATTATAGTCGCCCCAGCTTTCGCTCCGGACGCTTTTGATTTGCTGGCTAAGAAGAAAAACCTGCGCTTGTTGGAAGTGCCGGATTTAGGTAAGGTTACCGTAAAACCGGGACTTGATCTGAAAAAGGTCGCCGGGGGATTGTTGGTTCAGGAACTTGATCAGGCCCAAATAAAAGTAGAGGATTTAAAAGTAGTCACCAAGCGTCAACCAACCGTTGCTGAACTGGATGAACTGTTATTTGGTTGGAAAGTCGTTAAATATGTAAAATCTAATGCTATTGTACTTACTAAGGATTTGGGAACGGTTGGTGTCGGCGCCGGTCAGATGAATCGGGTAGGGGCAGCTAAAATCGCTATTGAACAAGCCGGAGCGAAAGCCAAAGGTTCTTGTTTAGCATCCGATGCATATTTCCCAATGCCGGATACGGTTGAGGAGGCGGGGAAAGCTGGAATTACGGCAATAATCCACCCGGGTGGTTCAATCAACGACCAGAAATCCATAGATATGGCTGATAAATATGGAATAACAATGGTCTTTACCGGAATAAGGCATTTTAGACATTGACAAGGCAATAGGCAAAAGGCATTAGGCATAAAAAAAGACTTGTTTTTCTCAATAATTTTGTTTTTTTAGTTCTACTATTGCCTGTTGCCTAATTACTAATGCCTGTATTTGAAAGAATGGAGATGATAACATGTTGGACATCAATCAGATAAAAGAACAGATCCCGCACCGTTATCCGTTTTTATTAATTGACCGAATAATTGAGATTGATAAGGGGAAACGGGCGGTAGGAATTAAAAATATTACCGCTAATGATTATTATTGCCAACAACAGTATTTTAACGGCGATGCTTTAATTCCAGGGTCATTACAGGTGGAGATGATGGCCCAAGTATCAGCTTTTGTTGTAAAAGAAATCGTTGAAGATAAAGATACCTTACCGCTTTTTGCGAAGTTGGACAAGGTTAGGTTCCGTAGGGCTGTCCAACCTGGCGACCAGCTTCGGATCGAAGTTGAGTTGTTAAAGTTTAAAGCCGGAACCGGTAAGTTTCAAGGCCGGGTTTTCATCGACGGGGAATTGACCAGTGAAGCAGAGATGACTTGCATGCTGGTACCTTTAGCAAATTGACAATTGAGAATTGACAAATTAAAAATCCAAAACATTTTTTAGACTTTTGGCCTTTTAACTGTGGAACTATTTTAAATTCAGGAGGGCAAGAGATGGCTGTTGTTCAACAGACTTCTTTGAAGTCGTTTCCGTTGGTGGGGCGGGGAAAAGTTCGTGACATATATGATTTAAATAAATATCTTTTAATTGTGGCTACTGACCGGATATCCGCTTTTGACGTAGTGTTTGAGGAACCAATCCCGGAAAAGGGCCGGGTTTTAACCGGTTTATCCGTATACTGGTTTAATGAAACCGCCTCAAGCTTACCAAATCATTTAATTTCAGCCAATATTGATGAAGTTCCGGGGTTAACCGAGGCTGAGAAGGACAACCTTCGCGGTCGGGCAATGTTGGTAAAGAAAGGTGAAGTTGTCCCAATCGAATGTGTGGTCCGGGGATATTTAGCCGGGAGTGGCTGGAAAGACTACCAACAAACCGGTACAGTTAGTGGAATTAAACTGCCGGCTGGATTTCAGGAAAGCAGTAAACTTCCGGAACCAATTTTTACTCCCACCACTAAAGAGTCGGAAGGGCATGATATGCCGCTGACTTTCACTGAACTAGTCAATAAAGTCGGTATGGAGTTAGCTAATAAATTACAGGATTATTCATTAAAACTGTATTCAGTGGCGGCTAAGAAAGCAGAAAGCGCCGGAATTATCATAGCGGACACTAAATTCGAATTTGCTTGGATTGAGGGTGTTTTGACCGTTATTGACGAAATTTTTACTCCCGATTCTTCCCGCTTTTGGCCTATGGACCAATATGTGCCGGGACAACCCCAACCGAGTTTTGATAAGCAATATGTCCGGGATTATCTGGAGACTTTACAATGGGATAAAAAACCACCGGCTCCTAAATTGCCGCCGGAGATTATTCAACGAACCAGCGAAAAATACCTGGAAGCATATCTGAAGATAACCGGAAAAAAGCTAAGGAAGCGCTGATTAATTGAATAAGTGACGATTTTCTGCTTCGCAAAATGCCTAATACCGCATATTTGCTCGCACAAAATCGGATTAATCAGCGCTTCCCTAAGTAATTGAGAATTGAAAATTGAGAATTTAAAACAAGATTCAGGTATAATGGAAGCCGGAATTTGGGTTTGGAAGAAATTCTATTAAGAAAGCTTTTATTCTTCTGAATTCTGAACCCGGCTTTTATATTATAATAAATTTTATCCAGATATCAGGAGTGATTTGATTGCGAATATTAGTAATCGGTAATGGTGGGCGGGAGCATGCTATTATTTGGAAATTGTCTTTAAGCCCATTAGTTAAAAAGATTTTTTGCGCTCCCGGAAATGGCGGGACAGGAAGTATTGCGGAAAATGTCTTATTAGATCAGTATAATCCCCAAACTTTGGCTGAATTTGCCGAAAAGGAGCATATCGACTTAACGGTGGTGGGACCGGAAAACTATCTGGCAATGGGCATAGTTGACGTTTTTCAGCAAAAGGGACTTCCGATTTATGGTCCTTCTTTAGCAGCGGCTAAATTGGAAGCCAGTAAAGCTTATGCCAAAGATTTTATGAAAAAGTATCATATTCCGACTGCCGGATTTGAAACATTTACTGATTCAGCAGCTGCAATCGCTTATATTGAAAAGATCGGCGCCCCGGTTGTGATAAAAGCCGACGGTTTGGCGGCTGGTAAAGGTGTTATTATAGCTTTTGAGAAGCAAGATGCAATAGAAGCCATTGATGAGGTTATGAACCGGCGGCTTTTCGGAGAAGCCGGCGCTACTGTCGTAATTGAAGAGTATTTAGAAGGTGAAGAAGTATCGTTATTAGCTTTTTGTGATGGCGAAACCGCCATACCAATGTTACCGGTTCAGGATCACAAACGGATTGGGGACGGAGACACCGGTCCAAATACCGGAGGTATGGGAACATATACCCCAACTACCGTGTTTACCAGTGAAGTAGCCGAGAAGGTAAAACGCGAGATATTGGACCCGACTATTCAGGCTATGAAACTTCAAGGAACACCATTTATCGGGACTTTGTTTTTAGGGTTAATGATTACCCAAAAAGGCCCCAAATTAATTGAATACAATGTTCGATTTGGAGATCCGGAAACCCAGGCGGTGTTACCTTTATTAGAAACCGATTTGGCCAAAATATTCATAAGCGCTGTGGAAGGAAAGCTGACTGAAAAGCTGGTCAGTTGGAAAGCAGGAAATACATCCATATGTGTGGTGGCCGCCTCTGGCGGATACCCTGGGAAATATGAAGAGGGTAAATTGATTACCGGGTTGGAACAAGTGAAAAATTCCCTTGTTTTTCAGGCTGGGACAAAAATGACCGCCAAAAACCAGATTGTAACCGCCGGCGGCCGGGTTTTGAACTTGGTCCATATAGGGAATAATATAATGGAAGCTATCGCCGGAGCTTATGATGATATTCAAAAAATTAGGTTTGATGGTATTTACTACCGGAAAGATATAGGACAACGGGAATTAGAGAGATTTAAAGAGATAAAGAACGTACATTGAGTTGTTTATCATTAAAAAAGCAGGAACTATTAAAATGTTTGGAACAAATCCCCCTTCTTTTAAGTTTTCAAAAAGAGAGGGGGAAACCCCTTAACATCGAGAGCTTATGGCCCTGCAAACGATGATATAAACCAGAGAACCTCTTTTTTCAAAGAAGTTTATAATGATTGTCTTCTGTTTATAAAAGACCAAGAAGCTTTGACTCTAAATATTCTTTCCTTTATTTTTCGGACTAATCTTTGGTGTATTTTGATTCATTACAATTCCATTACTTTGAACGGTTGGCGCGACAGTTGCAATATAATTGTAATTGGCGCTTAATAACTTGGCTTTTTTAACGTATTGGATAGTTTCCCTAAAAGGAGGGATACCTTTATACTTATTAACAGCTTCGGGACCCGCATTATAAGCCGCAATCGCCAATTCTAAATCTCCGAATCTCTTAATCTGCTCTTCAAGATATCTAGCTCCGGTCTGAATATTTTTATGTATATCTTTCCAATCTTCAAGCTTATCTGGACTAAGTTGCATTAATCCTCGGCAACCGGCGCGACTAATCGCATTTACATGATATTCACTTTCAATCCCTATGACTATGGCAATCAAGACCGGATCAAATGTTTCCAAAATAGCTTCTCGAATCTCCTGATTATCACAGTTATAATTATTCATTATAGTGGTTACCGTATCGGCTATTGCTTTTTTCTCCAGAGTAGCCTGGTTGATTTTACCTAGCTCAAATACTAAATACCCAGAGATACAGAGTGTTAATAAAATACCTAGTATATTTAAAACAATATTAGAACTTTTAAGTTTGTTTGAAACCAAAAAACTACCTCCTTAATATATGGACGCGTTCGAGTATACCGAAATTATAAGTATGTTGTCAACCCAAATTTTGGGTATCTTAATCAGAAAAATCTTCCAACCCAGGTTAACAATAGTTTTATTAACTTTATTAAATTGTTGTTACAGACCATTATCGGTAATGAAATTATAAATAATACATTGTTTCTCATAGCCTATCAAGTACAATGAATTTATTATATAAGTTGAAGGTTGAAATACAAAAAGCTTCTTTCAATATATATAAAAAGAAAATAAAGGGAAAAGATAACTATTCACGAATTGAGAGGCATAATTATTGGAATGAATAATTGAAATAATTACTTAGCTTATTATTTTTCGGAGGGATGCAGGTGGAGTTATGGAAAGCAATTGTATTAGGGATTACTCAGGGGTTAACGGAGTTTTTACCGGTTAGCAGTTCCGGACATTTAGTAATTATCCAGGCATTTTTAAAAATACCTGAAAAGATAGTAGTTTCTTTCGATATTATTGTTCATTTGGGAACATTAATTGCAGTCATCGCTTATTTTTATCAAGATATACTTCATTTAATCCGCGGTTTAATCAATCGAGAACAAAAATCTATTAAATTGGCCTGGTATTTGATAGTCGGCACTATCCCTGCGATAATATTTGCGGTAATAGCTAAAGATTTTTTAGAGAAATTATTTGGTCAAGCGTCAGCGACGGGATGGCAGTTAATCATTAATGGTTTAATTTTACTAATAGCCGACCGGCTGAGCGGAAACCGGCATATTGAGGATTTAAATTCAAAAGATGCAACCTGGATTGGTATAGGGCAAGCAATAGCTATAATTCCGGGTATTTCCCGTTCCGGCTCAACTATTGCGGTGGGATTAGGCCGGAAACTCTCCCGACAAGCAGCGGCTAGGTTTTCATTTTTATTATCAATTCCGGTTATTTTAGGAGCCGGCTTATTGGATTTCAAGCGGGTACTTTACGGTGGATATTTACAAATCGGACCGTTATCATTCTGGGTAGGTCTTATTTCTGCCGCTCTTTCCGGATATTTGGTCATTAAATATTTTATAGCATTTTTACATAAAGGTACTCTAAAAGGTTTCGGTTATTATTGCCTTGTTATTGGCGGAATAGCAGTAGTTATGTTTTTGAAATAGCCGGTAAACCTTTTTCTGTAGTTACACGTCTATAGCAGGAATGATCAGAAAAATACAGAATTATAACTGTTAAAATTAAAACTCGTGCAATTATTCAGGCAAAAAATTACGATATCGAATACAGAAGCCGGAAGAAATGCCTTCGGGTAAAAAAGCTGAAAAAGTCTTCTGGATTCTGGTTTCTAAATTCTGTTTTCGAATGATAAGTTCTGGATTTCATGAGTTTATGTTATAAAAATGGAGCAGCTATGTCAGTAAAAGTTTGGAAAACAACCGAAAACTATAATACTTTAGCTATTGAATTATCAAAACAGTTAGGGGTCTCTCCTTTACTAGGCCAATTGCTTCTAAACCGCGGGATAACGGAACCAGCTAAAGCGGAGGCTTTTTTAGCCCCTGATTTAAAACAGCTACATGATCCGTTTCTCTTTAAGGATATGGAACGGACGGTACAACGTATTAAAAAGGCCATCGACGATCAGGAACAAGTATTGATTTACGGCGATTACGATGTAGACGGCATTACATCAATTTCCTTAATGATTAGGGTATTAGCCAAATTTTTACCCGGTAAAATTATGTATTATATCCCTAAAAGGTTGGAAGAAGGATATGGTCTTCATTTAAGTTCAATTGATAAGGCTATAGCTAAAGGGATAAGTTTAATTATCACCGTAGATTGCGGTATTAGTGCTATTGAAGAAGCAAGTTATTTAAAATCTAAAGGCGTCGATCTAATAATTACCGATCATCATGAACCGCAAGATCAGTTACCGGATGCTTTTGCAATTATCGATCCCAAGGTTCAGGATTGCGGTTATCCATTTCACCAATTAGCCGGTGTAGGGGTAACTTTTAAGTTATTACAAGCTATGACTAAAATATTGCCGCAGATTAACGATAAATTATGGACGAATCTGGATTTGGTCGCTTTTGGAACAGTAGCTGATATTGTACCGCTTTTGGAAGAGAACCGGGTATTAGTAAAATACGGTTTGGAGCAACTCCAAAAAACTCAAAATATAGGTTTACAAGCCCTGATTCAAGGCGCTTCCCTAAAAGACCGGGAAATAACTTGCGGACATATCGGGTTTGTATTGGCGCCTCGGATAAACGCTGCCGGTAGGATAGGTAATCCCAGTATTGGAGTTAAGCTTTTTTTGACCAATGACCCGGTCCAGGCAATGGATCTAGCTAAAGAGTTGGAAAAAGAGAACTTGGCCCGGCAAGAAATTGAGATGGTTGTGCTTCAAGAAGCTAAAGCTCAAATCGAAGCCGATCCTGACTTGTTAAATGAACATGCTTTAGTGTTGGCAGGTGACAACTGGCATTTGGGAGTTATTGGTATTGTAGCCTCGAAGTTGGTGGAACTTTATAATAAACCGGTTATTTTAATCGGTCTTGAAGGTGAAGAAGGCCGGGGCTCCGGACGTAGTATACCGGGGTTCAATCTATTTAATGCTTTGGAAAATTGTGCTTCGTTTCTAATTAAATTTGGCGGTCATGAGTTTGCAGCCGGATTAACCATTACCAGGGAACAAATTCCTCATTTTAAAAAGGCATTTTTGCAGTATGTCAAGGAAAAATTATCAAGAGAAGCATTAGTTCCTACGCTAAATGTTGAAGGATTAATCGAGTTAAGCTGGGTCACTCTCGATTTGGCCAGGGAATTGAGTAAATTGGCTCCGTGTGGCCCCTGTAATCCAACTCCGGTTTTGGGCTGTAAATCTTTGAACTTGGTTGACTATAAAGGTGTTGGTGAAAATGGGAAACATCTGAAGCTAAAAGTAGCTCATGAGGATATAATCCGAGAAGCAATCGGTTTTAACTTTGGTTTTATCCAACCGGAGCTTGCTAGTACCAGTGAGGTTGATCTGGCTTTTTCGCTGGAAGAAAACAGTTGGAACGGTTACGTCCAAGTTCAATTGAACTTAAAAGATATTGTAACACGGGGGTCAAACTAAATGTTTGAGCCTGGAACAATTGCCGAACTCTTAAAAAAGGCGGCTGAAACAAAGCCGCCGGCGGATCTGGAAAGGATTAAAGCCGCCTATGAACTTGCTGAAAAAGCTCATTTCGGACAGAAACGGGACTCCGGAGAGGATTTTATTCTGCATCCGTTGGAAGTGGCATCTATCGTCTACGATTTGGGAATGGATACTACATCTATTATAGCCGCTCTATTACATGATGTGGTTGAAGATACCGAAGTGGATTCGGAAGAAATCACCAAACTATTCGGCTCGGAAGTTTCCTTACTAGTGGACGGAGTAACTAAGTTAAGCCGATTGGCTTTTCAGAGTAAACAAGAACAGCAGATGGAGAATCTCCGGAAGATGTTCTTAGCGATGACCCAAGATTTACGGGTGATCATCATCAAACTCGCCGATCGACTTCATAATATGCGAACTTTAAAGCATCTTCCAGAAGAACGCCGGAAAAATATTGCAAAAGAAACTTTAGAGATTTATGCCCCGTTGACTCACCGGTTGGGAATGTGGAAAGTCAAATGGGAGTTGGAAGATCTCGCCTTACGTTATCTGGAACCTGAAGCTTATTATGACTTAGTAAATAAAGTAGCAAAAAAGCGTCAGGAACGGGAAGGATTTATCAATGAGGTCAAAGAGACCTTGCAGCGGGCCTTGGCCGAAATTGAGTTAAAAGCGGAAGTTCAGGGACGGCCGAAGCATTTTTTCAGCATCTATGAAAAAATGCAGGAACAAGGGAAGGATTTCAGTGAGATTTACGACTTAATGGGGTTAAGGGTCATTGTCCCTACAGTCCAGGATTGTTATGAGGTTTTGGGTATTGTTCATACCCTTTGGAAGCCGATACCGGGGCGTTTTAAAGATTATGTAGCCATGCCCAAATCGAATATGTACCAATCCCTCCATACTACCGTTATCGGACCAAATGGAGAGCCTCTGGAAATTCAAATCCGCACCTGGGAAATGCACCGGACCGCCGAATATGGAATTGCCGCCCATTGGCTTTATAAAGAAAATAGTCCGGATGATAAGGAACTTCATGATAAGATAGCTTGGCTCCGCCATTTAATTGAATGGCAAGGGGAGATGAAAGACTCCGAGGAATTTATGGAAACCCTCCGGATTGGGCTTTTTATGGATGAAGTATTTGTCTTTACTCCCAAAGGTGATGTCAAAAATTTACCGGCCGGTTCAACTCCAATTGATTTTGCGTATAGCATCCACAGTACCCTGGGACATCAATGCACCGGGGCTAAAGTAAACGGACGGTTGGTTCCGCTTGATTATCAACTCAAAAATGGTGATATCGTCCAAATTGTCAGTTCCAAGCAAGAGACCGGCCCCAGCAGGGATTGGTTGCAGTTTGTAAAAACCTCAAAAGCCAAAAACCGGATTCGTCAATGGTTGCGGGAACAACACCGGGAAGAAAACATTCAAATAGGGAAAGACATCCTGGAGCGGGAGCTTCGGAAACATGGCCTGGATATCCAAGAAGGTATGCGGCAGGATAATTTATTGGAAGCCGCCAAAAAATTTGGTTTTAGTAATGTTGATGATTTAATGGCCTCGGTTGGCGATTTAAAACTCACTGCTAATCAGGTGATCGGTAAATTAGGGTTTGAAAAAGAAACAGTCAAACCATTCAAGTTGGATATTGAAGAAAAGAAGAAGAGCCGCCGTCCCAGTCAAGGAATTAGAGTACGTGGGGTGGAAAATCTATTAGTGAAGTTTTCCAAATGTTGCAATCCGGTTCCCGGAGACCCCATAATCGGTTATATTACCAGAGGTAAGGGGATTTCAGTGCACCGTCAAGATTGCCCCAACTTGGGTAGTGAAGATCAGGAAAGGATTATTGAGGTTGATTGGGAAGACGATATTCAGGGATCATATCCGGTTGATATTGAAATCGAAGGAGTAGACCGGGTTAATTTCCTTACCGATATAATGAACGCTATCTCGGAGATGAAACTATATTTAAGCGCCGCTAAAGCCCGTTCTAAGAAAGGGACAGCCTTTATCAACCTTACTTTGGAAATTGCTCATTCCGACCAGATTCAGGCTATTTTTAAAAGAGTCAAGAAAGTTGAAGGAGTCCTTCGAATATACAGGGTGAGCAGGTTGGTTCGTTAATGCAATTAACAATTGACAATGAACAATTAACAATTAAATCATAACAATAAATAATTGGGGTTGAAGGGTTAACATTCATAATTAATGCCTTTTGCCAGAAAGAAACGGAGTATTTGTCAAATGCGAGCAGTGGTCCAGAGGGTTTCGGAGGCCAGTGTTAAGGTTGCCGGGGAGTTAGTCGGGGAAATCGGACCCGGCTTACTGGTTTTTCTAGGAGTAGGAACTGGAGATTCCCAAGAAGATTGTGACTATTTAGCCCAGAAGATTATTAATTTACGGATATTTGAAGATCAAGCCGAAAAACTAAATATTTCCGCGTTGGATAAAAAGTTGCCGCTCTTAATTATTTCACAATTTACTCTATATGGCGATTGTCGTAACGGACGGCGCCCCAGTTTCACGGAGGCTGCTCCTCCGGAGCTTGGTGAAACTCTTTATGAAATGTTCTGCGATATAGTTGAAAAGTCCGGGTTAACCGTTGCCAAGGGAAGGTTTCGGAGCCACATGGATGTACATTTAATTAATGACGGCCCGGTTACTATGTTGATTGATAGTAAACGGGTGTTTTGAATATTATAGGCGAAAGGTCAAAGGTAATAGGCGAAAGGGTAAAAACTTAAGAAAACCAATTTACAAAACATTTTACTAATTGTACTTATTTTATTTCTATCGCCTGTCGCCTCGCGCCTTTTGCCTGTTAAAGGAGTATCGGTATGAAATCAAAAGGAATTGCTTATCTACTATGGTTATTAAGCGTTTTTGGCTGGCTGGGATTGCATCGTTTTTATCTGGGAAAGAAATGGACCGGTTTGTTATGGTTGTGTACCGGAGGAATTGTTGGTATTGGTTCAATAATTGATTTGTTCTCACTTGGAGATCAAGTTAAACAAATTAATAATATGTTGATTCTTGATAAATTGTCCAAGGGCGAAGAGATTGCCAATTTTAAAAAATATCTGAAAGATTTCAAAGACAACCATACTGAACCCGGAATAAGTTGTCCTTATTGTTTAGGTAATATCAGTAGGATGCCGAAGCAGGACTTTAAATGTCCATATTGTTCGAAAGTGATTTATTTCCGGCCTGACCAAAAGATTTTTGATACGGCTTTACTAAAAAAAGAAGATGCCATTATTGCTGATTATCTTCAGGAATTTACTAAGTTTGGAATGAATGAACCTGATTTTATCGCCAGAAGGGAAGAGTTGCTCCAAAAATACGGTGTGGAAATAAATGCGCTGGATATTTTTTGGAGCTTATATAAAGAATTACTTGATACAACGACTGACATCCGTACTTTAAAAAAGCTTCGAAAAAACTTGGATTTACTTTTAAATGAAGTCGGTAAAGATTCTTTTTACATATTGCAAAGAGTGGCTAAAATGCAGTTGTTGGAGATTAAGAAGGATGGATATACAAAACAGGTTCGGATAAAAAACTACGGCGAAGATACTTGTGAGACCTGCCGGGAACTTAGTGGAAAAGTATTCCCGATTGATCATGCTTTGAAAAAATTGCCGGTTCCCTGTAGAGAATGTAGTTATCAGTTTTCAAAAGGAATAACCGGCTTTTGCCGTTGTAGTTATGAAGCGGTGAATAGAAGCGGTGAAGAGCTGGAACTGTAAGTATCCTTTTACGTTAATCAATAAATGTGAATTATAATTAACCACTGTATACTACCATCAAACATAGGACACCCGAATCCTAAACAAGTAAGCAAGTGAACTAATAACTAATGAACCAATGAACTAATAACAAACATATGGGAGGGCATAAACGTGAATAAACTTTTAATATTTTTAGGGGTATTAGTATTAATTATCGCTTTAGTAATGATTCCTTTCGGTATGTATGTCAGTTATTCCAATAGTTTTAAAATGCTTGACAATGAAGTGGAAGCACAACTCAAACAGGTTGATAATGTATTGTTACGGCGTCATGACTTAATCCCCAATTTAGTAAATACTGTTAAAGGTTATGCCAAACATGAGAAAGATGTTTTCACTAATTTAAATAATGCCCGTAATCAAATGATGCAAGCTAGCGGTATTAAGGAAAAGGCGGCAGCCAACAACCGGTTTGAATCGGCTTTAGGCAGATTGTTAATGGTGGTGGAGAATTATCCACAGTTGAAAGCGAATGAACAATTTACCCGGTTGATGGATGAACTTTCCGGTACTGAAAATAGGTTAACAGTTGAGCGAAAAAGATATAATGATCTGGTAAAAGAGTATAATAATAAAGTAATGTTGTTCCCTGGAAGCATCTTCGCCGGAATGTTGGGATTATCCAAGAAGGATTATTTTGAAGTGCCGCAGGCAGCTAAAGAAGCACCGACTGTGAATTTTGAATAATAAGATTGTTTTTTCATAATTTGCTACAGAGACACAGAGAAAACAAATCAAGTTATGGAGGATTTTGAATATGATCAAGCGATGGTTGGGTCTGATCATCGCGTTCATTTTTTTATTGGGTTTTGCCGGGACGGCTTTTGGATTGGAACCGTTCCAAGTAAAGGAGTATGTAACCGACCAAGCAAGACTCCTTTCAGAAAATGAGCGCAGCAATTTGTCCCGTCAATTATATAATTATGCTCAAGCCACCGGAAACCAGTTGTTGGTAGTAACGGTGCCTAGCCTCGAAGGGGAAGATATAACCGATTTTACCCAACGAATGTTTGAGGAAAATCAACCTGGTCAGAAGGGTAAGGATAATGGTTTAATATTGTTGATTGCCCCTCAAGAACGAAAATTGTGGATATCAGTAGGTTACGGGCTGGAAGAAGCAATTCCGGACGGAAAAGCCGGAGCGATTCGTGATCGGATGTTTTCATATTTTAGAAGCGGGGATTTTGACAGCGGAGTAAATATTGGAGTTGCTTTATTGATCAATTCCATATCTCCCGATTATAAAATTGACAATCTGCAACCGGTTCAAACTCGCCGAAAACAGGACCGTTCTTTACCGTTTGCGTTTATTGTTGCTATTATTTTTGTGATAATTTCCTTCCTCAGCAATTTGGGCCGGGGAGCTACGAATACTAGACGTCGTATTTCCAGAGGCTATAGCGAACCTTGGTATTGGGGCGGCGGTGGTGGTTTTGGCGGCGGCAGCTCCGGTGGTTTTGGAGGAGGAAGTTCCGGCGGCGGTTTCAGCGGCGGAGGCGGCAGTTTTGGCGGCGGTGGCGCCGGCGGGAGTTGGTAAATAATATCTGTGTTTAATCCGTGTTAACCCTGTCTTAGGCTGGTTCATAATTATCGCTAAAATAATAAATACGAAAATTATGAAACATGCCCGATCAAACTAGGTTTTATTAGACAGGATTACTAGGATTTACAATGATTTTAAAACATTGGAAGATAAGTGGGAGGTAATAATGTTTCAAACCTTGAAGATTCGCCGGTTTTTTAAGAGCGCTGAAAAGGAAAAAATCATTGAGACAATTGGCCGGGCGGAGAAATGTACTTCCGGGGAGATCCGGGTCCATGTAGAGAGTATAACTGGTAAGGATGTTGTTTTACGGGCCAAAGAAGTTTTTGAGACTATGGGGATGACTCAAACTGAGCTTCGAAACGGAGTGTTAATATATTTAGCAATCAAAGACCGTAAATTTGCCATTATCGGCGACCGAGGGATCGATGAAGTTGTTCCGGCAAACTTTTGGGATAAAACTAAAGATAAAATGCAGGAATTATTTAAGGAAGGCCGGTTCGCCGACGGGGTCTGTTACGGTATTGATTCCGCCGGAGAACATCTGGCTAAATATTTCCCATGCCGGGCTGATGATGTAAACGAGCTTCCTGATGAAATATCGGTGGGGAAGTAAAGTTTAATTGAGAATTGAGAACTGACAATTTAAAAATCATGATGCGGCAAAACAGAAATTCATTTTTCTAATACTTAGAGCCCGTAAGATTTTTGGCAAATCTCAAGTTTCTGGCTATATTTTTATATAAATTTACGGCTAGACGTTATTTTCGCTGATTATATTGTCAATAATGTAGTGAAATGAACTATTTGAAAATTAATTTTGTTGCTAAAGCGTTAAAAAATTGGAATTACGGCAGGATTTTTTCGGCAAATAGAGAAAATTGATAAAAAATTTTTTAAATGGGGAAATAAAATGCCGGGTAGGATTGATAAACCTAAACAATTACAGTTGGACTTATCGCTGGGCTATTTGAAACATTTAGATAGTACCTGTGAAAAGTTTGATTTTTACGAAACCATGACCAAGGCTTTGCTTGGTGAATATGCGAATTCTACCGAGAAAAGCCCCTTTTGGGAAGAGATTAATAATTTAAATGACTATTGAAAAACAGCTTACGAGAAGCTGTTTTTTTGTGTATATAAATGTATTTTTTAGATTATGGCTTCATAAAACTCGGTAGGAGTCATTACTTTATCCCGTTTTGGCTCGACTTCGCTTTTTCGTCTCCTTCACCTGTTCTTGCTTTTCCGTCGCTGCAATACTGGCCCGTAAGGCCTCCATTAGGTCGATAATTTTTCCGGTTTCCCGTTCCTGAACCTGAGCCACTTCACCGCCACTGATTTTGGTTTCAATTATTTTCATTAAATCTTCCCGATAATTATTGGTATACTTGGTTGGATCAAAATGGCTCGATAAATTGGCGATTAGACTATTGGCCATTTTTATCTCGTTTTCATGAAGAGACGGTTCGGTTTGAACTCCGGATAAACCAGCGGTAGAACGAATCTCATCCGGATAAAATATTGTCTCCATCATTAAAACATTCTGATAAACCCGGAGCACTGCCAATGATTCTTTAGAACGAATCGTTACCTTAGCCACAGCTATTTTTCCGGTTTCCGTCATAGCTCTTTTCAATAAGGCATAAGCTTTTTCTCCGCCCCTGCTTGGTTCCAAATAATAACTTTTTTCAAAATAAACGGGGTCAATTTCGTTTATATCTACAAAATCAATAATGTCAATAGTTTTACTAGTACCATCAGGAAGACGTTCAAAATCCTCATCTTTTAAAACCACATATTGTCCTTTTTGGAACTCGTAACCCCGGACAATTTCTTCGGGAGGTACTTCAATATCACAGGTAGGACAGTGTTTTTCATATTTAATCGGAGTTTTACATTTATCATGCAGGTAATTAAATTTAATCTCCTTTTTTTCAGTAGCGGTATAAAGACCAATTGGGACATTAACCAGACCGAAACTGATTGCCCCTTTCCAAAGTGTGCGCATCAAGGAAATCACCTCTAGGATAAGTTAAATTAAAAGACATTTTTTGACGGGATTAACACGGATTTTTATTTTACACGGATTAAGAATTTATTAAATTTATTGAAATAATCATTCGATAGCATTTTCTAAGTTAGCCTATATTATAGTATACCCCAAAAAAAGAATTGATAAAGATGAATTTATAAAGCTATAACTGCGTGTTATGAGCTAATTTTTAACTTTCGCATGGTTGGAATTTATTTGAAGAAAAGTGCAGTTAGAATGTTTAAATTTCAAAAATATTATTAAACAATGGGCTTATTCTGTCGATAACAAAAGTAGAGATTGATAGTTAAAGGTTGAAAATGGACACATTCCATGAAGAGAACGGTTTTACTCTAATTGAATCTATAATTGCGGTCACATTGGTTTCTTTAACAATTACCGGCCTTTTTTTGGCATGGTATTTTGTTGAAAGCAGAGACCGTAGGTTGGAAAACTATTGGCAGTATAAAGAAACCGTAGAGCTCGCTTACCAAGTTACTCACCAATCAATAAGGGATAAAGCCGGATTGCCTATTACACTTATTAACAGTGGTCAAGGGATATCTTTTACAGGAACTGATAATAAAAGTTGGACTTTTACAAAAGAAGGCAATAATTATAAACTGGTTCATGATACTAAAGAAGAGATTCTAATCGCCAATATCTGTAATAACGCCAATTTTATAGTAACCGGCAATATGGTTGCGATTAATATTGGAGTGACAACTCCGCCGGACTGGACCGGCGCTAATGATTTAAATATTAACGGAGAAGTTTTAATTAGAAATCCATAAATAGTTTTTGGGTGTAGATATGAATAAAGATGACGGATATATCTTGTTGTTAGTGCTGGTTATTGTCTGTTTGATTACTTTTGCAACCATCGCTATCACCAGCCGGACCACCCAAGCTTCGTATTTGGCTGCTAAACGAGCGTCGGTAATTCCGGCGTTTTCTTTAGCAGAAAGCGCAGCTTTGGAAGGTTTTTGGTATTTGGTCAATGACCCGACATGCCGGATGAATCAGGAAAGACATTGGGGAAATACCTGGTACCGTTTTACAATAATCGATCTTACTCCGGGTACTGACGATTATGATTTGGAGGTTTTGGGAGAGGGATATACGGGCAATCAACAGCGGAAGGTAAGGTTGGTATTACATCGCCCGGATTTAAGTAGTGATTTTACTATTAGTTTATGGAGTGAAGATAATTAAGCGATTTATTACGACATATATAGGTAAATTGCATAGGGGATATGATGTTTGAAAACAGCTAATGCGATAAGTTGCCTAAAAATCGGCAAAAAAGAATTACAGATTCTGGTTATGGACCTGCAGACAAAAAAGAATGTCTGGCGTAGAGAATTTACATATGATTTTGAAATCTATGATGATTTGGGTGTCATAATAAACCCTAATCAAATCAGTTCTCTTATCCGAAATATTTTTAGTGAATATGGCCTACCGAAAAGTGTTAGGGTATCTTTGAGTTTTGAATATTTGAATATGAATTGTTTAACGGTTCCTTCAATATCCGGAGATGAATTACACCAAATCATTATTGATGAAGCAAAACATCAAAGCGTCTTTAGTTTTACCAGTGAAAAAGTTGCCGTAGCTTATCAAATGTTGAGGGATACAATCTCCGATAATGGATTAACCAATAAAGAGGTATTCGCGGTTACTACTTTTCAAAGTATTATTGATCAAATAATTGAAGTATTTAAAAATACGGATTTAATACTGGAATCAATATCACCGGCCTTCTGGGGCTTAAAACATTGCTTGCCCCAGTTTGGGGTGGTTTTTTCCAAACCATTTATTTCAGTATTAGTCTCTGATAGTGAAGCCGAATTATATATTTGGAAAGGGGAATTCCCGGATTCCGGGCATTATATTGGATACGGCATTGACAATCTTCAAAAACTCAATCAAGAAATCGTCGCCGCTATAGACTATTTTAATCGAAATATCGCAATTGAAGATTTTATTTCCCGAATTGTAATTACTGGAAAGAAATGCGAAGTTAAACTTAGTGATGAATTTAAGATTGATTACAAGTTTGAAATTGAATCCCCTGATTTATTTGGCTTGGCTTTGCTTAAAGGGTTAGCTGACTTTAATTATTTGGCCGGCAATACAGGAATCGGCATTACAATACAATTACCCGTTATAAATAAGTTGTGGCCGCTTATTGCCGGCGGAGTATTTTTAATTAACTTTTTAGGGGGCTGGAATCTGACTTTCGCTAATCAGCGGTTGAGCGATTTGAGAAATGAAACGCTTAGCCTTCGTAGTATCCTAAATACTAAGACAACCCAATTAGCCGGACTGAATGTTCAATCGGTATCTAATAAATTTCCGATTCATCGTTTACTTGAACAAGTCCGGAGGATTGTTACCGGAGATATGATGTTTGACAAATTGACTTTGGATCTGGAATCCCAAAATATGCAAGTGGAAGGTTTTTGTTTAAATCAATCGAGTTTAAGTGATTTTTTGGAAATGGTTTCGCGGCTCGATGGTGTAAAATCGATTAATGAAATTGAGTCTGGTCAACAAATAAGAACGGATCTTACTGGTTACGCTTTCCGTTTCAATGTTTCTTTTTCCGGAGATTTCTATAATGAAAAATGAATCGATAAGCAAGGGAAAAGTGAATAACTGGCTTGTTCTTTTATTGTTATTGATTGTTTTAATCGGCAGTATCCTTTTTTATGTCTTTTCAATCCGGCAGAAGCAATCAAAAATAGTCCGGATTGAAAATTTTAAAAAGGAAATTTCTAATATAAATCACCAACTTTTTATTATTGAGAAAAAAATCAATAATGCGAGAACTATAACCAAATATGAAACAACGTCACAAATCTACGGCTTAATTGCCGAAAACGCCGCTTATCATAATATTATTTTAAAGCGTTTTATGGCTGTTAAAGATACTAATGAATTAGAAATGGTTTTGGTTGGCACTTTTCCGGATGTAATTGGTTTTTTTAATTATTTATGGCAAAGTAAGTTTTTTCTTATTAAAAAAATAGAACTAAAAAGTAGTCAGGAACCGAAATATTCGGTTGAAATCGGCCTTAAGCTTGCCGTCCCTACCGTAAAAGGAGGGAAATAGCCAATGCGAAAGTTAGTTATTACACTTTATTTGATAAATCTTTTTATAATCGGTTCAATCATCGGTGTGGCTTTTGCCAAAGAAAACCCGAAGTCGTTTAGGGGATTTTTCTTAACCGGATCAACTATAAGATATCCAAAGGCAACTCTTGATAATCAAAATAGAAACATTTCTGTTGGATTGAAAGAGGCCGTTAACCAGACAATTAGCATGGTATCTCGTAGATGGATGGATTTATTGGAATATGCCAGGGATTTTAATTTTTCAAATATCGGGAGGTTTTTTGAGAATAAACGCAAGTTTATTTCCATGGAAGATTTAAAAGAAACTAATTTACCAGTTAAAACTATAAATAATAAACTTACTGTTTCAGTAAAGAAAATTACTCCGGAACACTATGTACAAGATAAGCAAAGTAAAACAAAAAATAAATTGGTACCTAAACTAGTTACCGGACGTCTTGATCCTTTCTTACCATTGAGAATAAAAAAAACAGATACTATAAAACCGAATACTGAAAAAAAACCAATAAGTGAGAAAAAGCCGATAATAAAAGAGTCAATCCAAATTGAAGAAAAACCAAAAACTGAAAAGATTGACCTCAAGGCAAAAATATTAAAAAATTTCCATTTGCGGGGAGTAGTTATTGGAAAATTACCGACAGCTTATATTGAAGATCAAACCGGATATCGAAAGGTTACTATCGGTGAATATTTAGCTGAAGGCCGGATTATAAATATTACCGGGACCGGACTAATTATCCAAGTTGAAGGAGAGCAGTTTTTCTTGGGTTTGGAGGAATAGATAATGTCAAAAAAGTTTATTTTTAGCATGTTTTTGATATTTTTCATGGTGTTAATGAGTAATTGCATAGGTACATTTGCTGAAGATACTTCAGAACATTTAAATGAGCCTATTTTAGAAAAGGTTAATTTTATTAAGGCCGATTTAGTGACAATTTTACAACAATTAGCGACCGAATCCGGCTATAATCTGGTCACCACACCGGAAGTAAAAGGGACAATCTCTATTAAATTGACCAAAGTAAGTTTTGAAGAAATATTGAAACTTATTTGCCGTTCCAGAGGATTGATTTATCAAAAGGAAGGCCGTAATTATTATGTTGGAACCCGCGGACAATCGTTTGATGACCGGCAGATAATTGGATATTTTCATATTTTCTATGCTGATCCCAATCAATTGGTGGCTTTATTAAAAAAAGTAATTGAAAATGAGGATATATATTTCGACGAGAGAACAAGAACGGTAGTTATCAACAGTAATAAAGATATAATTGGTCAAGCAAGCAATATTATTGAATCACTTGATAAAAAAATGCCGCAAATTACTATTGAGATTAAAGTCGTAGAGATCTCAACCACGGCTCTGCGCCAATTGGCTACCGAATGGAAGATTGATGATTCAAGTTCAAGTTGGGGACCCACTTCTTCCGGTGCGGAATTAATCCTTAAAATGATTGGTTCCGGTCATAGCTGGAGCTTAATCTTTAAAAATTTGGTTCAAAACGGAAATGCCCATTTAGTAACCTCACCTTCCGTATCTACTGTCGATGGTAAAGAAGCTTCAATTTTGATTGGTGATAAAATTCCGATTGAAACCACAACCAAAAATAATGACGGCACAGAGACCGTAACAAATGTAAGTTATGTTGATGTAGGTGTTAAGCTTAATTTTACCCCCAAAGTGCAGAAAGAGGATGAATTAATTATCGACTTAAAAACCCAAATTAATTCAATCGGTGAAAAGAATATCAAATATTATAATATTACCGCCCGTGAGGTTAATTCCTCCATCCAGGCCAGGATTGGCCAAACAGTTTTTCTTGGTGGATTAATCACCAGAAAGGAACGTGAAAGCTTAGCGAAGATCCCTGGTTTTGGTGATATTCCTTTGTTAGGCGGGCTTTTCAAAAGAACTGAAAAGTCTATTGATGAAACCGAAGTAATTTTAACTATTACTCCTCGTTGGAACGACTCGATCAGCATATTGAGCCCGGACGATTCTTTATTACAAAATAAAAATTAGGATTGAGGAATATGGCGAAGAAACTTGGTGAAATATTAGTCGATAATGGAATAATTTCCGAAGCACAACTTCGGGAAGCTTTAGTGTTGCAAAAAAATTATAATGTCCCTTTGGGACAAGCTTTGATAAAAATGAAACTGGCATCCAAACAACAAATTGTCGAGTCTTTGAGTCAACAACATGGAGTTCCTTATGTCAATCTTATTGATTACCGGTTGGAGGCAAAAAATATCACTATTGTTCCGGGAGAATTAGTCCGGCGCTATAACATGATTCCGTTTGACTTTCAAGATGGCAGACTTTGTATTGCAGCTTCCGATCCTTCGGATATTAAAGGACTGGATGCTGTTAGACAACTAACAAAACGGGAGTTAAAAGTATATTTTGCCTATGAAGAAGATATCCAATTTGTTTATAACCGTTTCTTCGGTGAAAAAAGTTTAACTGAAGATCTTCGGAAGTTGGGGCCGGGGGTTGAGTCTGAAGAGAAAGAACTTAAAATAACAGTTGATGAGTCACTTATTGATGAGGCGCCGGTTGTAAAATTAATCAATACTCTTTTTAGCAATGCTTTTCGTAGCCGGGCCAGTGATATTCATATTGAGCCGGGTGATGATAAGTTGCGGGTTCGCTTCCGGATAGACGGTTCATTATATGAAGTTATGAAAGATGTTTCATTATCTTATCATGCGCCAATCGTCTCACGGGTTAAAGTATTGGCAAATCTGGACATTGCAGAAAAGCGCATACCACAAGACGGCCGGGTTCCTATAGAAGTGGACAACCAAAAGGCCGATTTACGTGTTTCAATTATTCCTTCCAATTTTGGTGAAAAAGTAGTATTGCGAATTCTTTATAAACAGAATCAGTTGATGAGCTTGGATGGACTAGGACTAATCGAACAGGACTTACGTGATATTGAAGATATACTTTCGTTTCCCAATGGATTGGTCTATGTTTCCGGGCCGACCGGTAGCGGAAAAACTACTACTTTATATGCTTTTCTGAATAAATTGAACTCGGTTAATAAAAACTTAATGACCTTGGAAGATCCAATCGAGTATATTTTTCCCGGAGTAACACAAGTAAATGTTCATCCCAATGTGGGCTTGACTTTTGCTAGTGGATTACGGTCTTTCTTGCGGCAAGACCCGGATATAATCATGGTCGGTGAGACCAGAGACCAGGAAACCGCTCAAATTACAGTTCAAGCCGCTTTGACCGGCCATTTGGTGCTAAGTTCCATTCATACCAATGATGCGGTTAATGTAATTATTAGATTAATGAATATGAATATCGAATCTTATTTGATCTCTTCAGCACTGGTCGGGGTTATCGCCCAACGGCTGGTACGGAAAATTTGCAGTAAATGTATCGAACCGATGGAGATAGATGATAAATACCGCCAATTGTATTCATTAGGTAAAGATATTGATCTCTTTCATGGTAAGGGTTGTGAATTTTGTCACGGTACCGGATATTCAGGCCGGATTGGTATTTTTGAGATCTTAAAGATTGACGACGAAATCCGGGAGGCTATTATTGCCGGCGCATCGTTATCTACTCTCCGGGCAATGGCGGTTAAAAACGGGATGCGACGTTTATTCGACAGTGGATTGAATTTGGTGAGAAATGGAATAACCACTATGAATGAATTACTTACTGTAACCGCGTTTAAATAACGATAAAGTCCAAAATCTAAAGTCCTAAGTGGGAGGCTTGAGAGTGCCCCAATACCAATATAAAGGTCGCAATCAGCGAGGTGATGTTGTCAAAGGTTATACCGAAGCTGATAATGTTGAACAACTTAAAGTCAATTTGCGTAAAAACGGCATTTGGGTTACTCAAGCGAAAATTAAGATAAAAAGCTTGGGAGAATCATCTTTGTTTCAACGGGAAACTATTACCAATGCTGAATTGATCTTGTTCACCAAACAAATGGGAGTAATGCTTAGCAGTAAAATTCCATTACTACGAGCTTTAGAAACTTATCTCGATAACGCCTCAAGCCGGTTTAAAACGATTTTAGCAAAGATGATCGACGAAGTTAAATCAGGAAAAGCTTATGCTCAGGTTTTAAATTCCTATCCCGGAATTTTTACTCCCTTCTATACCGGGATGATTGAAATTGGAGAAACCGGCGGTGCTCTTGGTGAAATGCATCACAAGATTGCGGCTTACCTTGAGCAAGGGTCGGGATTAAGGGGTAAGATTCTGTTTGCTTCAATTTACCCTTGTCTTGTTTTAGGAATGACTGTAATCGGTGTAGCTATCATTTTAATATTTGCTTTTCCTAGAATTGCTGATGTATACATGAAAAGTAATGTCCCTTTACCATTAATAACACAGCTTTTATTAAAAATATCGGATTTTATGATACATTGGTGGTTCTTTTTATTAATGTTGATTATAAGTTTAGTAATATTGGTCTTAGTTTTTAGAATCAACCAAAAGCCTTTTATGAAAAGTTGGCTGGATAAAATATCACTTAAAATTCCTCTGTATGGAAAATTATTTCAGCATGTAATATTATTTCGTTTTACTTATAATATGGCGTTGCTTGTTAATAGCGGGATCTCCTTGGTTAAATCTTTAGAAACCGTTTTATCAACTATTAACAATCAGGTAGTGGAAGGTTATTTGGAAGAGCTTTCACAATCAATAAAGAAAGGGGCTGGAATGGCCAACTACTTGCAGCAAAACAAATTTTTCCCGCCACTGTTGGTAGCGATGGTCAGGACTGGTGAAGAATCCGGTGAACTGGTTAAAATGATAAATGATGCTGCAAAGTTTTATGAGATTGATATCGAAAAAAGAATTGCGAGCTTTATAGCTGTGATAGAACCGGTTCTAATTATCTGCGCTGCTATAGTTGTAATAATTGTATTATTGGCTTTTTACTTACCAATGTTTAAAATGTTTCAAACATTACATTGATAGTGATAATTTATATTTTGACAAGCTATGTGGGCATTTCTATTGTCGAATAGTTATTATTATGCTATACTTAAAGTAATAGAATAATAATTGTTCGATAATAGCAAATCCGGCGAAAGCCGGAGACGCAAAGCTACGGGTCTACGGCGCGGTTAACAACCTTAAGCGCTATGATCGCCGGGTTGCCGAAGATAAAAAGTGTATTTTTGCTTTTATTAAGCAACTCTGCGTAAAATTAGAGTTGCTTTTTTCATTGGGGGAATTGTTATGAACTCCGAAAAAGGAATGACCCTGATAGAAGTATTAATAACAGTATTGATATTGACAATGCTTACTTCCATTGCCGTATTGTCGGTAGGGTTTTATATAAATGAGGGAAAAACCAGAATCGCTGAAGGCGACCTGGCAACCTTAAAAGCAGCTTCCAGAATATACATCTTGGATAAAGAAACTACTCCGCCTAGTTTAGTGAATTTAGTCAACACATATATTCCGGAATTACCAAAAGATCCTTTTGCCGCAGGCACGGCTGACTACCTCTTGGCTTCGGATGCCGGTATGCTTTATATATACAGTGTCGGTCCAAATCGCGTCGATGATAGCCATGCTGGGGACGATATTGTTGTTACAATCGCTATTCTCTAAAGTCAGGTATCCGGGAGCGATTAATATGAAATTAAAACACAATTTAAACGAAGCCGGGTTTTCCTTAATTGAGTCAATTTTTATTATTGTAATTTTATCCGTTTTGGTATCAATATCAGTATTGGTATATTCGGGGCTGCAATCCAAGTTAACCGCCGATTTGGTATCGGTAGATCTAAAAACAATCAGAGCGACGGCCAGGACTTATTATATGAAAAATCTAACCTTTCCAGCCGCCCTTAATACTTTGGTCGTTGATGGTTATTTAGATGAATCGCCTCATGACAAGTTTGCGCCAAGTCTTGATTATTGTTTTACATCCGCACCGAATCTTTTTCAAATATGGAGTAGAGGTCCAAATGGTATAGATGATGGAGGTGGCGCCGATGATATACTTTTGACCTTCGGTCCATAGGAAGAAAATAAGTATCCGGTAAAAGGGAACAAGCAACAGTATTAAGGTAATTGCAAAAAAACTTCCTGTTCACCGTACTTGGTCTAAAAGTTTAGGAACTAATAAAACAGTAAGAAAGGTGGTAAGGAGTATGTCTAAATTACGGAGAATGCTTTTTAATGAAGATGGTTTTACCTTGATTGAAGTTATTATTGTTGTAATTATTTTAGCAGTATTATCCGGAGTTGCCTTAATCAGTTTCGGCGGTTTGGATACACAGGCTAAAGATGCCAGAGTCCAGGCTGATTTTCGGACAATAGCAACTGCTTTAAAGGCTTTTAATGCACTAACAGGTGCATTTCCAACTACGGCTCAAGGATTGACTATTTTAACGACTAATTCGGGGTCCTATACTGCATTATTGGATGTTGTACCAATAGATCCGTATACAAATGCCGCTTATACATACGATGGAGATACTGATCCTGCTGCAGTTGTAGTTTCAAGTGGAAGTGCGACTTATGCCAGTATAACAGTAAAATAAACATTAGTATTGAAGAGGCTGAAGACATTAATATCGTAATGTCTCCAGCCTCTTATTTATTTTAACTCTCAAGCTATTGATATTAGGGGTTTTTAATGAAAATGAAAAAAATCCATGACCAGGGCAGTAGTCTAATCGAAGTCATCGCCGCATTAATACTTTTTTCGATGGTAGCGGCCGGTATAGCTATTGCCATTCCAATGGCTTATAGTCGGGTTAAAACCTGGCAGCAGCAGTTCAATTTGGGCTGTTATTTGGAGACACAGCTGGAAGATGTTAGAAGTAATTCTTTTACGGCTTTACCGGTTACGGATACCGGATTTGTCGTTGACGGTGATTATCAGTACCGTTGGGTGACCAATTATGTTAGTGACGATCAGGCAAATCATATCTGGGACGTATCAGCCGCCGCTACCGGCGATGGTTTGGCGGCTACTTATTGCGATAATGCCGATCTCACGGGTGCTTTTATAAAAAGGCTGGATTCCACAATTAATTTTAACTGGGGGTTAGGATCGCCCGATCCCGGCATAGCATCGGATACCTTTAGCGCTAGGTGGGTTGGTTATTTGGAACCCCAATTTACTGAAAACTATACATTCTATGCGAATACCGACGATGGGGTCAGATTGTGGGTAAATAACCAATTACTAATTGATCAATGGGTTACCGGATCGGGAGAATGGACCGGGAGTATTGATTTGGTTGCAAATGTCAGATACCGGATTAGGATGGAATACTTTGAGGATACTGATACCGCTTTAGCTGAATTGAGTTGGTCTAGTCCCTCGGTTTTAAGGACTATAATTTCCCAAAGTCTCCTTTATACTTCTACGGCAAAGATGACTGTAGTCACAGTCAAGAATTCTTCCGGCGTTACTATGAGCGGACGGGTGATGACGTTTGATTTGTAAGAAGAGCAGGATTTTATATATATATGTCGAACAATAAGACAATAAAACGGTAGCATGGTAGGAAATCAAATTAACATTCAGTAGAATGGCAGCTTGGAATAGATTATCCGATAGATTCGGGGTACTCTATATTTGTTTTCTTTACCTGCGCCTGCCGGTAATTTAGGAGGTTGGTGTAGATGAAGCATCTAAATAAGTTCTTATTTGGTTTAATCATTATTTTCTTAGTTTTCGGATTAACGGCTTTAGCAAAAGATAATAGGCCATATGTAGTTGGCGCCTTTTGTTCGGTGACCGGTCCAAACGCTCCGTTGGGAGGACCCGAGAAAGATACCTTAGTTATGCTTGCCGAGCAGATTAATAAAAAAGGTGGTATAAATGGTCACCCGCTGAAATTGATTGTCGAGGATGATGGTTCCGATAATACCAACGCCGTCAAAGCAGCTAAAAAGTTAATTGATCAGGATAATGTATGTGCTATTATCGGTAGCAGTGGAACTGCTCCTACCATGGCGGTTATTCCAATCATGGAAGAAGCCGGAGTTCCTCATGTCTCAATGGCGGCTGGAACCTCAATCACTGTTCCCATAAAAAAATGGGTTTTCCGGACTCCTCAAACCGATACAATGGCCATTGAAAAGATTTTAACATACTTAACCGGTAATAAAATTAAAAAAGTGGCCATGATCTATGATTCCAATGCCTTTGGTACCAATGGGCGGGATCAGTTACGGCTTTTAGCGCCGAAATATAAAGTTACCATAGTAGCTGAAGAATCTTTTGCAACCAAAGATACTGATATGACGGTTCAATTGACTAAGATTAGGACCACTGGCGCTCAAGCGATAATCTGCTGGGGGACCAATCCGGGTCCGGCTTTAGTAGCTAAGAGCGCTCAACAACTTAGTGTTGGTTTACCATTGTTAATGAGTCACGGAGTTGCCAACCAGGCATTTTTGGATCTGGCCGGTTCAGCTGCTAATGGAATAATACTACCGGCTGGGAAACTGATTGTAGCCGACCAACTTCCAAGTTCGGATCCACAGAAAAAGTTGTTAACTCAGTATCTAAACGATTTTCAAACCAAATACAATTATACCACCAATACTTTTGGAGGCCATGGCTGGGACGCTCTTAGCATAATAGTCCGGGCCTTGAAGAAAACCGGGGATAACCGGAGTAAACTACGGGATGAGATTGAAAAAACTAAAAATTTTGTCGGTACCGGTGGTATTTTTACTTATTCAACGACCGATCATGATGGATTAACCAAAGATGCTTTTGTAATGATTAAAGTCGTCGATGGTAAATGGACATTACTAAAAAAATAAACTCCGGAATTCGGCAGGAATTTTCCATTTAAATGTTGAATATCACTCTGGCAAGATGAAGAACGGGTAAGTTGCTGGATTACATTTTTATGATATTGGTAATTCAGCGTTTCAGTAGGATGGTAGCCGGAGGAAGAAACATTAAACCTGACTTGGCTTAGCCTATGTCAGGTTTTTTTATTGCGAAGCAATTTTTGAGGAGGATGGGTATGAAAAATAATTTTAAACTTATGCTCGTTTTAATGGTATTAGTTATTGTGGTTGGCGCCGTTTTAGTAGCGGGAGAAACAAAAAGCCCTTATGTTGTAGGTGCTTTTGTTTCAGCAACCGGTCCGAATTCTACTTTGGGTACTCCTGAAAAAGAAACCTTGGAAATGCTCTCCGATAAAATTAATAAAAGTGGAGGCATTAACGGTCATCCTCTGAAATTAATCATCGAAGATGACGGTACTGATAATACCAGCGCTGTTAAAATCGCTAATAAATTAATTAATCAGGATAAAGTATGTGCGTTAATCGGCAGTAGCGGTACTGGGCCCTCATTAGCAGTAATGCCGATTGCCGAAGCAAATGGGATTCCTCAAATTGCAATGGCAGCGGGAACTAAAATCACCGATCCAATTAATAAATGGGTCTTCCGGACTGCTCCATTAGATTCATTTGTAGTTGGGAAGATTTACGATTATCTGAATAGACAAAAAATTGAAAGAGTCGGGATAATCTGTGATTCTTCGGGATACGGCACTAGTGGACGGGATCAACTAAAAGCTTTGGCTCCTAAATATAAAATCAAAATAGTCGCTGAAGAGAGCTTTGGGATCAAAGACACTGATATGACTGTTCAATTGACTAAAATCCGAACCACTAACGCTCAAGCCATAATTTGCTGGGGGACTAATCCCGGTCCGGCGATTATTGCCAAAAACAGGCAGCAATTAGGTATTACGTTGCCGTTATTTATGAGCCACGGCATCGCTAATCAGGCTTTTCTAGATCAGGCTGGGTCTGCCGCCAACGGAATTATTTTACCGGCTATCCGTTTAATTGTAGCGGATTTGCTTCCGGCTTCGGACTCCCAAAAAAAATTATTATTGGAATACGCCAAAGACTTTAAAAACAGTTATCATAAACCGGCCGACCACTATGGAGGGCATGCTTATGATGCTTTAAGTTTAATTGTCAAGGCTCTAAAAAAAGCGGGAGATAATCCGGCTAAAATTAGGGATGAGATTGAAAAAACCAAGAATTTTCCGGGTATCGGCGGTATCTTCAACTATTCAGCCGAGAACCATGACGGATTGGATAGTAACTCCTGTGTAATGCTGAAAATTGTTAAGCAGAAATGGACTATTTTGAAGTAAAAAATTAGATAAAGTAGGTACATCATGTCAAATTGGTCTGTTTTCTTGCAGTTTCTTTTTAGCGGAATAACTCAGGGCAGCGTTTATGCCTTAATCGCACTGGGATTTATGGTCATTTATAATTCCAGTGAAATCATTAATTTTGCCCAGGGTGAATTCGTTATGTTGGGAGGGATGTTGGCGGTATCTTTATATGCGGCCGGGATTCCTTTGCCCTTAGCCATATTAATATCAGTACTCACTGTTACTTTGTTCGGAATAGTATTTCAACATCTGACTGTTAATCCCTTGAAAAAAGCTTCCTCCTTTTCCATCATAATGGTTACCATCGGGGCTTCAATATTTATCAGGGGAGGCGCTATGTTAATCTGGGGGAAAGATACTTTTTCACTACCATTATTCTTAACCGGAGCCCCGATTATGATCGGCGGAGCGGTAATTATCCCACATTCGCTGGTAGTAACCGGAACAGCAATTATCTTAATGGCGTTGCTGCATTTATTTTTTAAATATACCCTAGTTGGACAGGCAATGAGAGCTAGTGCCGTGAACCGCGTTGGGGCTTCCCTCTGCGGTATCAAACCTGGTTGGATGGTTAAACTCTCCTTTGCCATTAGTGCTGCTTTGGCTAGTATCTCCGGTATTATTATTGCTCCAACAAATCTAACCAGTTATGATGTAGGAATTATGCTGGGATTAAAAGGATTTGTGGTGGCGATAATCGGGGGGTTAAACTCTTTTGTCGGTACGATCTGCGGTGGTTTTTTACTTGGAATTATCGAAGCGTTGGGAGCGGGGTTCATTTCATCACAGTATAAGAACGCTATCACTTTTTGTTTATTAATTTTAATTTTATTTATTAGGCCCTCCGGGCTTTTTGGGAGAAAGTTGTAATGAATAATAAATATTGGTCTCTTTTATTAATGAGTGTTGTTTTATTAATAATACCCTGGATTCTCCCCAACCGTTATTTTTTAAATGTAGCTGTCTTAATAGGTATCTATGTCTTAATTACTATTGGTTTAAATCTGCTGATCGGTTATGCCGGCCAGATTTCGTTGGGCCATGCCGCTTTCTATGGAATCGGGAGTTATACGGTAGCAATTATTACTACTAGATTTAAAGGCGATCATTTGTTGGCCTTAATTGCAGCTCTTTGTTTAGCTGGTCTTATTGCCTGGATTATCGGGAAACCAACCTTAAAGTTAAAAGGGCACTACCTGGCAATGGCAACATTGGGATTTGGTTTTATAGTCCAGATTTTATTAGAGGAAATGGCTGATTTAACCGGTGGGCCACAAGGAATTAGCGGCATCCCTAAATTAACCATCATGGGTTTTAAATTCATCAGTGATTTGGAGATTTACTTTTTAGTATGGGGTCTGGTTATTTTTACGCAGTTGATGGTTGTGAATTTAATCCGCAGTAAAATTGGCCGGGCATTTCTAGCCATTCATACCAATGAAACGGCGGCTGATTCATTAGGAGTTAATACTGCGAGTTTAAAAATGACTGTTTTCATAATTAGCGCCGCCTTAGCAGGGTTAGCCGGTGGTTTATACGCGTTTTCCATTAGTTATATTAATCCCGAACCTTTTGGATTCAGTTTTTCGATTCTCTTAGTTACAATGGTTATTATCGGCGGAATGGGCGACTTATGGGGGCCAATTTTGGGGACAGTAATTTTAGCTGTGATACCGGAATTATTACGGGCTTTTAAAGATTTTGATATTTTAATCTATGGATTTATTTTAATTTTAATTATTATTTTCATGCCCAAGGGAATAATTTCCCTCTTTTATCGCGGTTTTAGTAAATTATCCGCCAGGAGTGCAACTCATGAATGAATTTCTACTAAAAATACAGAAGGTCAGTAAACACTTCGGCGGAGTGGCAGCCTTAAGTCAGGTGGAATTTTCCGTTAAACCCGGACAGATTAAAGGTTTAATCGGGCCAAACGGAGCCGGTAAAACTACCTTATTTAATTTGGTAAGCGGCATCTTTCCTATGAGCTCCGGAGATATTTTTTTTCACGGAAAGTCAATTAAGAACATATCTCCTTACAAGATAGCCAGAAAAGGAATAGTTAGGACTTTTCAACATGTCAAGCTTTTTTCGAATTTATCCGTATTGGAAAATGTAATGGTCGGAGGATTTTCCCGGTCCGGAGCCGGATTATTATCGGTTATATTGGATTTACCAAGGGCTATTAACGAAGAATCGGAGTTACGGAATAAAGCTCTTAAAATGTTAAAATTTGTCGGGCTGGAGGAACATATATCTCTTACGGCGTCGGCTTTACCCTTCGGTCAACAGCGGTTGTTGGAAATTGCCAGAGCGCTTATTACCGGACCGGAATTAATTCTTTTGGATGAACCGGCTGCCGGTTTAAGTATTCCGGAACGGGTTGCCTTGGCGAAACTGATTAGAGATATCCGGGAGATGGGACTTACTATTTTACTGGTGGAACATGATATGGATCTGGTGATGGATGTTTGTGATGAAATTGTGGTTTTAGAGTTCGGCAGTAAAATAGCTGAAGGAACTCCCGAAGAGATTCAAAATAATCGCCGGGTTATCGCTGCATACTTGGGAGAGGAGGTCGTAAATGCTTAAGATAAATAATATAAATGCTTTTTACGGCCAGGCCCAAGCCTTGAAAGATATTTCACTGGAAGTAAATCAGGGGGAGATTGTCACCTTAATCGGAGCTAACGGAGCGGGCAAAACTACAATTTTAGCTTGTATTACCGGTCTTTTAAAAAGTTGGCATGGTCGGATTGATTTTAGGGACCAAGACCTGTCCAAAAAAGAACCGGAAGAGATCGTAAAAATGGGGGTTATATTGGTACCGGAGGATCGAGGGTTGTTCGGACCGCTATCAGTAGCAGAGAATCTGACTTTGGGCGCTTATTTAAGAATTAAAAAAGAAAAGAAGCAAGTAAAAGAAGATTTTAACCGAGTTTTGGATTTATTTCCAATTCTAAAAACCCGTTTAAAACAACCCGTAGCTACTTTATCAGGGGGACAACAGCAGATGGTGGCAGTGGGCCGGGCTTTTATGGCTAAACCCCAGATTTTGTTATTGGATGAACCCTCATTAGGGCTGGCTCCATTGGTAATTAGAGAAATTTTTAAAGTTTTAGAGACTTTAAATCAAGACGGTGTTACTATTCTCTTAATCGAACAAAATGCCAATTTGGCATTGCATACAGCCCACCGTGGTTATGTGGTTGAAAACGGACATATTTCCATTCAAGGCACATCTCAAGAGTTATTGAATCATAGTTTAATTAAACAGGCTTATTTAGGGCGTCATAAAACTGAGAATTAGTTATACACACAAATAATTAAGATTTTCGAAAGCAAACCACTAGTAATTGGTGGTTTTTAAAATTTGGGGTGTTTTAGTGATCTCAAAGAGCAAGAACTTACTTAAGGGGAGAAAATGTTATGGACATTTAGGTGGAACATTGGGAGAACACATATTTGAATCAATTGGAAGTAAATATTGAAAATATGAAAAAGAGAAAGTTTAAGATTTAAAATTGAAAAAATTGGAATAAAATAGAAAAACACCCTTGACGATTGGGTGTTTCTATTTTATTCAGTTTTAAAACGTAACTATGATGCATTTACTTTGAATGATGCATCAGGTCGGCCACGACGGACCAACATCTCATGTACCTGAGTGGGCTGCAATACGTCCTTCAAAAAGTCAATCGCTTTTTGCGTCATACCACCACCGCAAGTATAAACATCGATAGCTGCATATCCACGTTCCGGATAAGTATGAATTGAAATATGACTCTCCGACAAAAGTAGGAGGCCGGTAAAACCCTGGGGATCAAATTTGTAAGATTCTTCACCAAGAATAGTCATCTTGGCATTTAGTGCGGCATGTCTCAAACTGCTCATTAGCAGTTCGGCATCATCGAGCTTTTCGAACCGGCATCCCCAGAAATCTGCCAGAACGTGAGCACCTACAGTATCAAAAGTCGACATTCCCCTCACCCCTCTTGGATGATTATCTTCTGGTCAGGAAGAACATTTTGACCCATAAGCACCCTGATTTCCCTTTACCCGATGATGCGCTATGGCTCGCCTCGGGATATATGTTAGATCAGGTGAAATTCAATTAGTACGGGAATTTGTCACGCTCCCCAACGTTTTTGCAAACAAAAATATAATAACAAATATATTTCCGGATGTCAATTGTTTAAAACGAAATTTTTGCTTGTAGATTGTTTCTTATTTGTAAATTTTCATAATTCCATTCTTGCTTGAATATTTTGAAGATTAAGGAGTTCCGAATCTTGGAAGGGTGGGAGTAGATGCGCAATAAGCTTTGGGTTGTTGTTATTAATATGAACGCTCTTTTTTGTTTCATTATTCTTTTTTGTTTGAGTATAGGTATTTTTATGTTAAGGGAATCAGCGATATGGATTAATCTTTCTTCATCAGCCTTGATTTCCGGAAAAAAGATTGTCATCGACCCGGGACATGGCGGAGGTGATCCCGGCGCCAAATCGCCAGTCGGATTATTGGAGAAAAACATTAACCTAGATGTAGCGCTAAGGTTAAAAAAACATCTTTCAAGAGTGGGAGTATATTGTATTATGATCCGGGAAACTGATCGTGATTTTTTTGATGCTCCTTATGAAAGTCAACTAAAGAAAAGAAGAGACTTGATCCACCGGACTCAAATGGCGAATCAAAGTGGAGCCGATTTATTTTTATCAATTCATGCTAATAGTTTTCCCCAAATTATTTACCGTGGCGCCCAAACTTTTTTCAATCCTAAAAACCAATCTTCCCGAAGACTAGCCCAAGCAGTTCAACATTATTTGGTAAAAAAATTAGGGCCGAATAATCGTCGACCTAAACCGGGAGATTTTAGAGTGCTGAACGATATTAAAATGCCGGGAATAACCATCGAAATAGGGTTTCTGTCTAATCCTGAAGAAGCAAGACTATTAAGCGAATCCCAATATCGTGAAAGAATTGCTGAAGCAATATATCATGGAATTATCGCTTATCTAAGTAATCGAGTACCTGAAAATCATTGAAAAGGTTGAAAACATGCATAAATTTTAGTGAAAACATTTTCAACACTGAGACACAGAGAATATTTTCTATTAATTTTCTCCGTGTTTTATTTCCGTGTCTCCGTGCCACGGGGTTAAGTTTTTGTATTATAATTAATGGATAAAATAAGATGAATTCGCAAAGGAATTTGCTAAGATTTAACGAACGATTATAGACATTATAACTTGAGGGATTTTCATAATTAATAAATTATACATTCGAATACAATATATTGTTAGATACATCTGGGTTGGTCACTATATATTGCATTAGATATCTTAATAAAAGTAATTATGAAACTCCCTGACTTAATAGACATAGTAACTTAAATGAGGCGGGCGACTAAATTGAAAGCGGAAATTATTTGCATAGGTACGGAATTATTATTGGGACAGATTGTGGATACAAACGCAGCTTTTTTGGCACGGGAAATTGCCGGCCTTGGGATTGATCTTTATTATAAAGCGACTGTTGGTGATAATTTAAAACGTATTGTCGATACATTAAAAACAGCATGGGATAGGGCTGATTTGCTTGTTTTATCCGGAGGTTTGGGACCAACTCAGGATGATCTAACCAGAGAAGCAGTAGCCGGTTTAATAGGTGAAGAACTGGAATTTAATGAGGACGCTTGGAGTCAGGTGCAAAATTATTTTAATAAAACTCAGCGTCCGAATGTGGAGAGTAATCGTAGGCAGGCAATGTTCCCCAAGTCGGGACGGATTATCTCAAATCACTTAGGAACAGCTCCTTGTTTATTGGTGGAAAAAGAGAATCATATTATTATTGCTTTACCGGGCGTTCCACGAGAATTAAAAGGTGTTTGGGAGGTATCCGTAAAACCATATTTAACTCAAGTTCTAATAAGTGAAAACAGTCCTATTTTGACCTCGCGCTTGATTAAAATGGTGGGAATTGGGGAGTCGGCGATGGAGGAGCGAATTATTGATCTGATTAATAATCAGACTAACCCAACCATCGCTCCTTATGCCGGAACCGGTGAAGTTATGCTCCGGGTGACTGCTAAGGGTTTTAATGAAGATGATAACAAACGTTTGATTGAGGAGACCACTATCCGAATCAGGGAGAGACTGAGTAGTTATATTTATGGTTATGATACCGATAATTTGGAAACGATGATTGGTAAACTTTTAAAGAGAAATGGTTGGAGTCTGGCGCTGGCTGAGTCCTGTACCGGAGGTTTAATAGCCAATCGGATTACCAATATTCCGGGAAGTTCCGATTATTATTTGGGTGGTGTTAATAGTTATAGTAATGAACTTAAGATTAATATAGTCGGGGTGCCGGAGGAGATAATTTCAACTTATGGCGCCGTAAGCCCGGAGACTGCGGAAGCGATGGCTGAAGGAATAAGAAAGGTTACCAGCGCCGAGGTCGGATTAGCTGCTACCGGAATAGCCGGCCCTGGTGGAGGAAGCGCTGAAAAACCGGTTGGTTTAGTATATCTGGCGGTGGCTACACCTGAAAAAACTAGAGTGGAGAAAAGAATATTTCCTTTTGATCGAATGGGAAACAAAGAAGCGGCAACTCAGGCCGGATTGACGTTGTTGTGGCAAAAGCTGAAATCAGTTGATAGTTAACAGTTTAGAGTTGAAAGTTTCTATTTCGGATTGCAGATTTCGGATTTCGAATTTAAAACCTTTCAAGACCGTTCACTTAAGAGTTTACGACAAATATCTAAGAACTTTGCTGTTTGATTCCGCAACCTGAAATCCGAAATCTGCAATTATTTAGTTCCGCAATCCGCAATTCGAAATCCGAAATAAAATGAGGTAATTAGATGCGGCTTTTTATTGGGGTTTGGCTTTCGGAAGAGATGAAACAGGAAGTTGTTTATTATATTGATCAGCTTCAAAGGGATTGTTCCGGGTTTAAATGGAGTTCGTCTGATAATCTGCATTTTACTTTAAAATTTTTAGGTGAGGTTTCCGGGAATAAGCTTGAAAGTCTTAGCCAGGCCTTAAAATATGCGGCAGCAGAAATTAAGCCATTTAGACTTACATTAGGGACGGTAGGCTCCTTTCCAGCTAAAGGAATCCCCCGAATTCTTTGGCTGGACGTTAATCAAGGAAAAGCTGAACTAGTTAAATTAGCGGAGTCAGTTGAAAAAAGCTGTTTAAACAAAGGATTTGATAAGAATGATAAGCCTTTTAAAGCTCATTTGACAATTGCCAGGGCTAAAAATGAGCAGTCGGGAATTAATTTTTCTAAAAAACCTTATTTATTTGAAAGTCAAACTTTAATAACCGGATTTTCATTAATAGAGAGCTGTTTGTATCCAACCGGACCGATTTATCATACATTAGAAAATTATATTTTTATTTGACAGTTTTTTATCTCTTTGATATACTGGAGCAGAACACACGTTTGGTGAAATGAGGGGTTGAAAAATGGCTGAGAATGATAAACAAAAATCTTTAGAAGTAGCATTACTACAAATCGAGAAACAATTTGGCAAAGGCTCGATTATGAAACTAGGCGAGAATGCCAAGCTTAATATTGAAACAATTCCTACCGGTGCTCTATCACTTGATTTAGCATTAGGTGTAGGTGGAATTCCTCGGGGAAGAGTAGTGGAGATTTATGGTCCGGAGTCTTCGGGTAAAACAACCGTAGCTCTTCACATGGCGGCTGAAGCTCAACGTATAGGTGGAATTGCCGCTTTTATCGATGCCGAACATGCGCTGGATCCATTATATGCTAAGAAGTTGGGAGTGGATATTGATAATTTATTAATCTCCCAACCCGATACCGGTGAACAAGCTTTGGAAATATGTGAAGCATTAATTCGAAGCAATGCAGTCGACGTGGTAATAATTGACTCGGTGGCGGCGCTTACACCGCAAGCAGAGATTGAGGGAGAAATGGGTGATGCTCATGTCGGTCTCCAAGCGCGATTAATGTCACAAGCATTACGTAAATTAACCGGTGTAATTAGCAAGTCTAACTCCATTGCAATTTTTATTAATCAAATCCGGGAAAAAGTCGGGGTTATGTTTGGTAATCCGGAAACCACTCCAGGCGGCCGGGCTCTGAAGTTCTATTCTTCAGTTCGTTTAGAGGTTAGAAAAATAGAAACTCTAAAACAAGGAACCGATATTATTGGGAGCCGGACCAGGGCTAAAGTGGTAAAAAATAAGGTAGCTCCACCGTTTAAAGAAGCGGAATTCGATATCATGTATGGTGAAGGGATCTCTAAGACAGGCTGTATTTTAGATATGGCCGTTGATTTAAATATTATTAATAAAAGCGGCGCTTGGTTTTCGTATGGAGATAACCGAATCGGGCAAGGCCGTGAAAACGCCAGAGATTTTTTGAAAAAAGACCCTAATTTAATGCAGGAGATAGAAAAGAAAGTTAAATTGGCTTTAGGGATTATCAAAGAGGTTCCACCCGCTAAAGAAGCCGCGGCTACTAAAGAAGCTTCTTCAGGGTCTTCAGGGAAAGGAAAATAATATGAGTTCGGTCCGACAACCAATGGAGACTGCTTTAAAGTATTTAAGCCGTCAGTCATTCACCGAACATAAACTTAGCAGTAAGTTAAAAACAGCCGGCTTCGAGGATGAAGAGGTTACCGAAACAATTTCCCGTTTGAAAATTTGGGGTTATCTTAATGATCGGGAATTTGGGGTTAATCGTATTAAGAAGTTACAAGAGCGACTGAAAAGTCGCTCTTGTATTGAATTAGATTTGAAAAACAACGGGATATCTACAAATTTGATTAATAAATTATTGGATTTATATTATCCCGAACAAATGGAAATTCAAATTGCCAGGGAATTGCTTCAAAAAAAGACAAGCTCCGGGAGGTTTGATACTGTCAAACTTTGGTCCTATTTATTAAGAGCTGGTTTTTCCGAAAATACAATTCACCTGTGTTTTCCTAACGTAGATCCTACTTGACACCTCTTTTAAAAAAGTTTACAATAAACTCTTGAGGACAGAACATAAGCCGAGTTCTTACTCGGCTTGTTTTGTATTTATTTTTCCTTTTATTCTCATTTTTCGGATTAAAAAATGATAAAGCTTCAAAAATAGAGGTTTTGTTTAGTATTACAGCGAAATTCATTATTTTGGATATCTGCTGAAATACATGAACGCTTGGATTTTAAAAATAATAGGGGGTGAATTATGGTTGGAATAATAATTGCAGTTGTTAGCGGCTTAATCTTAGGCTATTTCGGCTCCGTTTTATATGGAATGTTTAAATTGCAATCTGCTAAAGAAAATGCTAAAAAAATGTTGGAAGACGCCAAAAAAGAAGTCGAATCCATTAAAAGGGAAGCCCTACTCGAAGCCAAAGAAGAAGCATTAAAAGTAAAAAACGAGCTCGAACGAGAAAACCGAGAGCGCCGTGCCGATATTCAAAGGTTAGAAAAAAGATTATTACAGAAAGAAGAATCTTTAGATCGAAAATCCGAAATTATTGAGAAAAAGGAAGAGGCTATCTCTAAAAAAGAGACTGAAATCGAGAAATTAAAAAGTGAATTACAAGAAACTCATCAAAGACACCGTCATGAACTGGAACGGATTTCCGGTTTGAGCAGTGAAGAAGCCAAAATATTGTTGTTAAAAGATGTTGAGGAAGAGATTCAACAAGAAGTCGCCATTAAAATCAGGGATCTTGAGGCTAAAGCCAAAGAAGAATCCGAGCGTAAAGCCAGGGAAATTATATCTTTAGCTATTCAAAGATGTGCTGCTGATCATGTTACTGAAGCCACTGTTTCAGTTGTAGCACTTCCCAATGATGAAATGAAAGGACGAATTATTGGGCGGGAAGGCCGGAATATTAGGGCTTTGGAGACACTAACCGGAATTGACTTAATCATTGACGATACACCTGAAGCAGTTATTTTATCCGGATTTGACCCAGTCCGTCGGGAAGTAGCCCGTTTAGCTTTAGAAAAGCTAATTGTTGACGGTCGGATTCATCCGGCCAGGATTGAAGAGATGGTCGAAAAATCTCAAAAAGAGGTCGAATCGATCATTAAGGAAGAAGGAGAACGTGCTACTTTTGAGACCGGAATCCATGGGCTCCATCCGGAAATGATTAAATTATTGGGACGTCTAAAATATCGGACCAGTTATGGCCAGAATGTTTTACAACACTCCATTGAAGTAGCTCATTTATGTGGTTTGATGGCCGGAGAACTTGGAGCGGATATAACATTAGCGAAAAGAGCCGGTTTGTTACATGATATCGGAAAGGCCGTAAATCATGAAGTCGAAGGTCCTCATGTGACAATTGGAGCTGATTTAGCAAAAAAATACCGTGAAAGTTTCCAAATTGTCAATGCAATTGCTGCTCACCATGGTGATGTTGAGGCCAATACGGTCGAAGCTGTTTTAGTCCAAGCATGTGATGCGGTTTCAGCGGCCAGACCTGGCGCTCGTCGGGAAACTTTGGAAACTTATATCAAACGGTTGGAGAAATTAGAAAATATTGCCGATTCATTTGATGGAGTGGAAAAAGCTTACGCGATCCAAGCCGGTCGAGAGATTCGGATTATGGTTAAACCCGATAAGGTGGATGACTTAAATTCGATAAGAATTGCCAGGGAAATTGTGAAAAAGATAGAGGAAGAGTTGGAATATCCCGGACAGATTAAAGTTACTGTAATTCGTGAAACAAGAGCCGTAGAATATGCCAAATAAATATGTTTATCATATTAGCTCTAGAAACAATGGTGTTTATAGCATAAAAAAATTAACTCCTTGAATAGCACCTTAGTTAATTATTTTTTCTATTATAATAATTATATCTATTTTTCTGGAAGGGGGAGGAATCGTGAAAGGCATCTTCTGGAAAGAGGGGGAATCCTTCTCCAACTCCATGAGTTTAATCGCATTTTTATTAGTGAGATATCCTGAGATTGGTTCAGTACGTTTTGACCCGGATCAGAAAACTCTTTTATTTTCTTTTGTTTTAGTGAAATCGTTAAGTAAAGAAGAGATTGATTTATTTAAAGAACATTTATTGCTTAGTTTAAGCAATATTACTGATTTGCAGGGACGGGAATCCGGAACTACCGATATAAATTTTGTTGAATATGAAGGTTTAACATTCCTTGAGATTACCCGTAATATTGATGCGTTGACTCAGGAAGAGATTGCGTTAATTATCGGAGTAATCCGGGAGTTTTTTGTCGATTATTTATTATTGGATCAAGAAGACGCACTCCAAGAAGAAGATATAATCCTTCAAGAAGAGATGATCGAACATATGCTGGAGGATTTAAAAGACTCTCGTCAGGAAAAAAAACTTATCGGATTTCGGGAAGAAGGACGGGTTCTGGTATTTAACCGGGCCAACTTGAACAAATAATACCGTATTTGCCATCAATGAACAATTAATAGCATAAAAAGACCATTGATAGATAGGATCAATCAATGGTCTTATTTATAAAATATTATGGCTATGATGAAAACTATAAAATAAGGGATTTTTATAATTAAAAAAGTAGACATTCAGACACAATATGTTGATCGACACATCCGGGTTACTTATTATATATTGCGCCCGAATCTACATTAAGGTAATTATAAAACTTCCTTAAATGAATAAAACAAAAAATCGGGGGATTAAGGTGACGAAAGTTTTTTTTATCGGAGACATCGTAGGACGGCCGGGGCGCAAGATAGTGAAAACTTTTTTACAGGAAGTTATAGCAGAAGAATCAATTAATTTGGTAATTGCCAATGGAGAAAATGCAGCCGGAGGTTTTGGAATCAATCTTGAAGTTGCCAGGGAGTTATTGACGGCTGGGATTGATGTTATTACTATGGGGAACCACACTTGGGACAATAAAGAAATATATAAAGTCCTGGAAACGGAAAGACGGGTTATCAGGCCGGCCAATTATCCCGGTGGTACGCCAGGAGAGGGTTTTTGGGTGACAGAAACCAATAAAGGGTTCCCTGTTGGAGTTATTAGTCTTTTGGGTCAGGTTTTTCTGGATTCACTGGCTTGCCCATTTTTAACAGCGGATGAACATATTGATTTTCTAAAGAAAAAGACTAATATTATTATTGTAGATATTCATGCTGAAGCAACTTCTGAAAAAGTAGCGTTAGGTTGGTATCTCGACGGAAGGGTAACGGCGGTTTTAGGGACTCATACTCATATTACCACCGCTGATGAAAGGATTTTGCCAAAAGGAACCGCCTATATTACTGATGTTGGAATGACTGGACCTTCCAATTCCGTATTGGGAATTGACCCTGATCTGGTTGTAAAAAAGTTTGTGACCAAAATGCCGGTCCGATTCGAGGTTGCTTCCGGCCCGATTGAACTGAATGGAGTAATATTGGATATTAATGATTCCGGATTAGCATCCGGTATTAAAAGAGTACGGCGGGTAATTAATTAAAAACATTATGTCACCAATTGGAGGAGAACTGTTCTCTTTCCATTCAGGTGAATAACTTGGCTATAATTGCTTAAAGGAAAACTACTAGAAAACTAGAAAAATTAGTTCCATAATACCCTCACTATGCAGCAAAAATCATATTTTTTTCAATCAAAAATTCACCAGGAGGGCGACCATGGAACTTATCGGAAAGAATGTTCGTTTAAGACCCTTGTTAATTCAAGATTTACCGAAGATGGTGACTTGGAATTGCGATGATGAGATACAATCATTTGTAGACTGTACTCTGCCTAGTAACCTTCATAATTTAGAACGATGGTATCATGAAAATGTTCCTGATCGGCATTACCAAATTTTTGCCATTGAAACTGCTGATGGCGTATTAATCGGTGATTTAGAACTGGACCATATTTGTTGGAGCAAACGTGAAGCTGAATTACGGATTAGAATCGGTGAAAAGAATTATTGGGGGCAAGGGTTTGGGAGTGAAGCGCTCAAGTTAGTTTTAGGATATATGTTTAATGAAAAAAAGTTTCTCCGTATTTATTTGCGGGTCTATACCTTTAACCGCCGGGCGATCAATTGTTATCTAAAGAATGGTTTTAGGTCTGTAGGTATCCTGCATAGGGGTGTTCGAGAATGGAAAGATATTGTTTTAATGGAAACCAATGCAATCAAGTACCGGAAAATACTAGAGAGAAGAATAGCTAGTTAGATTTCCATAATCTTACTATATGTAAATAAAAAAAAATAATAAATTTTTTCCCTTGTTAATACAACTTTTAGCTAAGATTTCCTTCTATAATAGGCTTATTTGCAGAAGAGGATTTAGCCCTCACTTGTCGAAAATATGAAAGCAGTTTCTTATACTTAGGAGGGGGCTAAATGTCTAAGATCAAGATAGTTATTGCTGACAATAATCGGGAATTATGTGATACTCTGGCAGATTTAATTGACCTTCAAGATGATATGGAATTGGTTGGAATTGCTTTTGATGGGCTAGAAGCATTAAAAGCAATCGAAAATACTCAACCGGAGGTCCTAATCTTAGATATTACCATGCCGTATTTGGATGGTATTGGGGTGCTGGAAAGATTGGCCGAATTCCCGGAGAGACCGGTGGTAATTGTTTTAACCGCTTTTGAACAAGAAGCGATGATTCAACGGTTAACTTCATTAGGCGCTACTTATTATATGGTTAAACCTTTTGATGCGCCAACGCTTTTTGATAGGATTCGTCAATTTGCTTCGGGACACCCCTCCCCGGTAAAAATGAAAAAAACTTCGGAGATCAGGAATAATTATACTACCAATAACCGCCGTGAAAAATCAGTTAGTGAACTGGAATTAGAAGTAAGTAAATTATTTCATGAGATGGGAATACCCGCTCATTTTCGTGGATATGCTTATTTGCGGGATGCCATTATTATAGCGACTAAAGAAGTTGAAGTTTTAGGTAATATTACTAAAAATCTTTACCCGCGGATAGCTGAAAAATATCATTCTACACCAAGCGGAGTTGAATCAGCCATTCGGCATACCATAGAAATTGGCTGGGAAAGAGGGAACACCGATTACATGGAAGATTTTTTCGGTTTTGAAAACCAAAAAAACCGTTTTCCAACTTCCGCTTCTTTCATAGCTAAAATAGCTGATAAACTTCGGTTGGAATCCAAAGCTGGATGATTTCTAGAAATTGTTTATAATTAAGATATTAAAAGAATATAAAAATCACGAAAGAGGGATTTACATAATTTTACTAATTTTACATTCCTAAATAATATATTGATAGTTATAAGAGTTATAATCACTATATATTATTTAGGAATAGTTAAATAAAGGTAATTATGTAATTCCCTTTACACATGAAAAGCACGAAAAAAATATTTTGGTTTATATCGTGTTTTTTGTGCCTTTCGTGGTTAAATTTAAGTTTTTACGCTAAAAGAATTATTAATCAGGAGCCGAAAGTGAATTTAAAAGGGTTATTCTTAGAGGAACTCCAAGAGATTTTTTGTTCTTTGGAATTACCAAAATACCGGGCTGATCAGGTATATCAATGGTTATATCAAAAACAAGTATGTAATTGGGACCAAGTTACTGTTTTTTCCAAGGAACTTCGTCAATTTTTTAGAGATAATAATTTCTCATTGAATTGTTTAACTATTAAAAAACAAGTTGCTGATAATGATGGAACCATCAAATTCTTATTTGAACTGGAAGATTGTTTATCAGTAGAAAGCGTTTATATTCCGGAAAATGATCGGCAAACCGTCTGTATCTCAACCCAGGTTGGCTGCGGAATGGGTTGTTTGTTTTGCGCCACCGGCCATAATGGTTTGAAGCGTAATTTAGCCGCAGCAGAGATAATTGATCAATTATTGCGAATAACTAAAGTATTGGGAAAAAGGATTACTAATTTGGTTATTATGGGACAGGGAGAACCGTTAGCCAATTATGAACAGACTTTAAAATCGGTAAAAATTATTAATGACCCTAAAGGAATTGGATTAGGAGCACGACATATTACTATTTCCACTTGTGGTCTTGTTCCGGGAATAAAAAAACTCGCCAAGGAGCCGCTTCAAATAAATCTGGCCATTTCATTACATGCGGCTGATGATCAATTGCGCCAATATATCATGCCGGTAAATAAAGTATATCCACTTTTCGATCTTATACAAGCTTGTCGGGAGTATATTGAAAATACCGGGCGAAGAATAACTTTCGAATATATTTTAATTGATAAAGTAAATGACCGTCCCGAAGATTTAAATAATTTAGTGCGATTGCTTTCAGGAATGTTATGCCATGTTAATTTAATTCCATACAATTCATTCCCGGATTCCATTTTCAAAAGGTCAAAGCCGGAGAGAATCCGTGAATTTGAAAGAGTTTTGAATCAAGCACATATAGAAACCACTATTCGTAAAGAACGTGGAACAAATACAGCTGCCGCTTGCGGACAGTTACAAGGGAAGATATAAATTTCAAATGAATTGGCTAAATCTTTTCAAAAATTATCTGGCTAGAACTGTAAAAAAAAGGTCTTTACCACTCATAGATGATGGTACCAAACCATGGGTTAAGGCCAAAAAGTCAGATAGTAACCAATTGAAATCAGTGGCTGGAACTAAAGAAACCGGAACAACCAAAGTATCAAGAAATATTTCGAATCATAAGGAAGCAAAGTGGATTTTTCAAGTTGTAGCAGGTGTTGATCGTGGTCGAGAGTATATAGGTTTTACCAAAGAAATTAGAGTTGGACGGCATCCGGAAAATTTGATTTTATTGAGAGATCCTAAAGTCTCAAGATTTCATGCTTTATTTTATATAAAAGGGGTCAAACTTTTTATTGAAGATCTTGGAAGTACTAATGGAACTAAAGTAAATGATGTACTTATTTCAAAGAGAACTCAAGTAATCCCTGGCGATCAAATAAAAATAGGCGAAACAGTAATTCAAATTACACTTGATAAATAAAGATATGTAAATAAGGGAGTTTCAGAATTACCATAATGAAGTTTTAAATAATATGAAAATCCGACGGAGTTTTTAATGCCTAACATTTTGGGAGTGATGACATGAATATAGGCGCTAATACTGATAAAGGAAAAATTAGGGAACAAAATGAAGATGCATTAGGCTATCGAGATAATCTTTTTGTTATTGCTGATGGTATGGGTGGCCATGAAGCTGGAGAAATAGCCAGCGCTATTGCTGTTGAAACCATTTTAGCATATAATTTTGGATTTGATGTAAAGTCCGGGTTGTTTGAAGCGGTCGCCAAGGCTAATGAGGTTATTTTGGCGGAAATTGAAAAAAATCCGAATTTGAATGGTATGGGAACTACGGTTGCCGTACTTCTTCTAAAAGAAGAAGAAGCGTATGTTACTCATGTTGGGGATAGTCGTATTTATCAATTAACTGATAATAATTTAGTTCAATTAACGACTGATCACTCATTTGTGGCGGAGCTGGTTAAAAACGGGAGTATTACTGAAGAAGAAGCCAAAACCCATCCGCAACGGAATATACTAACGAAAGCTCTTGGCACAAAAGGAAATTTTGATTATGAAGTCAATACTTTTCTTGTTCGTAAAGGCGATAAATTTTTACTTTGTAGTGATGGCCTTACCAGTATGATCGAGGAAAAAAAAATTCAAGAGGTTCTGAGTGATGGAGACCCTCCACAGGATATTGCGGATGAATTAATTAGGATGGCAAATGAAAACGGTGGAACCGACAATATTAGTGTAATTGTCATTGAAGTATAGTTATTGAGAAGGATTTAGGATTTAAATGGCGAAATTTATTAGGCTATATAGGAATGATATGAAGTTAATTTTTTACCTAATAATTAATTGAGGGATTTGTATAATCTAAAATCTAAGCATTGGCCACAATATATTGATAGATATTTGGGTAAAATACCATATATTGCGGATGAAGGCTTGAAAAATGTAACTAGGCAACTTCCTGAATTAGCAATTTCTAAAAGCTATAATTGAAAATAATTATTGATATTTTTCCTGGAGATGAGGTGAAAGCTTGGTAGGCAAGGTTTTAGGAAACCGTTATCACCTTTTGGAGCTTATTGGACAAGGTGGTATGGCCTTAGTATATAAAGCAGAATGTTCTCTTTTATGTCGCGCAGTTGCTGTGAAGGTTTTACGACCACAATATGCCAGTGATGCTGAATTTGTTGAAAGATTTAGACGTGAAGCTAGAGCGGCCGCCAGTTTATCACATCCAAATATTGTAAGTATTTACGATGTCGGCCAGGAAGACGGCATGGATTATATTGTTATGGAGTATATTCCGGGCGACAATCTAAAAGATATTATTAAAAAAGAAGCTCCATTTACCATTGAAAGAACATTGGATATTACCAGGCAAATTACAGAAGCCCTTAATCATGCTCATCAAAGAAATATAGTACATCGTGATATTAAGCCTCACAATATTTTAATAACCCCTGACGGGCAAGTAAAAGTGACTGATTTTGGGATTGCCCGGGCTATTAGCGCCAGTTCTTTTACCCAAGCCGGTATTGTAGTAGGTTCGGTACAGTACTCATCTCCGGAGCAAGCAAAAGGTGGAATAGTCGGACCCCAGTCGGATTTGTATTCTTTAGGTTGTGTATTGTATGAGATGTTAACAGGGGCAGTGCCGTTTGAAGGAGATACATCAATTTCAATAGCTTTAAAGCATATTCAGGAAGAATTCACATCTATTAAACAGATTAGAAAGGATATACCTCCGGCGGTTGAAACTATTATCGAAAAGGCCATGGCTAAAGATTTGGAAGAAAGATATCCTTCAGCAATTGCCATGCTTAAAGATATTGTTAACGCTAACGCTAGATCAGCCAGTGACTATAGATTATTAGGAGAAACCGAGTCACCTACTCAAGTTTGGAATAAGATTGCCGAAGATAAACCTGAAAGGAAAAAAAGTAACTGGATGCTCTGGGTGGTTGCTAGTATAGCGAGCTTATTTTTAGTATCTTTTTTGTTACTGTTTTTTCTGAATATTATTTTACCACCTCCACCGGAAGTAACAGTTCCCAACCTTATCGGTCAGGATGTAACTAAGGCTCGGGAGACTTTAGCGCAGATAAACTTGAATCTACGAGTGATTAACCGGCTTTATAATTCGGCATATCCAACCGACGCAATTATTTCTCAAAAACCTTTACCGGGAACGGAAAAACGAATTCGTAGCGCGGTTGAAGTAGTATTAAGTAAAGGTCCTCAATTAGTTAGAGTTCCGGATTTAATTGGAAAAACACAGATTGAAGCGGAACTTGCATTAGAGGAAGTTGGACTTAAATTAGGCGATATTTTATCTGCTAATAACCCGGGGCAATCAGACGGTATTGTAATAAAGCAACTTCCGGCACAAGATACTCAAATTGAATGGGGCGCCAGCGTATCTATAACAATTAATATATTAGACACTAATTTAGTAGAGGTTCCTAATTTCATCAGCCGACCATTATCGGAGGTCAGAGCCGAGTTAGGCAATCTTGGGATGGTCTTTAACCAGGCGACTTTGGCTCCCAGTGATATCTATCCTGAAGGAGTAGTAGTTGATCAACGACCGGTCCCTTATGATAAGGTACCATTGGGAACAGCCATGAATTTTATTGTTAGTTCGGGACCATCTAAGAAGTCCCAGTGAGCAAATATTTAAAAAGGAGTCAGTAATGTAAGTATATATTTGTTGGTCCTTTAGATGTTTTTTAGTTCGGAGCGTATGTTTATCCTTCTGACTCCTGTCTCCTGACTACTGATTACTTTTAAAAAATGTGAGGATTTTAGCTTGGCAATTGGTAGGGTTGTTAGAGCAATAGCAGGTTTTTATTATATTGAGACACCTGAAGTTAATGATTTACCGGTTGAATGTTCCATCCGGGGGAAACTAAAATTAAAGTCTGAAGGAATTTTAGTTGGGGACCGGGTTGAATATGATCCGGAACAAGGAGTCATAATAGATATTTTGCCACGGGAATCAGTGCTTAAAAGGCCGTTTATTGCTAATGTCGACTGTATTGTGTTGGTTTTTGCGCATCAAAACCCTGAACCCAGTGGTATTTTAATTACTAAGTTTTTAGTATTAGCTGCAGCGAATGGTATTCCTCATTTACTTGTTTTTAATAAATCGGATTTGGTAAGTAAAACCAAGGCTAATAAAATTAGCGATTTTTATCGCAAATGTGGTTATCAGACAATCTGCACCAGCGTTATTACAAATCAAGGCAAACTAAAACTAAAACAGGCTTTAAATGGTAAAATAACTGCTTTTGCCGGACCTTCCGGAGTTGGGAAATCCGCTCTGGTAAATATGATAGCTCCGGGATTAAAACTAAAAACGGGTTCGGTTAGTGAGAAAATTGGACGAGGAAAACATACTACCCGTGAAGTGCAGTTAATGAAGGTTAATGCTATAAGTTATATAGCGGATACACCAGGTTTTTCACAGATTGATTTTGATTTTATTAAACCGGAAGAATTAGCTGGATATTTCCCGGATTTTAATGTTGTTGAAGGGTCTTGTAAATTTAATTCTTGCCTTCACCAAAATGAGCCGGGTTGTAAGGTGAAAAATGCGGTTGAAACCGGTGAAATCGAGAAAATTCGCTATGAAGCTTATTTAGAGTTGTTAAGGGAAATAAAAAATAATTGGGCGAATCGTTATCGTTAGTAAGGGCTTTTTGCGTTGTTAGTTGATTTAAGATTCGCAATTTATGGTTATTAAGCAAAAAGCTTTATAAAGGGAGTATAGGCAACATGATTAAATTGGCACCATCAATTTTAAACGCTGATTTGGTTAATCTGGAAAGAGAAGTAAAAAAAATAGCTTCGGCCGATTGGATTCATTTTGATGTAATGGATGGACATTTTGTTCCTAATCTTACTTTTGGACCGATGTTTGTCTCGGCTATTCGTAAAGTATCTGATTTACCGATTGAGTCCCATTTAATGGTTGATAATCCGGAGTTTTTTATACCATTATATGCAAAAGAAGGCTGTAAACGGATTATTATTCAAGTTGAAACAGGTTGTCATCTACACCGATTGATTCAACATATTAAAGAATATGGTTGCGAAGCCGGAGTAGCTCTTAATCCTGCCACTCCACTTAATTGTTTGGAGTACATATTGCCGGATCTGGATTCGGTATTAATAATGACTGTTAATCCCGGTTACGGTGGACAGAAATTGATAGACAATGTAATTCCTAAGATTAAACAGTTAAAAAATGATATTTTAGCCCGGGGTTTAAAATGTCAAATTGAAGTTGATGGAGGAGTCAATTGGGAAAATATAAAAACATTAATTGGAGCAGGAGTGGATATTATTGTAGCCGGAACTTTGATTTTTTGCGATCCCAATCCGGATGAAGTTATTGTAAAGTTAAAAAATACTATCAATTCCAGATAAATACTTTTTACGTACGGATGATTTAAGTTTGGTGATATCATTTTATAGTATAGTATTTATACTTAAAGGAGGTAATTACACTGTCTTTTGATCATATTGATTCATTTGTAAAGGCTGCCTACCAAGTTATAGAAACAATGTTAAATCCTCAGGTTGAAGCCGGCAAACCTTTTTTTAATGATGAGCCTTTAACAAAATATGAAGTATGTGTTTTAGTTGGAGTATTAGGGGATTTACAAGGGCAAGTAATTTGTGGTATGAAATCGGAGACGGCTACCAGCATAATCTCTCAAATGCTTGGGATGGAAGTAAAAGAGATTGACCAGATGGGTGAAAGTGCAATTTGTGAGCTTAAGAACATTATTGTAGGTACTGCCAGCACTAATTTATCGTTAGTTGGTTATCGTTGTAATATTACTCCGCCTTTATTTTTAATGGACGGAAAAGTACCGGATTTTTTAAAACATATTCATACCGCATTAGCTATTCCTATTAAAACTCCTTTTGGTGATGTTGATATTAACTTAGCCTTGCGTAAAGATGAAATCCAAGGGTAGTAGTCGTCCACGCCAGCTACAAGCATCGATAGCATTTTGCAATCACCAGGATTGATTTTGTAAATTTTGGGTATACTTTCCTTAAGAGGTGGAATTAATGTCCGAATCAACCGAAATTACAAGACGTTTTGCTGCTAAGGATGATAATTTATCCGAAGTTGGTTTGGTTTTACATGAAGTATGTATAGCTTTAAAGGAAAAAGGTTATGACCCTTTAGATCAGATTGTCGGTTATCTTCTTTCGGGAGACCCTGCTTATATCACAAGTCATCGAAACGCCAGAGTTTTGATTAGAAGATTGGAGCGCGATCAGATTTTAGAGGAATTAGTAAACTCATATTTAAAAAAAGAAGGAATCGGTTAATTAAAAAGTTCTAAAATACTGCTTAATCCCATAATTTTAAGGAGGGAACCTACTAAAACGGCGTTTTGCGTAATGGTTTGTGATACGGGATAGATGATAACTCTCGATACAAATCAGACAAACGCAAAGCCTGAAAAAGGAGTGGGATTATGTCTCTCCTAATGGGAACCGAGTTAAACTCAGTATTATTGGCTTTTTTTGAAAAACGAGTAAATGCGATTATTATTGCTTCATTAGATGAGGATCTTACTCCTCATACTGCTCCTTTTAATTATATTATTGCAACCGACACGAAACATTTAAGAGTAGCGATCTCTAAACTTCAGCAAACTTATGAGAATATTATTAACAATGTTTGCGTTGATTTGGTAGTGTTTGATGAAGGGGATTTAGCGGTATCTATCAAGGGTTCAGCCCGGGTTATTAAGGAATCTATGGAAACTGATTGTAATATGGGGATTATTGAGATTGAGGTTACTGAGGTCCGTAAAAATAATTCGCCTGACTTTTTTGTAACGCAAGGAATCAGAATATGGCATAAAAGCGAGCCTAGTTTGTATTTTTCGCGCCGGATCTTCTCGGAACTATGTAAACCATCTAACGGATGAAATTGAGTTCCTTGCAGGATAATTAATTTTTATTATAATTAAGGGAGCATAATTATGCGTAAGTTTGCATTGCTGTTAATTGTAATAGTAGCAGTTTTTTTAAGTGGTTGTAGCGGGGAAATTCCTTCCCCGTATGAAGGTATTTATCAATTAAAATTAAAGACCTTAACTATTTTTGACCTTGATCCTAAGAATTTAACATTATACTGGAATTTTGCCGAGTTGACCGATTCCAAACCGGAAGAATTGAAAGTTGAAGAGGGAATCGATTATCAAAAATTCCAGCAGTATAAATTTGGTTTCTTTCGTTTAGGTAATAATGAAGAAAAAGTATGGTTATTAATGACTAAAGATTCGATTGGTTATTGGAATGATTTTTACATCGACCAAAACTGTGATTTAACTATTACTAAAAAGGAAAAAGTAAAGAGTTTTCAAACGAACCAGGGAAAAGACCATGGTTTCATTACTAAGGAATCGTTTTCCTTAATTCCAATATCGATAAAAGTTAATTATAAAGGCTTTACTAAGGAATATGAGAAAAATCTTTATTTCTTCATTTCGACCGTTGACTATTCGAAAAAGGATAAATCCGACCCTTTTGTTAGAATAATTAGCGCCAGTTTTTTAGAGGGGGAAGTAAAGGTTTTAAAAGAAAAGGATGAAAAGCTGGTTTCATTCCGAATAATTGATACCAATGGTAATGGATGTTTTAACGATTTTGGAAAAGATTATATATATATGGATTTAAATAATGATGGCTTCTATAAAAAGAATGAAAGTCAAACATTAAACCAATTTTTTGATTCCGAATCAGGGAAAAAACAATTACGGTTAAATATGTTACCGTTTTCTTTAAAGTTAGCTATTATAGAAGCAACTGCTGATTTTGATCTATCGCAATTGGAACCGGAGCAAAACGTAACACCGGAAACACCGGAGGCAAAAAATTCTCCTGCAGTTTCAGATGATTCGGTTGCTGAAGATGAACCGGTATCCGGTGGAGAAAAAAACAATTGAATCGTATTGTAAAACCGCTATCAAGCGGTTTTATTATATAAAAAATACTAGGATTCAAAGTTAACATATGATACTATATATGTTGCGGTGATTTTTTGAGATACAGATTTTATAGCAACATATATTCCTTGATTTATATTGTATTTATATTCAATGATGTTTGTTGTTTACAAAGTTTTGATTTTTATATAATGTGACTTTGTAAACAACTTAAAAAAGTTCAATAAATTCACCATTCACAGCCGGTTTTTAGGATGTGAATGTTTAACTAAAGCTTTTTTCAACTTATATGTTGCGGTGATTTTTTGAGATACAGATTTTCATAGCAACATATACTACTTCTTGGTCTGTAAGATGAAAAAAGTAAAAATCAAGCTTCAACGAATTTGCATATAGTATGTGAATGTATTAATTAAAGTATTGATATCCTTATTTAGCAGGTGATTAAAGTGAATTATATTAGTACCAGAGGAGATTCTGCGGCAGTTACCGCTTCTCAAGCTATACGATTAGGGATTGCTCCTGATGGAGGTTTATTTGTTCCGGAGAAAATTCCGGTATTTGAACTTAATGAACTTAAATCATTGATAGGGAAGAGTTATCAAGAATTGGCTTCTAGCATTCTGGCTCGGTATTTAACTGATTACCAAGTTGAAGAGCTTCGGCAAATGGTTGACGCTGCATACTTATATCCCGATAAATTTGCTAACCAACAGGTAACACCGATACGTAAATTATCCGGTAATCAATATCTCCTGGATTTATGGTATGGACCGACTTGTGCTTTTAAGGATGTTGCTTTGCAATTATTACCGTATATGATGACTAGGGCAAATTCATTAGCAGATGATGAAAAAGAAATTATAATATTGGTGGCTACTTCCGGCGATACCGGAAAAGCAGCTCTTGAAGGATTTAAAGACGTTCCTGGTACCAGAATTGTAGTATTCTTCCCGGAACAAGGGGTTAGTGAAATTCAACGCCTGCAAATGGTTACTCAAGAGGGGAACAATACTCATGTAATTTCCGTAAAGGGTAATTTTGATGATGCTCAAACTGGTGTGAAACAAATTTTTACCGATCCGGTATTAATGGAAGAATTAGCAGCTAAAGGGATGGCTTTTTCATCTGCTAATTCAATCAATTGGGGCCGGCTAGTTCCGCAAATTGTTTATTATTTCTTTGGTTATTTACAACTTTGCCGGGAACAAGTTGTAGCTTTCGGTGATAAAATTAATGTTGCAGTTCCCACCGGTAATTTTGGTAACATTTTAGCGGCTTATTTTGCTAAAGAAATGGGTTTACCAATTCAAAAACTTGTCTGTGCTTCGAACTCCAATAATGTTTTAACTGATTTTATTAAAACCGGTACTTATGATCGAAATCGTAGTTTCCATACTACAATGTCGCCTTCAATGGATATATTGATATCCAGCAATTTGGAACGGTTATTATTTTATCTTGCCGGGAAGGATTTTTCAGTAGTTAAGAACTTAATGACGGAGCTTAAATTTTCCGGACGTTATCAAATTGATAAATCTATGGCCGACCGAATATCCGCCGAGTTTTACGGAGGGTTTGCTTCGGAAAATGAGACCATATCTACTATAAAAAGGGTTTTCTCCGAGACAAAATTGGTTATTGATACACATACTGCTGTTGGAGTAAACGTTTATGAGCGTTACCGGCAGGAAACCGGTGATGAACTACCGGTGTTAATAGCCTCAACAGCCAGTCCTTTCAAATTTAGCCCTAGTGTCTTAAATGCGTTGGGAGAAGATTTAAATAGTAAAAATGAATTTGCCTTACTGGAAAGTTTGGCCAAATTGGCAGGACAGAAAATCCCCGGTAGTCTAAGCGAATTGACTCATAAACCCATCCGCCATCAAACTGTTTGTCAGCGTGAAGAAATGGGAATAATAGTAGAGAAATTATTAGGACTGAAATAAAGGCCCAAAGTATTCAGGAGTCAGGAACCGGGAGTATATTTCGAGGCCCAAACCCAAAACCCACAAAACTTCACTAGCAATTACTGCCTACTGCCTCCTGACTCCTATTCTAAGGATTTTAGCTTCCTTGCACCGGGATGGTGCCTTTTTATTAAGAGGGCCAATAAACTATCTTCAGTAAATAATCGAGATGAGGAAATCGATGACTCAAGCAGTTATTATTCCGGAACAGTACCGGAATTACCATTTGGATGATTTTCAACAACAAGCGATTTTGGAACTAATGAAAGGAAATTCAGTTCTAGTATCCGCTCCTACTGGGGTTGGTAAGACACTAATTGCTGATTACCTGATTGACCAGGCAATTGCCAAAGGAGATCGGATTATTTATACCGCTCCAATAAAAGCTTTGTCAAATCAGAAATTCAAAGAGTTTAAAGCCTTATACGGTTCGGAACGGGTAGGAATAGTTACCGGAGATGTGGTAATTAACTCGGAAGCTGAGATTTGTTTAATGACTACGGAAATTTTCCGGAACATTCTTCATCAGGATTTGCCCAGGTTAGAAGGGATTACCCATGTTATTTTTGATGAAATCCACTATCTATCCGATGAAGATCGGGGTACTGTTTGGGAAGAATCAATTATTTTCATGCCGAAATGTATGAGATTATTAGGTTTGTCGGCAACTATTCCCAATGTTTATGAACTAGCCGCTTGGATTAGTGAGATTAAAGAACATCAAGTTTCGGTTATTGTAAAAAAAGATCGGGCAGTACCGCTGGAGCATTTTATCTTTGAGAAACATCAAGGCGCTACTGATTTGAAATCTTTAGTAAATTATAAACGGACTTTGGAAGAGAAGGAGCATTTTTATCTCAGTGATAAACGGGAATGGGAATCTACCCATCTTGACCTGATTAAATATGTAGCTAAACAAAAGGGACTACCATGTTTATACTTTGTCTTCAGCCGGAAAATGTGTGAAGTGAAAGCACAGGAACTTAGTTTCCAAAAGAATTTTTTAACGGAAGCAGAGTCTGAAAGGGCGGAAGAAGTATGCGATAATCTGATTAATGAATATGGTATCGGTAATTTAAAGACGGCGATCCAGGCTAAAAGTTTATTAATTAAAGGAATTGGCTATCATCATGCCGGACTACTGCCGGGATTGAAAGAAATTGTGGAAACACTATTCGGAATGGGCTTAATTAAGGTCATGTATGCCACTGAAACATTTGCAGTCGGTATAAATTACCCGGTTAAAACCGTTTGTTTCGACAGCCCTTCTAAATTCGACGGTGTAACATTCCGGCCGATGACCAATTTGGAATACTTTCAAATGGCGGGTCGGGCCGGCCGCAGGGGAATTGATCTTAAGGGATTTGTTTATATTTTATCCGATATTCGTAATTTCCGTCCTGAAGAGTATCCGAGTATCAATCAGAATGAAATTGAAGAGCTAAAGAGTCAATTTAATCTTTCATATAACTCAATTCTTAATTTAAACCGGAATCATGAACAAGAAGCAATAAAGGTTATTTTAAACCAGAATTTTGCTACGTATCAGGCAAAGAATGATAAAAGAAAATATGAACAATTGTTGGCCAATCAGACGGAAAGACTGGATAATCTCCATGCCAACCTTTGTAATGACCGGGAAAACCCTCAATGCCCGTTGGTTTATATTAAATTACGCCAAAAATTAAAGAAAAAACAACGGCGGTATAAGTTTATCAAGGGACGGGCCCGGATTGCCATTGCCGCAGAGATTGAGGATTTAAAACGTTATCTTGAAAATATCACCCCTAAGGATTGTCCATTAGGCAGACAAAATGCCTGTGAGGAACAGATTCAAGCCTGGAAGGAACTACATCAAAAAGTGTCTTCGCTTCAAGAAAGAACTTCCCAGATTGTTATTACCGGCCGTTTTAATGAAGATTTGCATTTGAAAACCGAAATTCTAGAAGATTTGGATTATATTAAAAATGGAGTATTATTACCCCGGGGTGAATTTGCTTCACTCATTTACACCCAGGAGCTATTAATTACGGAAATGTATTTTTCCGGTCTTTTTCATGAATTGGACCCGGATCAGCTTAATGCCTTGATTGTCGGTATTGATTATGAACCTAGGAAGGGCGAGTTTTATCCCAAACATTTGCCATATGATCAAAAGCCGGTTAAAACAATAATCAGGAATTTGGTTTATCGCTATGGAGTTGATGAACGTGACGCCGTTTTTCATCCCAGTTTGTCCAACTTAGCTTACCAGTGGAGCCATGGTTGCACATTTGCTGAATTAATTAAGGATACCAATATTCAGGAAGGTGATATTGTCCAGGCATTCCGGAGAGGTATTGATATATTGAGGCAAATAAAAGCTGCTTGTGTCGGACAAGACCCTATTTTAGCCGGCAAAATAAAAGATTGTATGGATAGAATGGATCGGGATATTGTACAGGTAAATTTATAATTAACAGTTGATAGTTTACAATTGACAATTTAAAAAACCTTAATAGAGCATAGTAATTAGGTGTGTTAAATTTTATTGAAATGGTGGTTATGATGAGAAGATTTGCTGTTTTGATTGGGATATTCTATTTATTGCTGGTTGTTGCAGTTCCTTGTATGGCTGGTTCCTGGCAGACTCTAAGTGGTAATGAAGTTATTGCTCAGGATGCCGTTATTGAAAATGACCTCTTCTTTAACGGGGATCGGTTGGAGGTTAATGGGGAGATAAAAGGTGATTTAATTGTCTGGGCCGGTCAGGTTGTTATAAATGGACGGGTAAACGGTAATATTTTAGGCGTAATCTGGGACAAGCTTATTATAAATGGTGAAGTCCAAGATCATATAAGAGGTTTTGCCACTAACTTTGAAATGAACGGAAGAGTTGACGGTAGTATTACTGTTGTTGCTGTTATGTTCAACAGTTCCCCAAAATCCATGATAGGAAAGGGTATTTTGGGAGCATTTTCCAAGCTATCTCTAAAAGGAGAAGTTGAGGGACCGGTTGATATTAATAGCGCTCCGACTACTAAAATTGGAGGAAAGATTAACGGTAATTTGAAATGTCAAGGCGCTCCTATTACTTGGCAGTCTCCAGTTGAGATAACAGGGGCTGTTCATGACTATTCGGGTTTTTCCAATGATCCTGCTAAAATAAAGGGAGTTCAAATAGGTAAGGGTTATCATTTGCACCAACCGGAAACAGCTTATTCAGCTTATTCAAAAGTCATAACTCTCATCTCTATAGTATGGTTTATTGGAAGTTTATTAGCTTCATTGGTTTTATTCCGGATATTTCCCAGGACATTTTGGGTTATAACCGAACCGGGGCCGATAAATTTCCGGCGTAATATGTTGATCGGTTTATTAAGCTTTTTTGGTCTACCATTATTAATTATTATACTGAGTTTTACCATTGTGGGTATACCACTAGCAATATTATTAGGATTAATCTATTTGTTATTAGTTTTATTTTCCGGTATACCGCTTAACTTGTGGTTTGGACGGTTACTTTTTAAATCCCGGTTGCATCCAAGCTTAATGATTATAATAGGTGGACTACTAATAATGTTGATTAACTTCATCCCAGTAGTGAACCTTATTGTACCATTAATTTTTCTGTGGTTGGGATTTGGGATGGTTCTTGGTAATATTAAGCCACAAATTATGGACCGAAAAAAGATTGATTTTCGGGTTTGAAGAAAGTGATTAATTACTGCATCTCCAATTTGAAAAATCTCAACATTACATATGTTAAAAAAAGTTTTAAGTACAGCATTCACATTATTACAGCATAATATAGGATAAAGATGAAAAATATAAATATTAACAAATACTTTTTTGGGATTGCACTAATATTATTCTTTTCCGGGAGTTTTCTCGACTTAAAAGCCGGTACATTTACGTCGGTTTTAAAAAATCCGGAGTTAAGTATACTTTTTCCGGAAATTCAAGAGTATTCCGGGGTAGTGTATTCTTTAGGAGGAAGTCATATTACACCTTTTAGTCATACTATAAAGGTGGATCAATCTACCGGAAATATAGTAATTTATACTGTTGGAACCGAATTTGAATATCAGGGTCAGTTAGATCCTTACTTGCAGATTAAAACCAGTGATTTTATTTTTAAAAATAGCGAGATGATAAATTTTTTAGGACATGATCAGCGAGTAACCAGATATGATCCGGAAAGAAAAAATTTGATTGTTAAATATTTTCTAAATAACCAGGAAAAGAAGACAAAAGTTTTTACTTCGGATTGTAGCTGTATTGATTCGGATGCTTTGCCAACTTTCTTACAGGGAATGTTGTTAAATAATACTGGGGATTTTAATCTGGACCTAATTCAAAAAGCTAAAGGATTGCGAATAAATGCAGATTTTAAATTAATCGCAGTTGATAATCCCTTAAGTCTTTCAACTGAATATCATTTTCCTCCTGAATTCCGGAATTCACTTCAACAAATCAATAAAGTTTATATATATGTTATGAAATTAACCGGTTTGCCCGGTTTGGTATATCCCTATAAGTATTATTTTGTCTATCATAATGAATCACCATATCAATTAGTCGCTTATTGGGGGGGCGAATCTAAAGAGGCTGAGTTTGGTTTTCTAGAATATATAAGATGAACTAAAAATTTACTTTATCCTTGGATAAAACTTGGAGGAAAAATGGCGGACTATGTCTACCAAACAAAAGGAGTTTGTTCAACCCATTTTATTTCACAATTGATAATAGCATTTTAAAGAATGTTCGTTTTGAAGCAGGATGCGACGGTAATTTACAAGCAATTAGCCAATTGCTGGAAGGAATGCCGGTTACAGAGGTAATTAAACGGTTAAGGGGAATTGATTGTGAAGAAAAAGGAAGTTCTTGCTCGGATCAGTTGGCTAGAGCTTTGGAAGAAGTAACTAAATAGATAATGAAATTAGTTTATTAATCCATGTAATCCGTGTAAATCCTGTCTAAAACGTTTTTAATTGACAGGATTTAATATTTTCCTTTACATATTTAGGCAATAATTTCGGTAAAAGGCATACCTTCCGCATAACAAATAGCTGCACCGGCGGCGGTCGCATATTCGGCATTCGGCGGAGTTATTAGATTAACTGCAAACAATTCGCTTAATTGTTTAAAAATACTTTGCGCCTGGGGTACATTGGTAAGGTTGCCGGTAAGTACTACATCATTGGTATGATCGATCCGGGTTGCAAAGATCGCCAACATACCAATGGTTTGAAAAACCAGGTTAATAATGCCCATGGCTACATCCTCTTTTGAGGCTAAATCACTTAGTTTACCAAAATTAGAGGCGGTAGTCTCCGCGGGGAGACCAATTAACGGATCATGGGAAATGTCTCCGATAGTTAAATCAATATGAGCCAGATTGCCGCCTTGGGCGGTGTCGATTAGATCATTAAAGTCCCGTACATTAAGCATGCGATTGGAAAGGCCCAATAAAGTACCTCCGCCGATACCGGTACCTCCCATATGACGTACTCCTGATGTGTCCGCTTTCACCAGAGCAGTACCGGTACCCATGCTGACTATAATCGCATTGGTCAGACCGCTTAACTTTAGTCCTCCCATACCAATGGCCCGAAATTCATCTACTTTACCGGTAGGTATCCCGTAAAGCCTGGTAGTTATGTAAGAGGAACCGACACCGGTTACCATAATCCGTTCAATATCGTTAAGACCCAATCCGTTAACACTGATAAATTTTCCAAAGGCTCCATAAACGGAAGCTATTGGGTCGGTAGCTTTAACCAACAAGGGACTAAAGATGGAACCGTGGTCAAAGCCTACTATTTTGGTAGTACTTCCACCAATATCAATACCGATAATATTGCCCATCCCCAAAAGACCTCCTTGTTAATCCAAAGTCTCAAGAATTGAAGTAAATAAAACATTATTAGACATGATTTACATGGATTTTCACGGATTAAAAATAAATTAATTATTATAAAATCCAGTTAATCCTGTAAATCCTGTCTGATTTTATTATTGAGGTGCGAAGGTTCTGCTGTTATAAAATCATCCGCCTATGATCATCCGATAAATGGCGATTGTGACTCCGGTGATTCCTTCGCCACCGAACATTCCGGAAGAGGCAATGTTTCCCATTGTTACTGATTTGGGGCGGAACTTGTCGGTAATAAATCTGATTAAGCCACCGATAAACATGGGCGCCGAGATCTCAAAGGGTAAATAGACACCGATTCCCAGTGTCATGGCGGGAACTTTCAATAGATAAAGAACTGCCCCGATAATTACCGATATCGCAAAAACTAAAGGATCGCCAATACCGTGTACCATTTGGCTGACCATAAAAGCTTGAGCGGCCGGGAGCCCTTTATCCGGACCTAAACCGCCAAATTGATTAATCACGGCGAACAGGGCAAAAGTGGCGACAACTGCTCCGATAATCCCTCCGGCTACTTGGGATATTAGCTGGGCTAGCGGATTGGTTTTTAACATCCGGCCGGCTTTATAATCAAAGAGTAAGTCGCCGGAATAGCCGCAAGCGACTGCTACTACACCGGCTATAAAGAAAGCGACGGTCGGCTCAATATGAACTATTGCTCTAACAGCCAACAAAATAATGATTCCAAAAATTTCCATCGGATTGATACCGGTTTCACCACTAATAATAGCCGCCATAGTGGCTGCGAATACTACACCGATCATCAGGAGTAATGACGGAATAACACCAATACCACAAGCGATGGAAAGCGCAAAAGTAATAGTTACTCCAATTAAGGCCCAGAACCATATGTCTTTTTTTGTTTTAAGTTGGATAGCTTCACTTTTTTCTTTCATAATCTTAGTTGAAGTAATAACTCTTTTAATTATATTTGCAAGATAAGCGATTAGAATACCGGCTCCGGTTCCCACCATAAGACCGATTCCCAGTGTATTTTTAAAATTAACCGCTGTTTGATTAGATGAGAAAAACCCTAAAGCCGGACCTAACGGGATAATAATCAAATAGGAAAGGACTGCTCCCAAAAACCAGACTCCGGTATATAAGATACCGATAATGTAACCAATTCCGACCGCCATTGGCGATACCCAGATGCCCAAATAGAAGTTTTTGGCATATAACCAGTTGGAACTGACGGCAGTAGGTATCCAGCCTAAATTATCCCGCAAGTATGTAAAAATTGCTGTTAACCCCATTGTCCCGAAGAGGACCCCCGCTTTTTTACCGCCAGTGTCACCGACAATAATTGTTTCGGCGGCAGCTTCACCGATTGGGTATGGTAAAGCCTCCCGATCAACAAATCTTTGCCGCAAAAACCAGCTTAAAACGGTACCAATAATAACTCCGGCGAGCGCAACAGCCATAACCTGCCAAACATGTGCCGGAGTGAAAGCCGAACCCTTCCAGATACCGGTTATCCAGAGGCCGGGAATTGTAAAAGCCAATCCACCGGCCACCATTGCTCCGGCCGACATGGCGGTTTGGGTGATATTTATTTCATTTAGAGTGGTTTTGCCCAATATTTTTAAGAGAGCCATTGAAAGAACGGCTACAAAGACAGTCGGCCAGGGAAGGGCGCTCAACCGCAGGGCAACATATATAGAACTGGCGGTAATAACGCAAGAACCGAGAATTCCCAATAGAATACTTCTTAGTGACAGTTGTTGAACTCCGGCAAAACTTCGTTCATTATTTATTTCAGTAGACATTGAAAAACCTCCTCAGGAAATATTATTCCTGCCACGAATGAACCGAAATCAAATTAAAAACCAATTTAGACAGGATTTACAGGATTAACAGGATTTATTATTAAGCTTCGCTTAAATTAATAGTGTTATCCGTTAAGACTTCAACGGTATAAATATAAAAGCCTCCCTGGAAGACAGGAAGGCATAAATAAACCCGTTTATCTTCCGTCTCAGTCCCATGGATCCAAGCGGATTTGCCGTATGAATTAAAGAAAATCAAATCTGTTTAAAGAGTGCAGTTCCCATTGGGATACCGCCAAAAATTATATTATCACGGATGTAGATTTCCGGCAAGGGTAAAAATGGAAAAAGATTGTTAAACTGATCATTGCGAAACTTCCTTAACTACCGGCAGATTATTATGGCTATAATTTTTATTAATTCCACTGCTATGTTTGATGGTTATCCCCGTTCTGGAGACGTTTATCACTTCCACTTCTTCACCATCCAGCAATATTAAAACGGTTCCTATAGGATACGGAGTTACAATTTGCATTAAATTTTCAACTACGGCAAGGTTATATTTAATATTAGCCTTACCTTTTAATTCTTGTAAAGCTAGATAAGGTTGAACGGCATTCCGGTAAACCCGGTTTGAAGTCATGGAATCAAACACATCGGCCACCGCGACTATTTTTGAGAAGGGATGGATATGATTTTTAGAAAGGTTTTTAGGATAACCGCTGCTGTCTTCCCTTTCATGATGTTGCAGGGCGATATAAGCAGGTAAAAATCCGGTTTGGTCGGTTTGGATTAATAAATTATAACCGGCAATAGGATGGCTCTGGATAATGGCAAATTCATTAGAATCAAGTTTGGCAGGTTTATTTATTATACTTGGCTCGATTACGGTTTTTCCGATATCATGCAACATACCACCGACACCGAGGATCTCCAACTCATTTTGATTATAACCCATTATTGAACCAATTAAAGTGGCGAGAACACAAACATTTACCGAATGACTGTAAGTATAATCATCATAGCTCTGGATGTTGAACATATTATAAACGATTTTTGGATTTTTTAAGATATGATCGACAATCTCCTGAACAACTTTAATTGTTTCCGCCGGTTTAAAGGTTCCGGTTGTTTCCACTTGTTCAAATACTTTTTTGAGGACCGCATAGGCTTTTGTTCTTGTCTCGTCTTTTATGGGTTTTAAATGTTGTGGTGGAGATTTAATTTGAAGATATTCTTTAGCTCTTTCCGGTTTTGATTGTTTAATATAAACATAATCACAGTTATGCTGAATAATTTTTTCGATATAAGACGTTTTCAATTCACAGTCTGCATGTAAAAGAATCTTGCCATCGTCCGCTCTGACAGGTTTGGCCAAGATCATTCCCGGTGTTAATTCTGTAACAGAAATCTTTTTAAACATATTTTCACTTTCCAGTTAGGGGAGTTTTATATTACTTAAATTATTTTGAAGTTATATGCAAATCTCTCATATGATAGAGAATTTTATGAAAGAAATCAGTTTTATAACTATTAATTCATTATGCATATGCTATTTCCTGCCATTTTTCGAGAAAAATCGTTAATTTTCGGCAAATTATTTTTTATTGAATTATATTTTCAGCTTTGACTGCGATTTATTGATATAATATACTTATTAACTATGGATAATAAAACAGGATTTCCATAATAAAATAAAGAATCCTTACTTAATTATAATGGTAAAAAGCGGTGATTATTAATGATGATTTCTCCCCGGTTACTATTGGAAGAACAAGAAGAAGGAGTTTTGGCGCTATATGCTTCTAAATCAAAATTGACCTTAGGGCGGCATTTTTCTGAAGAAGAGGATGCATATCGAACTTGTTATCAACGTGATCGGGATCGTATTCTTTATTCAACAGCTTTTAAAAACTTACAATTTAAAACTCAGGTTTTTATGGTTCATGAGGGAGATTATTACCGAACTCGCCTAACTCATACACTGGAAGTGATGCAGCATGCCAGAACTTTTGCCAGAGTGTTGAAAGCTAATGAGGATCTGGTTGAAGCAATTTCTCTGGCTCACGATCTCGGTCATACACCATTCGGGCATGCAGGTGAAGAAGTCTTAAGTGATTTGTTAAAGGATTACGGCGGTTTTGACCATAATTTACATAGTTTGCGGGTGGTTGACTCCCTGGAAGAGCGTTATCCTGATTTTCCGGGATTAAACTTGACTTTTGAAACCCGGGAAGGGTTAGCGAGGCATTTTACAAAATATGATAACCCTAAAATCCCGCCTGAATTTCAAAGTGATCCCCAACCTAGCTTGGAAGCTCAAATAGTGAATATCTCCGATTCTTTGGCTTTTGCCGCTCATGACCTGGATGATGCTTTACGGGTAGGTTTGGTAAATTGGGATGATGTTACTGGTTTAGAGATCCCGGTTATTAAAAAAATCGAAGCCGAAATCCTGGAAGAAGAGAAAAAGACCGGAACTTTTCCGGTACAAATGAAGGTTTACCGTTTGGTTAGGCATCTGATTAATCATTTTAATGTAGATTGTATTTTATTCTCCGAACAGAATATTGAGAAATTCAAACCAAGAGCAGCCTCTGACTTACGTCGCTTCATTCTACCGGTGGTCTCGCTTTCCCTGGAAAAACAGCGAGATTTGGATATGCTAAACTCTTTTCTTTTTGACCAGGTATATAAAAATCCAGTGGTATTGATGATGGCTGAAAAAGGGAAAATGATCCTGGAGAAACTTTTTAAACGGTTTTGGAATAATCCCCAATTACTGCCGGCTTCAGTCTGGCAAAAATCCGGAAAAATGACCGGTGAAAACACTAAAGCCCTTTTGATAGGGGATTATCTGGCTGGTTTAACCGATCGTCAAGCTATGGATATATATGAAATGATGTTTGAACCATACACCAAAGTAATGAGTTTAGGGTTTGGAAAATGAAGCAAAGAGTAGATGTTTGGTTGGTGGAAAAAGGGTATTTTCAAAGCCGGGAACAGGCGCAACGATCAATAATGGCAGGTGAAGTTTTAATAAATAATAAACAGGTGGCTAAAGCCGGCCAATTAATAAATTATGATAATGCCGAGGTAACTCTTAACGGTAATATTCAAAAATATGTCAGCCGTGGCGCTTATAAGTTGGAAAAGGCAATCGAATTATTTAACATTAAAGTGCCCGGGCGAATTTGTTTTGATGCCGGAGCCTCAACCGGAGGTTTCACTGATTATCTGTTGCAAGCAGGAGCGTCACATGTTTATGCCGTTGATGTCGGTTATGGTCAATTAGCATGGAAATTACGGCAGGATGACCGGGTGACTGTTTTTGAACGTGAGAATATCCGGTATTTTTCCAAAGAGAAACTTCCCCAACTCCCTAGTTTGATTACTGCCGATCTTTCTTTTATTTCCTTATCATTGGTAATGTCCAAATTTAAAGAATTACTAATTGCGGGAGGAGACTTAATAACCCTGATTAAACCGCAATTTGAAGCAGGGAAAGAAAAAGTAGGAAAAAAAGGTGTTGTCCGCGATAAAGCCGTTCACATAGAGGTATTAGAGCGTCTAATCCAAGATGGGAAGAATATTGGATGGTTTTTAAAAAGCCTTACTTTTTCTCCGATTTTAGGTCCGGAAGGGAATATTGAGTATCTGGGACATTGGCAGTTGGAGACCGGGTCGGTATTTTCCGATTTGGAGCTGATAGTTGAAAAGTCGTGGGCAGAATTGAAATTATAACAATTTGGCAAAAAATATTTAAAAGTAAAGGATTTACTGCTAAAATAGCGAAATGTTGAGTAGGTTTTCAGGGAGATGATATTTTTATATGTCAGCCGTTCAAAGTTTTAATCTTAAAACTAAAATTATTTTTGGATTGGAATCAATCAGGGAACTTCCGAACGAAGGGAGCAATTATGGTCCCAAAGTCTTGATTGTTTCCGGCAAAAAAGCGTTGATTGAAAATGGAGTATTATCAAGAATTGAGGTTTTATTAAGAGGCTCCGGTTTTATTGTTACTCCTTTTTATGAGATTGAACCGGAACCTTCTCTAGATACGGTAGCCAGGGGATTAAAAGTGGCTAAAGATAATCAAATAGACTGGGTTATCGGGATTGGCGGCGGAAGCGCCATGGACGCCGCCAAAACAATTGCCGGCTTAATTAATGCTGAAAGAGAACTGGAATATTATTTTGAAGGCGGCCGGATTTATCATCCGGGAGTCCCATTGGTTACAATACCTTCTACGGCCGGCTCCGGAGCTGAAGTTACTTTTAATGCGGTTCTTTCCGATTTAAAGAATAAGGTGAAAAAATCAATCCGGGATCCCTTGTTGGCTGCAACAACTACTATTGTCGATCCTGAATTAACCTTAAGTTTACCTTCCGGGGTAACGGTTAATTCCGGAATGGATGCGCTGGTACAAGCTATTGAAGCCTATACCTCCAAAGGCGCCACTCCCTTAACGGATGTATATGCTTATTCGGCTATTGAACGGATAACCGCCAATATCGTTAAGGTTTTTCAAAACGGGGATGATATAGAAGCCAGGACGGAAATGGCTATGGGTAGTTTAATGGCGGGGATAGCTTTAAGTAATGCCCGTTTGGGAGCGGTTCATGGGATGGCTCATTCAATTGGAATGATAACCGGCAAACCACATGGATTAATCTGCGCTGTTCTACTGGTGCCGGTAATGCGTTTTAACCTGGCTGTTTGTTATGAAAAATATAGTGAAGTGGCTAAAGCTTTGGGGTTGAAGCTAATAGCCAATGGTGATGCTATCGATGCCGCCGCGGCCGGAATGAAGTATTTAATGAGTCTCCAACGCAAGTTGGCAATCCCTCAATATATTTTCGAATTGGGGATTACCGAAGCCGACTTTCCAACTATTATCAATGAGAGCCTCACTTCCGGTTCAATGAAAGCCAACCCCCGCGAAGCAAAACCTGAGGATATAGTAAATATTTTAAGTGGGAACATTTGAAGTTTATAGTGGATAGTGAATAGTTGATAGTTAAAAACTTACTGTCAATTGTCAACTATAAACTATCAACTAAATTAAAAGGAGCACAGATAATGGAACTTTGGTATACTGAAAAACAAACCCCTAATCTTGGTTTTTCATGTAAAATTAATAAGACAATACATATGGAAAAAACCGATTATCAGGATTTAGCCGTAATTGATACCGTTCAATACGGAAAGATGTTAGTGCTTGACGGAATGGTTATGACTACTGAAGTTGACGAGTTTGTCTATCATGAGATGATTTCTCATGTGGCGTTGAATACTCATCCCAACCCTAAGCGGGTTTTGGTTGTAGGCGGTGGCGACGGCGGGGCTATCCGGGAAATATTAAAACATAAAACCGTCGAAGAAGCGGTATTAGCTGAGATAGATCGCCGGGTAGTCGAAGTCAGTCAAGAACATTTACCAAGTATCGCCGGAGCTTTAACCCAACCGCGAGTTACTTTGGCAATTGGAGACGGGGTAGAACATGTCCGGCAAAATAAAAATAAGTATGATGTAATCCTGATTGATTCTACCGAACCGATTGGTCCGGCGGTAGGATTATTCAGCCGGGAATTTTACCAAGATGTCCATCGGGCCCTAACAGATGATGGAATCATGGTAGCTCAAAGTGAATCACCATATATTAATCAGGATGTCATTCAAATGATTCATCGAAATCTGACCGGCGTTTTCCCAATCAAATATCTTTACACAGCCAGTATCCCGACTTATCCTTCCGGATTATGGAGTTTTACCATTGCCAGTAAAAAGTATGACCCCTTAAAAGTTGATACTGAAAGCTTTCAGCCAATGGAAACCAAGTATTATACTCCGGAACTACATATGGGAGCCTTCAAATTACCTAGGTTTGTGGAGCAATTAATCAATGGATGATAAAATGAATATAAAATGGTGGGAAGAGAACGACCTTAAATCCCGGTTTATGGCGGCTTCTTTAGATTATGAAGAAACAAAGCTGGTATTGTATGGAGCTCCAATGGATTATACCGTCTCATTCAGACCAGGCTCCAGATTTGGTCCCAAATCAATCCGGGAAGTTTCCGAAGCGGTTGAAGAATATAGTTTTTATCAGGATAAAGACTTGAGGAATATACATTTCTTTGATGCCGGAGATTTGTATTTGCCTTTTGGTAATGTTTCAAAGTCTTTGGACTTGATCAAAGAAGCTACGTTTAACATTCACCGGGACGGTAAAATTCCTTTAATGCTCGGTGGTGAGCATTTGGTCAGCTGGCCGGCGATTAATTATCTCGCTGACCAATACCCCGATTTATTGGTAATTCATCTCGATGCCCATACCGATTTGCGGGAAGCTTATTTTGGAGAAGCTTTTTCCCATGCTTCGGTAATACGTTTGGCAGCGGATAAACTAGGACCGGGCCGGGTTTACCAGTTTGGGATCCGTTCCGGCGATAAGCCGGACTTTGAATATGCCAGGACTCACACCAGGTTATATCCGGAAGAACTGTTAACTCCTTTTAACTCTTGTATCGCAGATTTTAAAGGAAAACCGGTTTATGTGACAATTGATATTGACGTCCTTGATCCGGCATTTGCCCCGGGGACCGGTACTCCTGAATCCGGTGGTATTTTTCCGAAAGAACTCTTTGGTTTTATCAAACAACTAGCAGGATTAAAAGTGGTTGGCGCTGACCTGGTTGAGATTGCTCCCGCTTATGATCAAACCGGAGCAACTCCGGTATTGGGAGCGAAGATAGTTCGGGAATTAATTTTGAGTATGATCAAATAAAACATACCTGCCGAGTTGGCAGGTTTTTTTAATTACACCACAGAGGTCACAGAGGACACGGAGAAGAGCCTAATTTTTGTAAGAAAAACCTCTGTGTACTCTGTGTACTCTGTGGTAAAAAAACAATATCTCTTATTTAAAAATCGGTAGCACTTTACCATCCATCTCTGCCGGTTTTTCTTGACCAATTATTCTGAGAATGGTCGGCGCTAAATCCTGCATTTCAACATCTTTTACTTCTTTTTGCGGTTTAATCCGATTTCCGTTAACAATAAGAAAACCTTTAAAGAACTTTGGATCGCCCACATGATCACCGGACCAACCGGAAGTAATTTCATTACCCAAAATACCGGGTGCGAAAACTCCTGTTACGTCCATCGAACGGAATGTTGGATTAAAAGCAATCCGCAGATCCCCGGCATATTTGGAAGCAGGTCCGGGATAGATGGCCGAATAATCAAAAACTCTGGAAACCATTTTTTCACCGGTTTTTTCATTGATTACCCTTTTTTCAAAATAATCACTTATTGCTTGTTTGAGTTCCCGGTATTCCCGGCCAGGGGCAACTATTCCCGCTGCTTCCCGGCCTTTAAGATTTATCCGGATTTGGGGATCAATATCATAGGCAACAGCCTTAGTTTTGGACCAGTCAACATCTTGCCAGACATTGACCATCTTCTTATTTTTAGCCGCTTCTTTCAAAACCAGCCAGCCCATCTTCTGCAAATGGGCATTAATTGAGAGCGCATATTTAACTGCGCTAAAACCGTGGTCCGATAAAAGCAGGATAGTAGTATTTTCATCGGCATAATCAAGGATTTTACCTACTTCGGTATCAATAAACCGGTAGAATTTATCAACACAGTCACCATATTTAGCACCAATCTCCTTGGTATACATAGGATGTGTCGGATCAGTTGCATGCCAGAGGACATGTTGCAATCGATCGGTACTGGTAAAATTCATAATAAAGTAATCCCAATCGGTTTTTGCTAATAGGCCGGTAGCTGTAATTTCTCTAGCTTTAGCGGCAGAGTATAAACCTTCCAAAAAAGTATCATAATCAATAATTAGGTTTCCGGGACCGAATGGCGCATCAACCACATAATTCAACCGGGCTGTTTCCGGGACTGCTGATTTTAGAAGCTCCGGATTAGAACAGAACCCATCGACGGTAAGGGTAATCGGACTTAAATATATCTCCAATTCTCCGGCGTCAACCGCTTCAACATTATTTTTCAATACTTTTAGGTATGCGGTTCCTATTTTATCAGAGCTGAAATTTAAGGAAAATCGTGGGGAAGTTTCTCCTGATTCAAGACTGGCTAAAATAGCCCGACCATCTTTTTTAAAGGAAACTGCCAGGGTATTATATTCGTTAATCCCTTCATCAACTGTATCTAATAATAAAAAATAAAGAAAGTTCGATTGCTCACCGGAAACAATTTTCACTTCGGCTTCCAGCGGCGGAGAATAGGAGTCCGGAAGGTTGGTCCAACCGGAAGCTTCCCGGATATTTATTTTTTGATAAGGAGTTTTATCTTTTAAGTTGCTGTAAATTAAATATCCTCCTAGTTTATCGTTGGTTTTCATACCGCTAATCAGGATTCCTTTTCTTTTTATCCGGGGATCAGTGTCATACATATTGATAACTATTCCGGTTTTCCCGGCATTACTTAAGTAGTCCCATATTTCTTTTAGTCCGGTGGAATAGCCTTTGGGATTTAGCTGGTATTTACCGTCAGCAATGCTAAAAAAGCCGAACACTCCATGTTTACTCGGGTCGGTTCCAGTTTTAAAACTACTCCAGGAAACCGGCGACGGAGGTGGTAAAGGAGGCAAAATACTACCTGAAGCGCCACCTTCAATTAACCGGGCAATATTCGGTAAAATTCCCTGTTCAGCCAGATGAAAGAGGTATTCCGGTCTGGTTCCGTCAAGACCGATAACTATTAGCCGTTCTTTAGGATTATCGGCAATACTAGCGGTAAGAAAGATAGCGGCTAAAATATATATAATAGTTGCTAATAAAATAGTCTTTTTTCTCATGTTATAAACCCCCAAATAATATAGTTCCTTTTTTAAGGAAGCGCTGATTAATCCGATTTTGTGCGAGCAAATATGCGGTATTAGGCATTTTGCGAAGCATAAAATCGTCACCTATTAAATTAATCAGCGCTTCCCTAATAACCTAATTTATCGAGTAGTTCCTTGAGTTGTGAATCATTTTGATTTAGATTTTCTCGGTTTGTAACAGGTTTAACTCTTTCCATCCATCGTAGAAGACGGTCTTTCAAAGATTTCACGATTTTGGGATGAGCTTTAGCAATATTCTCTGTTTCACCGAAGTCCTTTTGTAAATCATAAAGCTCAATATCTTCCGTTTCTATGTGATAAATAAGTTTATACTTTTTAGTACGGATCGCTTTTTTCTCTTTTCCATAAAGAATTGATTCGGAGTATACTTCATGAGTTTGATATTTTTCACCTTTTATCAATGGCAACAGGCTTTGTCCCTCAAAAACGGTTTCATTTTTAGAATGGATCTTCAAAATATCCAGAATAGTCGGTAAAAAATCAACTTGCCGCACTTGCTGATCAATTTTACTTATTTCTCCGGGTGTTCCGAATTCTTTCGGATACCTGATTATCAGTGGTAAATGGATTTGTTCATCATAAAGAGTATGCCCGTGACCGAAACCCCAATTGAAATCCTCAAGCTCCTGGTTGGAAGCGCCGCCGTGTTCCCAAAATTCTTCTCCATGGTCTGAGCTTAGAATAATTAGGGTATTATCAGCAGTTTTTGTTTGGTTCAGTAAAGCTATTGTTTTGCCGATATAATCATCAATATGACGAATTTCTGCTTCATATAATCGGTGGATTTGTTCTTTATCTTTTTTTGTGAGCAACGGTCCGCTGCGTCCGATTTTATAGTTGCGAAACGGATTGGTAACTTGACCCTTATAATTAGGATCCCATAAATCTTGATAATATTTTTTTGGCGGCGCATAAGGCATATGCGGGTCCATATAATTTATCCAAACAAAAAACTTACGGTGTTTATTGTTGGCAAGCCATGATTTGAACCCTTGATACATTCTTTTAGCCGGAGGATATGGTAATCCGTCACCATGATGCAGACTTGACTTGGCAAAGAGGTCAAAACCTTGATCGAACCCATATTTCTCGGCAGCATTAGCATTACCTTGAAAGGCAGCCGTAACATACCCGTTATCTCTTAAAATCTCGGCTAGTGTTAGATTTTCATTATCCAGTTTCCGGTTAACCGAGGTTAGATTGTTCATCTCCGCTCCATGCTGGGAGGGATAAAGTGAAGTAAAGAATGTGGCGAAACTGGGACGAGTCCAGGGACTGTGACTATAAAAATTAGTAAATAAAAGACCACCGGTTGCCAGGGCATTAATGTTTTTTGTATTAATATTCTGATATCCATAGGAGCTAATATGATCAGCCCGGAGTGTATCAATGGTAATGAACAAGAGATTGGGTTGGTTGTTTTTGGTGAAACCGGATTGGCTTGATAAACCTAGTAAAATTAATAAAATTGATAACAAACCTAGCTTAAAGGTATGATTAATACGTGAAATAAATTGGCGGTGTTGCATTACACATCTCCTTTCCATAACATTATGCTTAATATGAGCATTTTTACACTTCTCTACCGGTTAAGGAAATTCCTTTTAATTAATTACATTTGCATTTGGCTTTGAATTACAAATGCTTGGTGATAAGAATTTGCTTCATTATATACGGATTAAATATAAATTTTCTTTTTTTATATATTTAAACTGCAGGAAAAACAAGTAAAAAAATAGAAAATACAAATACTGGCACAACTAATAAATTAGAATGACAATAAAAAATTAAAAGTATGAAAGTTGTATAAATTGCTTTTAAGTGTAAAGATTATGAAGGAGTGGCGTAAAATGAGCATGAATGTTTGCGGCTATAAGTTTGAAGGGCCGTTTAGTGTAGAAACAACTGTGGTTCCGGTTAACCGGGCCGCGGTCTATGTAATAATCCAATATGCTGAAGATGGGCAGTGTTATGTCCGGGATGTCGGGGTCTCCAATGAACAAAATTGGGATCGTAATAATTATGACGGTTCACTAGCTCTATATTTAAGATATATGCCAAGTACCGAGGGATATACCAGCGCCGATCGCCAGGAATTGGCCTGTAAAATATGGAATTATTATCAACTCTCTGGTTAATCTAATGCTAATCGGTTTAATAGCGGATACTCATGGATTGATCCGTCCTCCAGCTTTAAAAGTGTTTAAAGGAGCAAATTTAATCCTGCATGCCGGTGATATTGGTGAAGTCTCAGTACTTGAAACTTTGAAAAAAATAGCGCCGGTTACTGCAGTTCGGGGAAATTGCGATAGAGGATTATGGGCCTCACAAATTCCGGAAACCCAAGTGGTTGAAGCAGCAGGTAAATTCATTTACTTATTGCATCAGCGAAAAAAGATTGAGCTTGACCCGATTGCCGCCGGTTTTCAGGCTGTAATTTGCGGTCATTCCCATCAGCCGTTGATTGAAAAGAAACCGGGAGTAATTTTTATAAATCCTGGTAGTGCCGGTCCCAGAAGGTTTAAATTACCAGTGACAGTCGGTTTGCTTCGAATTAGTGGTCAAGATGTGGAAGCGGAAATTGTCCGGATTGATTCCTAGAATAATATTGTTTATTGTAGATTTCTTTATGCCCTGGCCCTGTCAGGGCTTAATTTTTTAAATTATGAAATACTTCGTTTGGATTAACCCGTATATTTTGGATCAATTTGTGCAGGATTTTAACAGAAATCATAGAAAAATATGGCTTAATGCAGATTTGGTATTACACAAGAGGACATCAGGAGGCAACATAAAATGAGGTTTAAATTGATATTTATACCACTTATAATGGTAATGACGGTTTTTCTTACTGGAATAGCTGAAACAGAGATAAATACTACTGGGAATACATTATCCGGAGAGAATGGAATTACCGGTGATTACCAATCAAATTTGGAATTAAGACCGGACCGGGTGGTAAGGGCCGGACAGGATATTTATTATGGATTATCCAGAGAAGCCGGATTATTATTTTCAGCAGATTCCGGTATTTCTTGGGAACCAAGGAACGACGGTTTGCCTACGAAATTAATATATCCGTTTCGCCAACAAAAAGTAAGATATCTGACCGCGTTGGGGGTTGATCAAGTCAATCCATCAAGAGTATTGGTTTCTACTACAAATAGTATATATCTGTCGGAAGATTTTGGAATTACCTGGCGCCGCATAGAAACTAAGAATTCGATTCCCCATTCCGCGTACATAACTTCACTTGCTTTGTCGCCAAAAGACAACCAGACGATTTTAATCGGAACCTCATTTTCCGGAATGTTTGAAACCGGAGATTTAGGGAAAAGCTGGGTAAATATCTCCGATAATTTAAAGTTTTTATATCAGGGAGCCGGTTTTTGGGATGAGATCTCAGCGTTGGCTTATGATCGGGATGACCCGGACCAAATCTACTTTGTTTGCGGGTTTAGTAACAGTTTTTATAAGTTGGCTAAAGAACGTAAAAATGCTATTGAGTTAAGTCTACCTTCTTTTTCGAGTGACGGAATAGTTGAAAAATTACAAGAAACTAATATACCGGAAGAGCTGCTGGATCCCCGGAATAATAATCCGCTTGTTCCCCAACCTACGGCAAACCCGCAATTAGTTTTGGATACAGGAACTTTAGACCAATTATTTAAAAATGAAAGTTACCGAAATCAATCAGTAGAAGATTTGGCCAAGTTGGAGCGGTTAAAAACAGCCGCTGATAAGTACGGTATTTATGTAAGAGCGGACTATGTCCATGGGAAATACTTGGATAAGAAGTTCGAATTTATTAAAAATAATGGTTTTAACGCTATGGTCATTGATTTTAAAGATGATTTCGGGCGGTTAACATACAATACTAAACTCGAAATAGCGTATCAGGTGGGATCAGCGAAACAGGGCCCGGTTATAAATGTTGAAGAATTATTAGCAAAGGCTAAAGAGAATGGTATTTATGTAATTGCCAGAATTGTCGTATTTCAGGACCCGAAATTATATCATTATCAAAATTTTAAATATGCCGCCTGGGACCGGATAACTAATAAACCATGGGGGACCAAAGAATATTGGGTGGACCCTTTTGCCAAGGATGTTTGGGATTATGATTTAGCTATTGCGGAAGAGTTACAGTCCATGGGTATCGATGAGATTCAATTTGACTACATTAGATTTCCCACTGATGGCGCCATTGGACGAATTGTCTATCGATACCAGCCTGATGGCTCGGAAAAAATCGATGCATTGGAATCGTTTTTGGCTTATGCTCGGGAAAGGCTTTATGTACCGGTAAGTACCGATTTATACGGATTTAACTGTTGGTGCCGGGTCGATAGCGTCAATGGGCAAAACATTGAGTTAATCGCCAATTATGTGGATGTCATTTGCCCGATGTATTATCCATCACATTTTCCCGGAAGATTTATGCCCGGAACAGCCTATCTGGATCGGGCGAAAAAAATTTATTACGATGGGACAAATAGGGCTTATTCCATTGTGAAAGGAAGAAGCTTGGTCCGTCCCTATGTACAGGCTTTTCTTCTTGGTGGGGAAAGAAAGATGACCAAGCCGGTTTATTCAAAATACCTTTATAATCAAATTGAAGGAGTATTGGAAAGCTCGTCACCAAGCTTTACTCTTTGGAATTTTTCTAATGATTATTATATGGTGACAAAGCCGTTACTTTATTTGCCGAATTCAACTATTTTAGGCATTGGGGAATAATAATCAGTTCCTAAGTATTTGGTCTCAATTATTTTCTTTTCGCGCCATTTGACTATCCAATTTTTTACCCAAACGCCTTCAGCTCCGGATTGAACAACACGTTCTTCACCTTGTTTTAAAGTTGGGTTATAGCGCCTATAGACAGGCATTTTCCAACTACGTAAAACCTGATGTCTCCAGGTTATTTTTGGTGGCGCCACACCACCGTAAAAAGCCATAAAGAGAGTATTATCTATTTTTTCCGCCCAAATTATTATCGGTTTACCAGTAGTATTCCGGAACTTAAAATCAGTGGCGCCATAAGAAACCGTAGCATCTTGGCCGGCCGGTACATAAGGGACCAACATCCCATGAGGGCGTCGTTCAATAATTTCCAAATCAGCTAGAATTGCCGTATTATAAAGAGTAGTTGATATTTTACAGATTCCACCTCCTATAACCTTAATTACTTGGCTACCGGAATAAGCTGGGCCTTCCGAAAAACCTTTCTCCTTAGTTCTGGGGCCGAGCGTTTTATTCAAGGAAAAGATTTGCCCCGGTTTGACTAATGTCCCGGCCAGCATTTCGGCGGCTAAACCAACATTATATTCTTCACCGGGTAGCGGATCAGGTAGAGTAGTTTGAAAAGCCGCTATTCTGACTAAAGTTTTATAATCGGTGATTAGCTTTAAAAATTCTTCTTCATTTTCCCAGATTAGCAAACCTCGGGCCGGATGTCCCAAGGGATGTTCTATTTTTTGAATATTGGGAAGCGGGGTTGGTATTGATGTTGAGTAACTAGTTAGTGGGGTTAATAATAGAATGGTGATTATTAATAATTTTTTTAAAGCAGATATCAAACTAAAACACCAACTTATTTTTACTCATAAAATGATAATTTGATAAGAATTTGCTCTCTTTAAAAGAGAACCTAAATTAGAATTGCCGTTTTAAGATACTTTTATTGGATGGTATCTTTAAAAATGACTGTTAAAGATGGTAGAATCTTTTAAAGTCTAATAATTAACTCGTAAAAAAATTGTTAGATGACACTAAGACACGGAGTTATTAGATTAGCCATTGATGATAAACAAAAATTTATCTTGACATACTAGTATTGTAAGAGTATATTTTTATTGTGCATATGCACATAATAATGAATGGAAGTGATGGATCTGCCCCGCTGTAAAAAACAACGCTGTTGCCGGGAATTTGGCAATGAAATTATTTATAAACCGTTAGCCATGTCATGTGCGGAACTTCAAGAAATAATTATTAATTTGGACGAATTTGAAGCAATGCGACTTTGCGATTTTGAAGAACTGGACCAAACAGCCGCCGGTGAGCTAATGGGGGTATCCCGGGGTACCATTCAGCGCTTAGTAACCAGTGGACGTCGAAAGTTAATTGATGCTTTACTAAATTCGGCAGTCATCCGGGTTGAAAATGCTTTTAAAAATACTGAGGAGGAATAACTGATGAAAATTTGCATACCCACTTTAGGCTCAAAAGGCCTTGATGAACAAGTCAGCGAACATTTTGGCAGTGCGCCCTTTTTTACTGTTATTGATTTGGATTCTAATGGAATTGAAATCATCAATAATCAAAACCAACACCACAGCCACGGTCAATGTCACCCAATGGCTTCTCTGACCGGTAAGGGTATTAACGGAGTAGTTTGTGGCGGTATGGGACGCCGGGCGGTGGAATTGTTAAACTCAGACGGAATTAAAGTTTATTTGGGGAATGGTTCTACTGTTAGAAATGTGGTTGAAGAATATAAGCGAGGCAATTTAGAGGAGTTATCGGCAGAAGGCGCTTGTGGAGGTCATGGGTGCCACTAAGAAGGGAGCCCAAATCAGTGGAGATTATCGAGCAGAGTAGTTTTGAAAAGGCAATTGATCCGCGGATTGAGGGTAAATGTATTAATTGTCCTCCGGATGAACATCCGGAGGAATATTATTGTGCTTGTGAATTCTCAATTTTATAGTTTAGCTATTTTTATTGAAATTAATTCCGTTTTAGCCCCGGTTGGCATGTTTACCATCTTTATTAAATAATGATGTACATCATTGGTTATGTAATGATACGATTTATAAAAATTGCCGCGCCAATCAGCTAAAGAAAAGAGTATTTTTTTACATTTAAAAGTTCCGGCAGGGACTTTAACAATCTCCTCGTTTAGAACTTGAAAATACATTGGATATGCTATTAATTCCGGTAATTTATCTTTTTGAATAACATCAAGAAAATACTTGTTCTTATTAGAAAGATCTAATGTCCGTAGAACTATATTATAAAAGATAAAATTCCAATTAAACAAAACTCTTTACGAATATTCATTTTTACCTCATAATCCCAAAAACTCTTTGAAATTTTTTACGTAAAACCGGGAAACTTCAAGTTCTCTTTGGATGTCTTTTAATTTTAACAATAACTTTCCGTTAAACCACTGGTAACCTCTTCATTATCGCCGAAATTTAATGAGGCTTGACAAAACCATTTTTTGTTCAGTTTTCGTTCCAGCATACCTTTGAAGAGGTTAATAGCTCTTTCTTCGGCTTCTTTACCATAGCCCAACAGATTATCATCGACAAAGAAGATCATTTGTTGAGGTATTTTTCCAAGCTCATCCAAAACTTCTTCATAAGGCCGTTGACGGTATTTTTTACCGTTAAAGGGGGTAACCGAGCAGAAATAGCAATCTATGGGGCAGCCTCTGGATGTTTGGATCGTTGCAAAGAGATATTGATTGCTGAACAATTCGCGCTTAGGAACGGTTGTATTTTTCAAATCGGGAAATTGGCCCCGGTAAACCTGTTTTAATTCTCCACGACAAAAATCACTAATTACTTCTTCCCAGATAGTTTCAGCTTCTCCGATTACTACAGTATCTACGAATTTTAAAGCTTCATCCGGTAACATTGAAGCATGAATTCCTCCCATTATTACCGGTATTTTTTGCTCCCGGTAAATAGCGGCAAGTTCATAGGCCCGGTTGGAAGAAGCAGTAAAAGCAGTTATACCAACCAGGTCGGCGTTTTCAAATTTAAACGATTCAATATTTTCATCGATTATTTTCACTTCGAAATCTTCCGGAGTTAAAGCGGCAATGATTCCTAGACCCAATGGAGGAAAAATGGATGACTTATTAACGGTTACCCCGGTTTGTCCAGGATTAACCGGATTAATTAGTAGTAATTTTTTACTTTTTAAGTGACTTGATATTTGAATGGCGCCGGACATTGACTGTTTCAAGTCTCTAATAACTAAAAGAATTCCTACTAAGTATGTTATAACGCCGATAATAATACTTGAAATATATTGAATAAACAAATGATAATTAGCTCTCCATAATAAAGCTAAAATAAAATTGGGAATTAGAAAAAAAGTAAGAGGAATTAATATTGGGGTTTTATTGTGAATCTTAATTACCGCATCTTTGTTTTTAATAGTTTCATTTATTCCAGAAGAATAAGTAAAAACAAATCCGGCTAAAAACATAATCAAACCGGATATTACCCTTAAATTGCTTGGAAGAAATAATAATACAAAACCGGTTAAAGCCAAAAAGAAGACTAGTGGGAGATAAAATTTTAGCCTCATGAAGTTACCCCTTTTTTCTTTTGGATTAATAAGTTTATTTTATAATTAAAAATAAAGGGATAGATCTATTAAATGATAAGAAGTAGTTTTTTTATAATAAGTTACATTGTGGCGTCCATGACTTATTTTCTTCTTAGAATCCAAGAATCCAAAATCCGGAAGATTTAGTAATGAATAATTAAGGAAGCGCTGATTAATCCGATTTTGTGCGAGCAAATATGCGGTATTAAGCATTTTACGAAGCACAAAATCGTCACTTATTCAATTAATCAGCGCTTCCTTAAGTTAAATTGAGACGGCAACTTTTTATCCTCATATTATAAAGTCCCAAAATTTTTTTACAAGTAGATAAAACAGAGAATAATGGCTACTAATTACATCTGAATTAAAAACAGCTTATATAAAGATTTTTGGAATATATACAGTTAAATTCAATTTTATATATATCTCTCTACAAAGTAATAATACATTATACATTTTGACCACTTCTTGAAAAAATGGTCAAAAGATTATATTATAATTCTATAAATTGCCAAGAATTAATAATAAGGAGATATAAAAAATGGCCGGAAAAGATTCCATTTCGATTGTTATTTGCGGTGAGGCGGGACAAGGTATCCAAACCATTGAAGCTTTTTTGACCAGACTCTTTAAAACCTCAGGATATCAGATATTTGCCACCAAGGAGTATATGTCCCGGATCAGAGGTGGTAGTAATTCAACGGAAATAAGGGTATCATCACAACCGGTAGCGGCTTTTTCCGAACAAATAGACCTTTTAATCCCATTAGACAAGGAAGCCATCCCTCATCTCCAAAGTCGAATCAGTGTTGAGACCAAAATATTAGGAGAGATTGACCAAGTTAATCCTCCGGAACATATTTCAATGATTAATATACCATTTCAAAAGATTGCTACAGAGGCTGGTAACCCGGTTTTTGCAAATATAGTAGCTTGCGGAGCCATCGCCGGTTTATTCGGGATCAATCCGGAATATCTGGCTGATAATATCCGGCAATTTTTTGCATCAAAAGATCAAGAAATTATTGAAAAAAACATTCATGTTGCAACCAAAGGATACCAACTGGGAATGGAGCTTTGGCGTTCCGGTGAAATTGTCTTGGAAGTATCGTCACATAATTCCGTAAAAGATGAAATATTGCTTGACGGTTCGGAAGCGGTGGCTTTAGGGGCGATTGCCGGGGGCTGTAATTTTATTTGTTCCTATCCGATGTCCCCTGGTACAGGTGTATTAAATTATTTGGCTAAGTATTCACAAGAGTTCCCGATTGTAGTGGAACAGGCAGAGGATGAAATTAGCGCCGTAAATATGTCGTTGGGGGCATGGTATGCCGGAGCCAGGGCAATAGTTACTACTTCCGGTGGCGGTTTTGCTTTAATGGGTGAAGGGATAAGTTTAGCCGGAATGATCGAATCTCCGCTGGTAATTCATATAGCTCAACGACCCGGACCAGCCACCGGCTTGCCGACCAGAACCGAACAAGGAGATTTGGAATTGGTTCTCTATGCCGGACATGGCGAATTCCCCCGGGTAATATTAGCACCCGGCAATATTAGTGAAGCTTTTTATCTTACTCAAAAAGCTTTTCAAATGGCAGACCAATATCAGGTACCGGTTTTTATACTTACTGATCAATTTTTAGTTGATTCTTTTTATAATGTACCGGTTTTTGAACTAAACAGGACTCCATTTAATAATCATATTATTAAAACTAACCCGGAATACCGGCGTTATCAATTTACCGATACCGGTATTTCACCCCGTGGGGTTCCCGGATTTGGTGATGGTTTGGTTATGGTGGATAGTGATGAACATGATGCAGTTGGCCATATTAATGAAGATTTTGATATACGGGTTCGGATGAATCAAAAACGTTTAAATAAGATGGAACTCCTTAAGAAGACTATAATTCCCCCCGAATTAATCGGTAGCTCGGACTACAAGTTTTTGATTATCGGCTGGGGTTCGACTTATGAAGCGATTAAGGAAGCTTTGACTATTTTAAATAAGGACGAGATAGCATTCCTCCATTTTCAACAGGTTTATCCATTGAATCCGGAGATCGAAACTTATCTTAAAAAAGCATCAAAAACGATTATAGTTGAGAACAATGCTACAGCTCAGTTCGCTAAATTAATAAAATTAGCAACCGGTATTACCGTTCAACACCAAATTTTGAAATACAACGGACTCCCGTTTTCAGTTGAAGAAGTGGTAAACCAGGTTCAAAAAATATTGGCGGAGGAGTAAAAAACATGGATATGGAAGTTTATAAAAGTGATGTTAGCGATATTAGTTGGTGCCCGGGTTGCGGGAACTATGGGATTCTTAATATTTTAAAACAAGCTTTGGTGGAATTAGAGGTAAAGCCGGAAGAATTAGTGATGGTTTCCGGGATAGGTCAAGCTGCCAAAATCCCTCATTACTTACGGTGCAATTTTTTTAATGGCTTACATGGCCGGGCTTTGCCGCCGGCAACGGCCATCAAAGCCGCCAATCCTAATTTAACGGTTATTGCTGAAAGTGGCGACGGGGATATGTATGGAGAGGGTGGAAATCATTTTCTACATGCCATCCGGCGCAATCCCAACATCACTAATATCGTTCATAATAATATGGTCTATGGCTTAACGAAGGGGCAAGCTTCGCCTACCAGTGAAGAAGGATTTCATACTCCGGTCCAGGTTAATGGGGTAACCAATGAACCATTTAACCCGCTTGCCGTGGCCTTATCCTTGGATGCTTCTTTTGTCGCCCGCGCTTATGTTGGGGATGCTGATAAAACCAAGGAAATTCTGAAGCAAGCAATTAACCATCGCGGTTATGCTTTGGTAGATATTTTTCAGCCTTGTATCTCTTTTAACAAACTTAATACTTATAAATGGTTTAAGGAACATACCTATTATTTGGATGAAAGTCATGATTCATACGATAAGGTAGCCGCTTTTGCCAAAGCGATTGAAACCGAACATCTTCCGTTGGGAGTCTTTTATAAAAATTCCAAGAAAACCTTTGAAGACAATCTTGGAGTATATCTTGACAGTTCGGAACCTTTATTTGAAAAGAAGCCTGATTTCGATAAGCTGGAACAGATAATCCAGCTAAAGAGATTTTAAATTGTTTTAAAAATCCCATTAATCCGTGTAAATCCTGTCTAAAAAAGATCTTAAAAATCAACTATACTGGATTAACAGTATTTTCTGGATTAAAATAATATATGGAGGTGCTTATCTATATGGAATCATATAAAATCATGGCAGTATTAGTTAATTATCGCTCTCAAAAAGCAGGAGAGGTTCAAAATATTTTTACTAAATACGGTTGTCTAATCAAGATTAGATTGGGGTTGCATGAAGCCGGCAATACTTGTTCGGAAGCAGGCTTAATTGTTTTACAATTAGACGGAGAGAAAGACCAAATAGCTGCTCTTCAGAATGAATTAAATTTAGTTGAGGGCGTAAAAACCAATATAATGGAGATCTAAACTGCAAATTATTTTTCAAATAAAATTGAAAAATATATTATAATTCTTATTGAAAAATTATTTAACATAGTTTATAATTAATATAGTAAAAAATTAATATGTTAATTAATTATTTTTTCGAAAAGTAGATAAAAGATTTGATCTTAAATTGAAATTTTTAGGAGGTGATTTTAATGAAGGTTTTATACAAAGCGAAAGCTAAGTCTTCCGGAGGCCGGGATGGGAAGGTTCAAGTAGAAAATAGCCCGCTTAAATTTGAAATGGCGGTACCATCCGAACTTGGCGGCGCCGATAAAAACGGTGTAAACCCGGAACAATTATTTGCAGCCGGTTATGCTGCCTGTTTTGAAAGCGCCGTATTACATGTGGCCCGGCGTAAAAACCTAACCCTAAAATCCACATCCGTTGAAGTTGAAGTTGGTATCGGCCCTAATAATTCCGGAGGTTTTTTATTAACCGTTTCTATTACAGCTACTATCGGTGGAGTTGACCAAAAAACCGCTGATGCAATAGTTGAAGAAGCTAATCAAGTATGTCCATATTCCAATGCCACCAAAGGAAATATTGAAGCAAAAGTAGCGGCGATTATAGCGTAATCTCTAGAGGTTAAAGGCGAAGAATCTGATTACTTCAATACAGATTCTAAATCAAGTAGACTCTGAATAGATAAAATCATTTAGAAAATGGAGGTATGAAAGAAATGTCGGTTCAAAATGCAATGACAGCGGATTTTTTACGGTCGGCTTATGGTGGGGAGAGTATGGCTCACATGCGTTATATCGCTTGGGGCAATCTGGCTGAAAAAGAAGGCTTTCCTAACATCGGGAAACTCTTTAAAGCCATTTCCTTTGCCGAACAGGTTCACGCCAATAACCATTTCCGGGAATTAAACACTCAAAGCGGTGGCCAAACGGTTACCTCCGGCGCCATATTTGGTATTGGAAGTCTGGTTGACAATCTCCAAGGAGCAATTGATGGAGAGCTCCATGAAATTGAACAAATGTATCCGGTATATTTAAATACCGCTCAGTTTCAAAATGAGAAGGGTGCTGAACGGTCTTTCCACTTCTCCTTGGAAGCAGAGAAAATTCATGTCAAACTTTTTAAAGATGCTCAAAATGCAGCCAAGGAAGGAAAGGATCTTCAGCTCAAATCAGTAAACATTTGCCCGGTTTGTGGCCATACTATCGTTGATGGTATCCCGGATAAGTGTCCGGTCTGCGGGGCTAAGAAAGAGATGTATGTAACCTTTTAGGCAATAGTTATTAGGCAAAAGGCATTAGTTATGGGTGAAATTCTTTGATGCCAATCTTTATCTGGATGATGTCGGAATTGCTTTTAGGTTTTTCTAATGCCTAATGCCTTTTGCCTTATGCCCATAAATAATCAAATTTAAGGAGGAATAATTATTATGGTTAAAAATTTAGAGATTTATAAATGCGAACATTGCGGGAATATTGTTGAAGTAGTACATGGAGGCAATGGCGAATTGGTTTGTTGCGGAGTTCCAATGAAATTAGTGACTGAGAATACAGTAGATGCGGCCAAGGAAAAACATGTTCCGGTTATTGAAAAGACTGCTGACGGTTATAAAGTAACGGTAGGTAGTGTGCTCCATCCGATGGAAGAAAAACACTATATTGAATGGATTGAGTTGATTGCCGATGGAAAAGCTTATCGCCAATTCCTAACTCCGGGTGGAACGCCGGAAGCATACTTCAATATTACCGCCAATACTGTAACCGCCAGGGAGTATTGCAATCTACACGGACTTTGGAAGAGTGAAGCATAGTGTTAGGTATTGGGATTTAGGCATGAGGCTAGAGTAACGGCAAAATAGTCCATAATAATTATATCAAAAGCCTCTCCCGAAAGGAGGTATTGTTATGGATCTGAAAAAAGTTTTTGAGGCAAGGCGATCGGTTAATTTATTTAACTCAAAGTTCGATATTGAAAAGGATACTTTAGAAGATATTATTAAATTGGCTACTCTTGCGCCTTCAGCTTTTAACTTACAACCATGGGAGATTATTGCGGTTAAATCCGAAGAAGCTAAAGAACGACTTTTCCCGTTAACCGGCGATCAGCCAAAAATCATTGAAGCTCCGGTGACATTAATAATTATCGGCGATTTGGATGGATATAGCCCGGATAATTCTGCATGGGAGCAGTTGGCAGATATATTAAATAATAAACAGGCGTTGGAAAACTATCAGGAATTAGCAGCTAAATTTTATGGGTCTTCGGAAGTGCGGCGTTATAAGTTTGCTGAAAGCAATGCGGCATTATTGGCGATGTCAATAATGTATGCGGCCAAGTATTATGGGCTAGACAGTCATCCTATGAGCGGTATTGATTTTGACGGGATAAAAAAAGAGTTCGGTCTGGGAGAAAATAAAACCGTTGTGATGCTAATCTCTTTGGGGTATTTTAATGAAACTAAGCAGTTATATCCGAGACGTAAGCGGAAGGATTATGCAGAGATTGTGAAGGAGATATAAATATATAACAGGACTTGTTCCATTCCGGGGCAGTCCTTTTTTTATAGTGAGATGTAATCTTGCCTACAATAAAGGCGGAGATAGAATCATACTGACATAGTACTTTTTAGTTTGGCTCTTCATAATATGGGATGACTTCGGAACAGATTCGGGATTTAATATTTCCGGTGTTTTAGAACTCACTGTTGCCTAAGAAAAAGCCTAATAAGGAGGAGTCGTTATGAAGATTTTGGCGATTAACTCAAGTCATCGGGGAGAACATGGGTTTACTCAAGTGTTGATTGACCGAATAAAAATGGGAGCTGTGGAAAACGGCGCCCAATTTGAAACAATTGTTCTTGCCGAACATAAAATAAATCAATGTTTAGGTTGCGATATATGTCATACCTACCGGAGTTATTTAAAATGTGTTTATGAAGATCAAGATGATGCAAAATCAATCTTCCAAAAGATGCGTGAGGCGGATCTGATTATCTATGCTACTCCAGTTTATATTTTTAATATGTCCGGATTGTTGAAAAAATTTTTAGAGCGATTCAATTCAATTGGTGATATTTACAAACTCCAAGTTTCAAAAGCAGGGTTGTTCTTTCACCATATTGATAAGGCAATCTGTTCAAAACCATTCGTTTTATTAACTACATGCGGAAACATTGAAGATGAGACTTCTAAAAGTTTGGTTATTTATTTTAAAACCTTGTCCAAGTTCACGGATGCGCCAATGGTTGGCAAACTAGTAAGAAACGCCAGTTTTTTATTAGAAAACAAATCTATTGAGGAGCTTCCGGTAAAACAATTCATATTGGATGCCTTTCAGGGAGTAGGCAGAGATTTGGCGCTTAAAGGAAAGGTGAGCAAAAAACAACAAAGAATGGCCAATAGTGATGCTGTTAAAATTCCACTATTGATGAATCATTTAATGAAGATCAGACCTTTAAAAGTCAAGTTATTAGCGGAAGGATTAAAAAGAGGGGATATTCAATTTAAGTAATCCGGTCGGGAATGGACGGCTTTTGGGACATAAGAAAGGGGCTGTTGCAAAATTAAAAATAAACGAATGATTGTCCGGCCCATACATTGTCGACAAGTTTACTGGATGTGGTAGATTGGTTTCGAACCAAAAACATGGCCTGATTATTAACTTTTAAGTAATCGCTGCTTGCTTTGTAATTTGTTCCAATTCTAAAATCGTTATAAAAATCCGGACGATCTCAGGATCAAATTGACTTCCGGAACAGCGTTTAAGCTCTTCAATCGCTATTGTGGTTGTTTTCCGTGGCCTATAGGGGCGTTCGGAGAGCATGGCGTCAAAACTATCGGCTACACAGAGAATTCTGGCTCCTAAACTTATTTGTTTACCGGCTAATCCATCGGGGTAGCCTTTGCCATCAAAGCGTTCATGATGATGCCGGACGTAGAGTAACAATTCTCCCAGATCATTAAGGGGTTCGAGGATATTTTCACTATAAACCGGATGCAGGCGGATAAGGGCAAATTCTTCATCCGTTAATTGTTCTGTTTTATTTAAAATTGATTTGGGGATTTCAATCTTACCGATATCATGAAGCAGTCCGGCATATTGGAGGATGCTGATATCTTTAGGTGAAAGGCCAAGAGCTTCCCCGATTTTGACGGCATAAACAGATACCCGTTCTGAATGTCCCAGTGTGTATTTGTCTTTGGCTGAAATTGTACTTAATAAAGCCTTAAAAGCTCCGATTAATTGTTGGTGATCGGAGCTAATCCCTTTGCGGATCTGCTTCATAACATCCTGGTAAAAATGGATAGTATCTTTACCAAGGTTTTTAGCATGATATAAGGCAGTGTCAGCTTGAGAGATTAACTCATTTTTATTGGACGAAAAGATGGGATATTCAGAAAGTCCCATGGATATGGTAACTTTTTCATGGAGTTCGTTTGGAAAATAATTTGATCCAAGTTTACTAAAGCCATTTTTGAAGTATTCAGCAGTTTTTTCAGTTACTTTAATATCGGCATTCGGGATAATAACTGCGAATTCATCACCGCCACACCTGCAAACAAATTGACCTTCTTTAGCTAAATCGTTCAAGATTTTACCGGTCCCTTTTAAAATATCGTCTCCGCAATCGTGCCCATAGATGTCATTGAACATCTTAAAATCATCGATATCTATCATGATTAGACCTAAAGAAGCACCGTCCTTTTTGCTCCTTTCCAATTGTCTGTCTAAAATTGAATGAAAATTACGCTGATTATTTAAGCCGGTTAGCTCATCGGTTATAGAAAGCTTTTGTAGTATCCGTTTTTGTTGCTCTTGTTTATGTCTTATAATAGCAACGACTGTTGCGGCTATTATTGCAAAAAACTTTACAGCAATAGCAACTATATATTCGGCGTTAAGGTTTTCTATATATAACCCGGTTATAGCTCTTAATTCGTTGATATTAAAGAAAATTGCTATTATCAATCCAAGATAGCCAAAGCGAAAAGCCAGAAAATATGTAGCAAAAGATTGTGCAGAAGCTGTTACTCCTTTGTAGTCATCCGGAGTAGAATACATAATTATAGTAATAATTATATAAGTAATAATTAAACCGCTAAATTCAAATATTCTTACTTTATTCGGTAAGTAATCTTGTTTTATTTTAATCAATCGTTTTTTTAGCTCGGGTAAAATTTTCATTTTATATTACCTCCGCTTTTTGTTAAATGAGGGTTTCATAAATATTCGTATACAATATATTGATAGTCACTTCTGTGTTTCTTACCATATATATGGTACTCGAAACTCAATTAAGATAATTATGAAACTCCCTTAAAAAAATGTTCAGATAAATAAAATAATTCGATTAAATGCGGTTTTATCCTGCAATGAATTTTCAAATATTCCCAAAAATTGTTCGTGGGAGGGTGAACCAATATTCTTGCTTATACTCCTTAAGTAAATTTACTTTTCTTCACCTCTGTCAGGACCAGCGCATAAAGTATTGTAGTGCACAAAAAGCTACAATGAGGTGATTCCATGGATTATGTCGTTAAACCCGGGGATACCTTAGCCGGTCTGGCTAACCGTTTTGGAGTAACCAAGGAAGCCATCCTGGCTGTCAATCCACAGATAACCAACCCTAATCTAATTTATGCCGGTCAGCATATAACCATCCCCATTTCCGAGCATCCACGATCAGTTTATACGGTTAAACCCGGAGATACCTTATATAATATTGCTCAACGTTTTGGGTTTACTTTAGGTCAACTATTAGCAGCTAATCCCCAGATTACTAACCCTGATGCAATCTCCATCGGCCAAAGAATAAATATTCCTGGTGCGCCTCCAACCATACCTCCACCTATGGAAGAAAATATTTATGAAGTTCAACCGGGAGACAGTTTATTTCTTATTGCCCGGCGTTTTAATACTTCAGTAGATGAGCTGCTCCGGTTAAATCCCGGTATTAATCCGGACCTGATTTATCCGGGACAAGAACTGAAAGTACCGCTTGCTCCGCCGGCAACGGGAACTGCTCCCGGCTGTATTGTTTTTCTCTCCGACCGAAGCGGACGCCTGGAGATTTGGCGAAATAATACCAAGGGAACCAGTCCTTTGCAACTAACCGCGCCACCGGAAACTCCGGAAGAACCGGTTAGTAATCCGCGTTGGTCCCCGGATGGGAACAGGGTTGCTTATCTCTCCGGAAACCAACTTTTCATAGTTGATCCTTGCGGTCGTAATTTAAAACGGTTAGCTGAGAATGCCACTGATTATTCATGGGCCAATGATGGAAATCGGCTGGCTTACTCCAATGAGAACGGGAGCTTTATTGTTGATTTGAACGGCAATACCAGGACGGTTTCTTCGCGATTGTTTCATCCGGTTTGGTTCAGGGGCGACCAGAGGTTGGCTGGAACAGTTACAATCGAGGATCTCAACTACCCCGTTCTAGTTACAGTTGAAACTTCCGGAGCTAATTATAGAATCTATGATAAAAATCCGGTAGTCCCGGCATCGGATGTAATTCTTTCTCCTGATGGCCGGTATGCGGCGACTTTTCTGTTTAAGGGAGCGGCATACTTAATTACTGCAGCAGTATGGATTTATGACTTTAGTCAAAACAAATTGACCCGGTTGCCCGGTCAAGAATTACCGGCCGGAATCAACCAAACTGTCGACTTAAGTTATTTGGGTGGCTGGGCTCCTGACTCATCACGCTTTGTTTATAGTACGATTGTCGCAGCTAACGGCCGGTCGGAAATAAGGATTAGTAATCCGCAAGGGGAGATTATTCAACGGATTCCAAGAGACTATTATCCGGAGGTAAGTTGGGGGCCGACAAATGATTGGATTATCATAGCGGTCTCGGCAACTCCCGGTCAGGCTCCGCTTGAAAATACCCGACCCCGGAAGATCGTAATCCGTAATTTGCAGACCGGAACGGAAACCACAGTTGCTAACCAAGGAGATAATCTTAGACCGGATTGGAGTGCCAAAATCTGTCCGACATGTTGATAATGAGTCTTGTTCCCATTTTAAATATAAAAATTCTTTTTAGTAGAGGTGATATCAATGTCGTTTCAATGTCCGCCGGGAACGGTGATATACCGGATTCAGGCCGGCGATACTTATTATAGTTTAGCAGGGCTTTATAATACTTCAGTTGCAGCTATAGTTTCCGCTAATCCAACGGTTGATCCCAACCGTCTCCGGATTGGGCAAGCGATATGTCTTCCAGCCCGGCAGCCGGAGTATCCGTCATGTCCGGAAGGAAATTACTATACTATTCAGGCAGGTGATACATTTTATGCAATAGCCACTCGTTACGGCATATCAGTCGATGACTTGAGAGAGGCCAACCCTTATGTAGATCCCGACCGGCTCCGGGTTGGACAGATGATCTGTATACCCCTGGCGGTGGCTCCGGTAACCTGTCCGACCGGGACTATAAGTTACACTATTCAGGCGGGTGATACATTCTATAGTTTAGCTCGGAAGTTCAGAGTTTCATTGGATGCGATGCTCCAAGTTAATCCGGGTATTAATCCTGATGCTTTATTGATTGGGCAGAAAATCTGTATACCGCAGACGATATAGAAATAAAAATTAGGTTGCCATTTTGGCAGCCTAATTTTTATCAGATATAGACGCTATACTGACGAGCCCTCGCCGGATAAATGAGCGGACTGCTGCGAAGATGGTTTCGTTATTAGATTAGCTCCACAAGACTCACTGCAATCAGACTCCGAGGCCCGAGATTATGTTTTATTATACTCTTGAAAAGATCAATTCTTATGTTATAAAATAAGTTACGATTAAAATGTCAAAACATTCTACCAAAAAAATTCAAGCGTTAAGGAGGGACAAGCATTGCATTGTATACAAGAAATTACTCCGCAAGATCCAGGGTTTGCTGGAGGGAATGAAAAATATGGAGATTATTGCCCCTCCTTTTTGAGATCAATTCAGCAAATACTTTTTCATACATTTGCATTTGGCTTTAGAAATGCAAATACTGGGGATAAGAATTTACTTCATCCTATCTGACAAGAACCGATAGCATTTTCATATTAGGGAGTTTTTAAATTGAAAAAATCGAAAATCGGTATTGCCCTTGGTGGCGGTGGTGCTAAAGGATTTGCCCATTTAGGGGTCTTAAAGGCGTTAGAAGAAAAAGGGATTACTCCTGATGCAGTTTCCGGGGTTAGCGCTGGAGCTATTGTCGGCGTCTTTATCGCTGCGGGCTTTAAACCCGATGATATCATGGAGCTTATAAAAACCCATAAGTTTATGGATTATGCCAAATTAAGCTTACCGGTTGCCGGTTTTTTTTCGTTGGAAAATTTTGAGCAAAATATTAAAAAACATTTATTCGGAGAGCACTTTTCAGATCTAAAGCTGCCTTTTTTTGTCGGGGTCTCCAACCTGAATACCGGAAACGTAGAATATTTTAATGAAGGAGCTTTGATTCCGGCTATTCAGGCATCTTGCTCAATTCCGGTTCTTTTTTCTCCGGTTAAAATTAATGGTTATCTTTATGTGGATGGCGGGTTGCTGGATAATATCCCCTACCGTCCGCTGGTTAAATTATGCGAAAAAGTAATTGCCGTCAATGTATCTCCCGTTGTCGAAACGAATACAATTGAGAATCTTTTGGATGTGGCAATTAGGACTTTTGAGTTAAGTGTAAGCGTTAATAAAGAATTATTAAAAAATGAATGCGATCTATTAATTGAACCATCGGGTTTGGAAAAATACAATATTTTAGACACTTCCCATGCAGAGGAATTATTTGAAATAGGGTATCAGTATTGTAAGAAGATCGATAATATTGATAACCTCTTGAAAAAGCCATGGTATAAAATGTTTTAAGACAACTCAAACACATTTAAAATTAAGCTAAAAGCATAATGACTTTTATCCCAATAACGCATATTTTAAATGGGAGAACTAAAAGGAGGTTACGGACGGTGTTTATCGTCGGTGAAGAAATTTTTTTACAAATCGGAGATTTAATTTCCAATGAAATTAGGAATGAAGTATTCTTAAAATATATGGGAATTGATAAAACCGGTTTAAAAATGAAAGGCCGGTTTCCGGTATACTGGGAAAAGACGGAGAAAGGACTTTCCGGGCCGGAGCTTTTTAATAATGAATTTGTGTTTAAGGCAGTCGCAGTTGATTATAACTCTAATCTAATCTGGTTACGGGAGATGCTTACCGATCTGCGGAACCAGTTATATCAGTTCGAAAGCAAACAGCAGAATTTTGGACGCTCTAAAGTCGGAATTGTTGGATTAACATGAAGTAAAAATAACCCCGCCAGGGGTTATTGAATTTGATTGAATATTTTTAGGGAAGCGCTGATTAATTGAATAAGTGACGATTTTGTGCTTCGCAAAATGCCTAATACCGCATATTTGCTCGCACAAAATCGGATTAATCAGCGCTTCCTTAGATACCGCCAACCAATATTGCTGTTTATTCTTACCAAAAAAACACCGGATGAGTTGGAAATAAAGGAAACCTCTATATTATCATTTAATCTATTTCCAAAATTTATGCCTCCTTACAACAAAAACTGGTATAATGTTAACAACTAATAAAGGGTATACTTAGACTTTCTATTAGGATGAAGAAAATTTTATCCTATATTTGCATTCTTAAATCCGAATGTAAATGAAAAAGTGACTTATCGATGGTTCCTGGGTGGAAATCAGGTGAATGATTAAATGGAAAATGGACTATTACTAAAAATACTATTTTTACTTATTCTGATCGGCGTAAATGCCTTTTTTGCCGCTTCGGAGATTGCCATTATTTCAATCAACCCTCAAAAAATAAAGAAAAGGGCCGAAGAAGGCGATAAGAAAGCTAATTTGTTGTTTAATCTGACTACTGAACCAAGTAAGTTTTTAGCTACGATTCAGATTGGAGTAACCTTGGCCGGTTTAATGGCCAGTGCGGTTGCTGCCGAAAGCTTCTCGGAAAAGTTGGTCGCCTCGCTACAAACAATAGTACCGCTTGGGTTGCCGGTGATTAAGTTAATCGCCGTTATAGTGATTACTTTAATCTTGTCCTATTTTCAATTGGTGTTGGGAGAGTTGGTACCAAAGCGGCTGGCAATGCAAAAGCCGGAACGAATCTCCCAAATAGTTGTTACACCTATTTGTATGCTCTTAAGAGTTTCCGGGCCCTTTGTCAAATTATTAAGTGTCTCCACCAATTTTGTAATCAGGATGTTTGGAGTCAATCCGGCCCATCATGAAGAGAAAATCTCCGAGGAAGAGATCCGCTTAATGGTGGAGGTCGGCAGAGAAAAAGGGGTTATCCAACATACTGAAGAAGAGATGATCAATAATATTTTCGAGTTCGATAACACTTCGGTCTCGGAGGTGATGACTCACCGGACCAATGTAATTGCTTTGCAGATTGATTCGAGTTTGGACGAAGTAATCAATACTATGGTCAAAGAACAATTCTCCCGGATACCGGTTTATGAAGGGACAATCGACAATATTATCGGTATTTTACATGTTCAGGACCTGGTTCCGGCGCTCAAAAACAATAAGTCCGGGTTTAACTTAAAAAAAATAATCCGTCCGGCTATTATGGTTCCGACCTCCAAGATGACCGATGAACTCTTTAAAGAATTACAGCGTAAAAAGAGTCATATGGCGGTAGTGATAGATGAATACGGCGGTACCGCCGGGATAGTCACCATTGAGGATCTACTGGAAGAGATCGTTGGTAATATCTTTGATGAACATGATGAGGAGATTAAGGAATTTGAAAAGATCGATGAACATACATTTTTAGCCGAAGGTACGGTTAGTTTGAATGACTTGAATGACCTGCTTGATGTTCAATTACCGGAAAGCGACGACTATGATACTTTAGGTGGCTTTATAACAGGCCAATTAGGGCGAATCCCCGACGAAGATGAGAAACCTGTTGTTCAATACAAGGGTTATATCTTTCAAGTTGAAAATATCGAAGACCGGCGAATAACTAAGGTTCGCATTAAAAAGAAGTGAAGTATCACAATACTAAAATTAAAAGAAGCCTGTTAATTGTCCCTTAAGTAACAATTATAATTTCAAATAATAAAGGCCGCTCCTTAGAAGCGACCTTTAAATTTTTTATTTGATTAAAGTTGCCAAGGCTAATATTAATATATGCCAAGATTGATCCAGTACAGTTTTAAGCCAATCGATGGTTGTGTTTCCATTAATAACCCGGGACCATACCTCTACAAACTTTCGTTGATCAAGTATGATATGGCTGATGAAAACCAATCCAATGCCCCACCAAGATAACCCGTTTCCAATCAATCCAAAAACCGCTACTGTTGCGGTATAAACTACTGAATGAACAATTAGGGGGAGAAAATTCTGGGCTTTTTTCTCTGCCATCCAACGGGTCTGAAATATAAAATCGCCTACCAAATGCCCAACCAACAGCCAATTAAAAAGTTCCATCGACACCAACCTCACCTTATATAAAACTTAAAGAATGCTATCGAGGCTTGTCATTCACCCAGCCTTATTATCATACTTTCAGTAGCGGAAGCCGGCGTGGACGATTGCCTAAATCCAAATAATTACCAAATTCCTTTATTATTTCGGTAAACATACCATTTATCTTTAGAGTTAACTATAAAATTAATTGAGAATAGAGGCAACAGGCGACAGAGAAGAGAAAAAATAAGAACGAGATAAAAAAAGACGCTCAGCGGCGTCTTCGGTGTTACTGATTATACATTAACTTATACCTACAGTTGGCGGTATAAAGTTGCGAAAAAAGAACCCACTTGTTTTGTAATTCTCTGTTAAACTGTTCCCTGTTTTTATTCGGGTTTTTCAAAGAATAGTATTTTGTCGGATAAAGTATCCCGTTCATCGACTATTTCTTTATTAGCGGCATTAAGTCTGTTCATAAGTCCGTGAACGAAGAGCATAAGCAATTTAACTCCTGTTTTTGGATGGTTTCGAAGAAAAGTAAAAAAGTCATTACGTCCAAATCTTAATACCTGAACGGTATCATTGGCGATTACATTTGCAGTTCTTTGGCCGTCAGTAAAGATACCGGTTTCTCCAAAGAAATTACCTTCACTGATAGAAGAGACTTGTATCTCTTTCCCGTTTTCTCCGGTTACAGTTACATTTAAATTACCGCTAACCACAGCATAGAAACAAGAACTAACTTCTCCTTGAACAACAACTTTTTCTCCATTACGATATTCCAGGATATCAACGATTTTAAGGAGCTGAGCCCGTTCATCATCATCCAGGTACTGGAAGATGGTTGTCTTATGAATTTTACTTAATAAATTACGTTCAATTAAGTCAATCTTGCGCAAGTAATGCACCTCCTAGAAGTTAATTATATCCGATAGGTTTCAACCGGTAAAGCCTCTTCCGTAAAAATTCGTGAAAAAAAAATAAAATTCGTTACAAAACTGGTTGAGAATTAAACCTCGATCCGGCAAGTAACTGGAATACCGCAATTTTTTTGCTCAAGTTTTCGGTGTAAAAAAACAACCCACCTTTTGCTTGGCTAAAAAATTGGCTGGATTGAGTTTATCGACAGCCTCCGGTAAGTCTATATTTATGAAAATCCCTCATTAAAAAAAGATTAACAATTTTTCGATATACTGTATCTTTTCTTGCTAAAGAATGCATATTTTGTGTTTGGCTTTATAGAAAAATAATTATGGGATACTCTGGGTTAAGATTTTAACAAAATAGGCCGATAAAATATTTGAATAAAACTTAGATGGAATGTTTAATTGTTTAAGCAATATTTGCTTAAAAAAATCGAAAATAACCGGTTGTTGGGGGCAGAAAACTAATGAAACGACTACTAAGTATCCTGTTGGCTATAATCACTCTGTTTACTTTGGCTACAACAAGCTATGCCGCAACTACTCTTTTTCTGGGAAAATCAATCGATGGTAAGGAACGTCTGGAATATAACGATACTCTTACTGCTGATACCGATGGTACTTTAATTGATTTATCTTATACTAAACTTCTTAAAATCAGCCTTGAATATGAACCGGGAGAATATGAGATTGATAAAACAAGATGTTCACGTGAAATCTGGTTGCTTCAAGCTGGTTATCCACTTATTATTAAAGATGATGATTTCTTATATTTTACAGTCGGTAACTTCAATTATTCTTTATATAAGAGCGATTTTTTAGGAAAAATCAAGTATGAAACTAATTTAGCTACGCTTGGGTTTGATTTGGCTGCTACTATTACGGATAAATTCAGTTTTGATTTAGCTATTCAACACTCGATATCCGGTGGAGAATATCATTTATATAAAGTAAGCATTATGGATAGTTATAATAAAAATCTACCTGTAGATTTAACTGTCTGTAAATTGCAGCTTCGCTATATTCTCACTGATAACCTTGGGATAGTTATGAATTGCCGATTTTTACGTTTTGAGGCTAATGATAGTAGTATTCCCATAAGACAAGATGTGAGAAATACTTATATGGGTTTAGTTTATCGGTTTTAATTTCAAAAAAAGTTTATAAGAGAGTGAAACATGTTACAACATATTTTTGGTAAGAAAATCAATAAAACCAGAATAACTCCATTAACAACTAAGATTATTCTTATTTTTACTTTATTTATTCTGGTTTCCAACCTCGCCTCCAATTATATCAATTTAACATATAACCGTTCCGGTTTGATTAAATTTATCCGGGAGCTTTTGATCCGCGACTTAAAAGAGATGTATACCATTTGTAATACTCAATATGAAATATATCAATATAGCAACGATTTAAAAAGCTCAGCCGAGAATATTGAACGGAACGCACTTGATCAATTTAAAAATGACAAGTCGGTTTTCTTAGGAATTAAAGAAAACGGTTCTATTATTTTTCAAGCATCGCACTTAAAGAAATACCCCCGGTTTTCTGATAAACAAACTCTTTCTTTAATGGATAAAAACCGGAAGAAAGGGATCTTGGAAGGGACTCTACCTTTTCGGTTTAACGGGGATGCATATTTCGGACTGTATAAGTATAATACAAAGTGGGGAGTGTACATTCTCCGAGGAGAAGAATACAGTGAATTTTATGCCGAATCAACCCGGATTTTTCGTTCCATATCGATTATTATTATTCTAATTACTGTAATTACAGCTATTTTAGGTATAATCTTATTGAATAATATAACCCGTTTTATTTCCATAATCACCAACCGGATTATGGCGATGACGCAGAATCAGGAACTAGGGATTATTGAGCTAAAAGGCGCTACTAATGATGATGTTACTTTTTTGGGGATGGCTTTTAACTCACTCTCTAGTACAATTAATAATTTGTTGTTGATTTTCAGAAAATTTGTTAACCGGGATATCGCTGAAAAGGCTTATGAGGAACACGAAGTACGTCTGGAGGGAAAACAGATGGACTTGACGATCCTTTTTTCCGATATCAAACGATTTACTTTTATCACCGAAACTCTGGGAACCGATATTATTAAATTACTGAATGTTCATTACGATAATACTATTAAAGAGATTTTTAAATATAACGGAATTATTGGTTCTATTATCGGGGATGCCTTACTTGCTGTTTACGGCGTTTTAAATGAATCAGGTGATAATAAATCATATCAAGCAGTAGTTTCGGCTTATAAAATACAAGAGTTGGCTTCTTCTTTAAGAAATACAATGAAAGAAAAACGGGAGCAGATTATCCGGGAAAAAGGGATGTTGACCGAAGCTGAAGAAAAAGTCTATCAAGCAGTATTGATAGAAGTTGGAGTCGGTATTGACGGAGGCATGGTTTTCTATGGCAATATCGGTTCCCATGAACGGATGACCAATACTGTTATAGGTGATAATGTTAACGCTGCTTCCCGGTTGGAAGGTTTAACCCGTATTTATAACGTACCGGTTATCATCTCAAGTTACATCAAGGAAGATATAGAAAAAAATGTAGCTAATCATGGACTGATTTTTGTAGAAATTGACACGGTCCAAGTTAAAGGGAAAACTATCGGCGCCAAAATCTATTGGCCTATTCCCAAGGAGAGTTACGATAATAGTATCGAATTGCGTACAGCTATTATTAATTTCTGCCAGGGATTGGAATTATATTATGCCGGCGACTGGAGAAGCGCCGGTCGGTTATTTAATAATACACCGTTAGCTTTAGCGGAAGTCTTTAAAGAACGGACAGCAACAGAGTGTCCGGAAAAGTGGGATGGAATATGGAAAATGACAAGCAAATAAAATTAATGCCTTTAGACGAAGTAAAAAAGGTTTTTCTTAGCGATGAGCTTCTAGTTCGTAATGCCAAGCCGGAAATTTATTCTTTGCCGGAGGAGTTTGCCAAAAGCAAAAAGAATCGAAATTTCTTTGCTTATGCATTAATCTTATTGTATATCGCTATCATTGGAGCCGGTGTTTATCTGATTACTGCCGCCGAAGAAACTAAAAATAAAAGGGTAGAAGTTAATATTGCCGAGTTCCGGCAGTTTAATTTGTTGGAGTTATTAGCCGAAAAAAAGGAAAATGAAGAGAAATTAACTCAACTTCAACAAGAGCTGGAAAAGTTAAGAGAGGACAGTTTAAAAGAGATTAAAAAATTGTCACCCAAAGAACAACAAAAAGCAATGGCGGCTCTCAATGAGAAGATGAAGCAGCTCGAAGAGTCTTATCTGCAAAAGATGAAATCTAAAGAAGCAGCAATTAAGGAATTGGAAAAATCAATTGCGCGGGAAAAACAACAAATCATAAATGAGTCTAAAGAAACAGAGTCAGCGATTAAAAATTATCAAAATCTAGCTCAAATGAAAGAGGTGGAATTGGAAAGATTAACTGCTGATTATGAAGGAAAGACAGCCAGGTTTCAAGCCGAATACCAAACAGAAATCGCCCGTTTAAGAAATGATTATGAACAAAAAATGGCCAAACTAAATGCCGACCATAAAACGGAGATTGAAAATTTAAAAAAGGATAACCAGGAATTAATAACAGCTTTAATCTTAAAATACAATCCGGTTTATTCCAAAGGCGAGATAGCCGCTGCTCTTAATTCCAAACTTGGTAATAGTTCAAATGGGAGTTTGAATAAATTTTCAAATATCTTAAATGATGAGAACGTCTATAACGAGCATGAGTTTAGCCAATTACGGAATAAGATTGGAGCTCAAAGAGTTATTATTAATAGTTTGCAAAGTGTTCCTTACACTAACTCTGTTCCTCAAGCGTTAAACAGGTTGGAGAGGCTTTCCCAGTCAATCATCGGTGATTATGAAAACATCTGGGGGAGCTTGGTTAACCGGATAATGAATAAGAATTCCTATATTAACAGTTACGATTATGCCTTTAATTATCTTACTGCGACCCGGCGGGAAAATGGTTACATTATTGATACGCGCAATCCAAACCGTCTAATAGTTTTTATTGACCGTATTTACACTGTTAAAAAAGGAGATATTGCGTATGTTTTTAAGAATGACGAAGAAACACCCAGCGCCAAAATTGAATTATACCCCGAAAACGATATGATTACAGCTAGGGCAAAAGTGTTCTTAAAACCAGTCAAAATTACTCCTTTTGATAAAATACTGCTGAAATTAGAGGTGGCCCAATGAAAAGGTTAATCTCTTTATTCATCGTGATTGTTTTAATATCGGTAAGTATCCAAACTTTCGCCTTTGATTGGAAAAAGTTTGATGCCGATCAAACTAATCGGATTGAAGATGGTAATAAAACCATCCTTATCTTAAAAGATAAACAAAAGAATGTTTTTAAGGTGATTTATCAAGATGAAACAATGATGGCTAACTTCGCTGATAAAATAATCAGCCTTAAAAATGAATTTTATGCTTGGCATAAAATAAAGGTAAAAGAGGTTAATTTTTTGGTAATCCCTAATTTATTAGAGATGGTGATAATTCCCCAAGAAATAAAGCATAACCAAGTCAACTTAGCCTCAAATTTACCGGCGGGAATGATGATGGTATATGATCCGGAAAAAGATCTTATTCATTATGATTTCCGGATTATGAAAGAAGATTTGTTTATTCGGATAGTCGGCGAGTATCATAACGAGGATGAATTAGAATCTAAAATATGTTATGTTTATGATAACCCGTTGGAGTATATGCAAATAGCCGGTAATGAAGGTAGCGATGGCGCAATTAATTTAAACGGCGGTAACCGGTCAACCGGAAGTGTTGATATCAGAGATGAAAGAATCAGACGAGCATTGATTTATTTGAATAATGAGAATTGGAATGGCCGTCAGAAACCAATATCTCAGGAAACAATTAATAGAATTGTTGAAATAAAACAAAATTATCCCGATATCACTAAAAAACAATTATGGAAAATGTTAAAAAAGGATAAAGTCAAGCTTACCAAACGGGAGTTAGACTTGGTCTTAATTATTTACTTTAATGAATTTGAATAAGAATCTCAATTAAAAACTATACTTAAAACCGGATATTCATTATGATTATCCGGTTTTTTTTGGACTCCGGAAGAATGTTTAAATATTTATTAAAGAAATTTAATTCAGCAGATATGAACAGGATTCTAGCAGCTTATGTCGAATATTAAGGATTTGTAAAGAATGAAATCGGATTTTAAAATTATATAGGAAGAGAAGTTAAATTATGAAATCACTTGAGGAATTAGGGAAGAAATTTCAGATTGTACCGGTGGGGCCGCTAGGGATAATCTCTTTAGACGGTAGTAAAGAACTCTCCGAACTGATTAATAATTTTATTTTACGACGCCGGTTGGAATACATCCAAGAGAATGCCGATAGTCTTCCTTTTGTTGGTTTTATACGTGACTCATTTTTAGTTGATTGTAATTGTTACCGCTTTGCCAATGGTGAAGGTAAAGCAATTTTGGATGAAACAGTTCGTGGTTATGATATATACATTATTGCCGACGTAGGTAATTACTCCTGCAAGTATAAAATGTTTGGGATGGACCATTCTATGAGTCCGGACGACCATTTTCAGGATATTAAAAGGACTATTGCAGCTATTGCAGGTAAAGCCAAACATTTGACCGTAATTATGCCGATGCTTTACGAGGGACGGCAACACAAACGGCAATCCCGGGAATCATTGGATTGCGCTATTGCTCTTCAAGAATTGGCTAATTTAGGTGTTGATAATATAATCACATTTGATGCTCATGACCCGCGGGTTAATAATGCAGTTCCTTTATTGGGATTTGAAAGTTTACATTCGGCTTATCAAATAACCAGAGCTTTATTAAGTACCGAAAAAGATTTGGTAGTCAATAAATCGCAAATGATGGTCGTTAGCCCCGATGAAGGGGCGGTTGAACGAAGTCTGTATTATGCCAATATTCTGGGATTGGATCTTAGTTTATTTTATAAGCGCCGCGATTATACCCGAATTGTAAATGGAAAAAACCCCATTATACGGCATGAGTTTTTAGGTGATGATGTGGCGGGAAAAGATGTGTTAATCATAGATGATATGTTGTCTTCCGGTGAATCAATTTTAGATATCGCCAGAGAACTTAAAAGCCGTCAAGCCCGCAGGATTTTCATAGCGGTTACTTTCGCATTATTTACCGATGGTATTGAGGAATTTAGCGAATGTTATAAACAAGGCATTTTCAATCGTTTATATGCTACCAATCTTACTTACCGCCGGGAAGAACTCCGGAAAGCTCCCTGGTATGTAGATGTGGATATGTCGGAGTTTTTAGCTCACTTAATTGATATGCTTAACCTTGACCAATCAATAAGTATGTTGTTTGATCCTTCCGAAAAAATCGGCAAACTATTACAAAATTATCGTTCCCAAAGAGGAAAGTAGTTAATGGACATGCAGTTATATTGAGTTTATAGTTGATAGTTAACAGTTAAAAATAAGTAATTACTCTTTTTTCAAATGTTCCGAAACATTAGTTATTAGGTTCTCTTGAAGAGTATGACAGTAAAAATCAAAAACCAGGGATCAGTCTCTCCCTGGTTTTAAGTTTTTAGAACGGTCTTTTATATTAGCTATAATTGCCGTTTGATTTCGGTCAAACAACTACGGCAAACATTTTTACCGGAAAAACCTTTTGCATCAGTCAAATCACCGCAAAAAATACAACCGGGAGCATATTTTTTTAAAATTATTGCCGGTTCTTCCTCATCAAGGAATATTTCCAACGGCTCTTTTAGCGCAATATAAAGTTGTTCCCGGGTTTCCTTAGGAATTACGATCCGGCCGAGATCATCAAGTTTGCGTACGATTCCTGTAGTTTTCATGTTTCCTCACTTAAGTCTATAGTATTTTATTAATGATAATCTATTTTTCTCTTTACTGATGATAAATCCTGCTTCCATCTTCTAATTTAAAAAAATATTAGGAGGAAATTAAAATAATTTTAAGAATAGAAATTTAAGGTGTGCTTAGAAAAAGTTAAGTTAAAATCTGATTTCTTAAAAACTTTTTCCAGGAGTTTGTCTCCATAATGGAAAAGAGCGGATTACCGGTATTTACCGATATCCGTTCCGCTATTAAATCATTAGATCGATTTGTAGCTTACCATCTGGGAAAATATCCTTATTTAAGAATTGAGCGGACCCTTCAAGAGGTCCGCTTTGCTATTATTTCTTAGGAAGCGCTGATTAATCCGATTTTGTGCGAGCAAATATGCGGTATTAGGCATTTTACGAACCACAAAATCGTCACTTATTCAATTAATCAGCGCTTCCCTTAATAAAACATTGTTTTCAGGAAAACCTCATGAGTGTTTTCATCGGAATTATTCCTGACAAACCGGTAACCCCAATCAAGTGGGGTAAAGTACAACAGTTTAGTTTCAAAATGGAACTCTACTCCATAGGATGATTGATTCTCTCCAATTTCAGGAACCGCAGCATCACCGAATAGAGTTAGCACTACATCTTCAAAATATACATTGGGGTTCCAAAGACCGTTCCGTATTCTCCAGATTGGTTTGGAATATTCCAAAGTATAAATTACTCCTTTTTTAGCGTCTAACTCTTTGTCATAACCGCGAATCTCCGTAAAAAGAGTATCCGGGTTATCGGGATCATCAATATATTTTGTTTTCAGTAATAATTCACTCTTGGGCAGATATTGATTTAAGGCAAGTTCGGCATAGACACCGTTGCGTTGGTCGCCGTTTTTCAATTTCGATTGTGGGAGACTAACTCCTAAGCCGCCTTTGGTTGTTGGATATTGAAAACCGGTTGTAATGAAAGGTTCAATCTCTAAACCGTCATAATCAGGGTCATAATTGAGGGAGGTTCCAACTGTTAAATCGGCTATTCCCGGTTCCAGTCTATTAATAAGGGGATAAGCCATACTGAAACTACCGGTTTTTTCGTCACTATCGTCATATCCCAAACTGACAATTAAGGGGGCGAAATAATTAATCTCCAGGTTTAAATTGCCGAAATATTTGTCTTTTTTATAATCATATCCAAAAGAACCGGTATACATTGGAAAATCCATTATGGCATCTCCACCCTCAAAGTAAATACCGTAACGCCCGGCATCACTGTCAAATAGAGGAAGCCAAAATCTAGGTGCCAAGGTTTTCAGGTTATCCCGATAACTACCCTTGGTTATTTCGCTATCGGATAGAGCAAAAACAGGCGGAACTGTTATCGGACTTTCCGGTAAAACAAATTCGGTCATATGTAAATCCTGACAATAAATATCTTTTCCGTTTGAATTTAAACCAACATAATAGAGTTGGTTATTAAAGCTGCTATAGACAGGATAAGACGCCATTCCATTTTGGGTTAACCTATAAATTTGATGATTATTGAAGTCATAACAATAACTGGAGATTATTTTTCCATAATTGGCGGAAAAATAAAGCCGGTCACCTTCAAGAGAAATACCGAATTCTTGGTAGGGAGTATCAATAATTGGAGTAAACTGTTGATTGTCCATGTTTAACATAAATATACTAAAGGTTTGCCAGTCTTTTCTGGCGACTACTACTGTTTTTTCAGCGGACACCTCCATCTCTTCTATAAGATAATCAGAGGCAAAAAGTTTGGTGGATTCTTTGGTTATGGGATTAAATAGATAAATTTCCGAACCGAATGCAGTATCCCTGTCTTTAGTATAAATGATTTTACCGTCTTCCAATACTTCGAAGGAGCGAAGTTCGGTTCTTAAAAGAACCCGGTCTTTTTCGGATGATATATCTTTTTGATGAAGAACGGCATAAAAACCGTAACTTCTGTCGGCGGCGTTGGCATAACCGGGCTTTTGCTCATATGTAGCATAATAAAGTTGATTGTTTTTAATTTTAAAAGGCATTGCAAAATCGGAAGTAGTTGAGACTATTACTCGTTCTTTATTAGTTCTTATATTTCGTTGGATAATTTGGGAAAAAGCAAATACGCTAAAAGCATTGGTTTTTTCTACACATACTTGTTTATAATACAAGAAATCAGTGGAGATCTTGGGATAATCCACAAACCAACCGGTATTGGTAATTTTTTTCCCTTCCATTTGAAAGTCTTCAAAGCGTTCTTTCTCGGATTCTTTCCATTCCTTCCAAAGTTGAGGAAATGTTTTGCCGTAAACTTTTTTAGCACTGCGGTCGATGGTTAAGGCCGGAAAGAAGTTACCAATAAAAGTTATTCCCCAAAACGAGGAACCATTACTGGCGAAGAAGCGGGCAAATTTATCTTCCCCATATGTAACAGCCAGGTATTGAAAAAACTCTCCACCATAATTATAGATACCCGACATTGCCGGATATTCCATAGGACCATAAGTAGCATCTAAAATAGAAGGGAATTTATCTTCGGAAACCCTGGCGCCTAGATAAGCATCAAAAAAACCATCATTTAGACGTCCTTGGTAAAAAGAGTGCTGTGATTCACTGTAGACAGTGATTCCTTCCGCAATCCAGCCCGGAGTCAAGAGATTCGGCATTAACATCATATTATTGCCGAAAATTTTACCGATAACCTTTGGAGCGCCTCCGGTTTTGGAAAGCGAAAGCTGATGAGTGTATTCATGCACTCCGACCATAGCCCACCAATTTTCAGTTCCGCCCCAAACTCCCGGTGTATGGCGAAATAAATGAACGACCGGTTGTACCGGATCACTGAAGCCGTTGACACTAATCCCGGTGTCATCGATAACTACCGGGAAATGATAGGCTTCATTGCCGCAAAGTGTTTCCACTTGCGGCCGGTAATATTCCAAAGTTTCTAAAACCCGACGGGCTTCACTTTCGTGTCCCGGTTGATAAAAAACTGTGAAATGTTCGGTTTTAAGCGTCAACCAATCGGACCAAGCAAAAGCCGCCGAGGACAATAGAAGTAAAAATGCTATTAAAGAAATAATACTCAGAATTTTTCTGATTCGCAAAACTATACCTCCAAGCTAAATATTTTGAACTATGATAATAAACTTTTAATTATATAAGATGAACTAAATCATATAAATTAGCTTTCCCATACTGATAGCACATTCAATGATGCTTGGCGATTTATTCAGCCTGATTTTATTATTTGTAGCTGAATAAACGCCGATCAAAAGCCGAATGGGAAAGAGTAAATAGCAGAATTTAGTTCATCTTATATAGATTCTAGCTTTTTATGTCGCCAATATGCTTCCATTAGAAATTGACTACTAATTGTAGCCTTATAAAAGAAAGCATTTACTTTTCCGGCCATATTTACTTTATAGGGAGCCCAGATATTATTTTGATTTTTTTTGTAATTAATTTTGAAAGTTAATTCTTTAACAAAAGCCGGTAAGGGGTCTAATGTATATTCGATTTGCAAGGGGATGCCGGTAGAGCTATCGAGCCAAGCTTTTCCGGTTTGGGTAACTCCATTTGGCATTGCCCTGGTATACTTATAAACAGAACATGATTGGCTGTTGACCGACTCTTGCAGATTTAAAGAGGAAATAGTTATGTCTTTTTGAATGTCCGGATTAAATGGATTGAAATCACCTAAGTCCATTCCCATTTCATTTTTTTTCTTTTTTTCTTTATTTTTTTCTTTTTGTTCGAACTCCTTCTTTTTTGTTTCGGTGACATCGATTCCATTTTCTAAATATTTCACCAAATCCATCCTAATATTTCCGTCTTGATCTAAAAATACTTTGGTCCAGGTCTTCTCTTCTTTTTTGAGGATACCTTTGGAGTTAAATTCATTGGAATGCAGGTAGATGGTACCTGGGACTATATCCTGATTTTGGGTGGCAATGTTGACAGCTTGTTGCCATAATGAGTCAACGGCGGTTTGTTCTTCAGCCTTTACCGGTATTAATAAAAAACCGGCACATAAGATGATTGCAGTTCCAATCATGAATTTGATTTTAGTTAATATCATTTTTCACCTCGTTATTATTAGAATATAATCTAAGGAAGCGTTGATTAATTGAATAAGTGACGATTTTATGCTTCGCAAAATGCCTAATACCGCATATTTGCTCGCACAAAATCGGATTAATCAGCGCTTCCCTAATTCTGTGTAGAGTATCAATGAAAGAATTATATCTAAAGGATCTAAATCTGTTATTAAACAAATATTAGAAGTATCTAAATATGTATTAAAAAACTATAAATAATTACCCTGTTTTTCTTTGGAAATATTTAAGGAGCAAATAAAAGGTATTTTGGTCAATTAAATATAATTGAATATATATCTTTACAGTTCAATCATTACAGTGACTTAAAAATGAATTCGGTTAATAGAAGTTGGGGTTAAATAATGCTGATAAAGACAAAACTTTTAACTTCATATATCGCCATGATAGTAATCCCAATTATTTTATTTATTTCAGCCTTATCGATAATCGGAGCTGTCTTGGAGCGATTTGACACAGGGAAAAAAACTCACGGTAAATTAGCCATTTTCCTGTCAATCACTGATGATAATAGCCAACTTTTTTCAAAACTAATAGATAAAATAGAGGCTAATCCCGGATTAATCAAAGATAAAAACAGTATTAAGGAATTCGAAAGAAAACTGGATTTAAAAAAATACAAAGCGGGTTTAGTCATTAAAAAAGCCGAAAAGATCTTGTTTATGTCTGAAGGATATAATATCCCGAAACTTTTAAAAATTCTGCCAAAATATAATGATTATAATGATAAAGAACCTATTGAAATAGGGAAAAAGCTTTATACTATAAAAATGTGTCAATTTCTGCATCCGGATCATATCCCGGGTATGATTTACCTTATTTCGGATATATCGGATATTATTAAACAATTATTATATTTCTTGATTATTATAGCGGTAGTTTTATTATTATCACTTTTTATTACCAATGGAGCTCTTACTTTGTTGGTATCCCGCAGTATATTAAAACCCTTAAAAGTATTAAAAGATGCTGCGTTAAGAATTAGTTCCGGTGACCTTGATTTTAAAGTAAATCCCTGTTCCCGGGATGAATTGGGAGAACTGGCGGTTACTTTTGAAGAAATGCGGCAAAGGCTTCAGGAATTAATAAATACCCAATTACAATATGAGCAAAACCGGAAAGAACTTATTTCAGGAATCTCTCATGATTTAAAAACACCGGTTACCGCTATCAAGGCTTATATTGAAGGAATTATTGACGGTGTGGCCAATTCTCCGCAAAAACTTAATAAATATATTAATACAATTAAAGTCAAAACAGATCATTTGCAACATATGATTGACGAATTATTTCTCTTTTCCAAGTTGGATTTGGGGAAAATGCCTTTTAACTTTGAACAGATCGATTTGATAAAGTATTTAAAAGATATTCTAACGGAGATGACTTTTGATCTTAACGAAAAAGGGATTACATTATTAGTAAGTTTTAATTGTGACGGACCGGTTATGGTCAAAGCAGATCGGGATAAATTACGAAGAATATTAATCAATATTATTGAAAATTCACTCAAATATATGGATGATTCTAAAGAAACTAAAAAAATAACGGTTGATTTGGAACGTAAAGAAGAAACCGTTTCGGTGGTAGTTAGTGATAATGGATTGGGAATAGAAAAAGAAGACTTGCCATTCATTTTTGATCGTTTCTTTCGGGCGGATCAAGCCCGGAACAGTGAATCCGGAGGAAGTGGTCTGGGTTTGGCAATGGTAAAATTAATAATCGAGGAACACCAAGGGAACGTCTGGGCGAAAAGTGAATATGGGAAAGGAACCATTATTGGTTTTTCTTTGAAAGTTATTAATCTTTCATGATTGTAATTTAAATATTTATAAAAGAAAATATGTTGAATTCAAAAAATTTAATTCAACATATATTTCAACATCTATAGGTTGGTGAATCAAATGAAAAGGATTTTAATAATTGAGGATGAATTAAGTATTGCTGAAGTAGAGCGTGATTACTTTGAGATTAATGGCTTTACCGCTGATATTGAAACCAGGGGTGACAATGGGCTTATTAAGGCCAAAAACGAGCAATATGACTTAATAATTCTCGACTTAATGTTGCCCGGAATTGATGGTTTCGAAATTTGTCGTCAGATTAGGGCGGTTAAAGAAATCCCAATATTATTAGTTACTGCTAAAAAAGAAGATATTGATAAGATTAGAGGTTTGGGTTTAGGGGCTGATGACTATATTACCAAACCATTTAGCCCGAGTGAATTGGTTGCCAGAGCCAAAGCTCATTTGGGGCGGTATGAAAGATTGACCGGCCGCCAGAACCCTAGAAAGCAGATTGTTGAGATTAGGGGATTGAGTATTGATAAATCATCACGGCGGGTTTACGTAAATGACCATGAAGTAAATCTAACAACCAAAGAATATGATTTATTAATAACATTAGCCGATAATCCGGACCGGGTTTTCAGTAAGGAAGAACTTTTTGAACGGGTGTGGGGATTGGAGGCAATGGGAGACTTAGCAACATTGACGGTACATATACGTAAGCTCCGGGAAAAAATCGAATTTGATCCGGCTGATCCCCAATACATTGAAACTATATGGGGGGTAGGATATAGGTTTATAGCTTAAAGCCTTTCAATTTTTACTTTTTCCTCTCCTAAAACGGTTAAAATTCCCGGATCGGAGGTAGTATTAATACTAATAGCAGTGGAACCGGGCATAAGGTTTGATTCGCAAGTTAAGCTGCGGGTTATAGGAAGACAAGAAGACCATAGGAAATAAAGGTCAGGATTGCCGCTAGTATCACCCCAGGTTGTGTCAAGCGGGATAGATTGATAGTTGGGAGTATAGAAGACAGCCCAGGCATGACCGGCTGTTTTTTGATATATATCACCGGAAAAATACGAAGCCGGAATTTTTAAAGCTCGTAATAACGCAACAGTGATAATGGCGTAATCTTCGCATACTGCTGCGTTTTGGTTTTTCAAAGCCCTTTTAATTCCCAATTTTTCCACAAGACCGCCGGTAACTTTATATTCCATTGAGTTAACTACATAGTAATAAACACCCCGAACCAGGTCCAATAAATTTGTACTTCGAGTAGCTTGCCTAATCTCCGCGGCCATTTTTTGGATTTGCGGATCGTAAATATCTATTAGAACACTGCGGCCGGTTAATAACTTGTATCTTGGTTCATTCTGCCGGAAATCGGCAAGCTTATAACCACCAATATAATTTGGGTCAAAACGGCGTTGTTCCAACTCAAGATCACTTAGAACCGTTAACTCGTTCCAACCTTCTATAAAGTTTCCCTTGAGCTTAATTTCCAGATACCGGACGCCGAAATCATCGGTAATAATTCGAAACGGTACTGGTTTATTGTTAAATTCAACTTTTTGATTATGTACTATTTGCAACGAGTAAGATTGAGGCGCTTGAACCAGTAATTTAGCTTCCAGTGAAGTAATATCAGCAAATCCGGCAGTTACCTTGATTGGATAAAGTAGCCGATGAAGGTAGCGGGCCTGGCCAAGATCAAGGTAACAATCCAGCGAGAACTGATAATACTTTGAGTGTGGATACCGGTCTATCACTAATTTAAATTCCTTTTTAGCCTGAGCCGGTTTATTGTGATAGAGGTAAATATAGCCCATACTATAGTGGAGATATGGATCATCAGTATATATTAAAGAATCTTGTAAACAATCGGCTACCCGGTCGAACCATTCAATAACAGGGGGGTTAAAGACACAATTGGCTAAATTATTGGCGATTATTGCTAAATTGTCAGCTTGATAATTATTTTTTTTGATAAACTCATAAGCATAAAGCAACATGGGGACTCTATCTGTTTTTTTAAGAGTTTTCGATAGTTCCAGATAGGCATAGATGGTATTATGAAGAATTGCCGGCTCACTACCATATTGGAGCGCTTTTTTATAATTGGCGATAGCTGCCCGAAAATCTTTTTTGTTAAGAAAGTCTTCAGCCGCACCGGTTAGAGAATAATATAGATAATCTTTGATTTCATTACTTTTATAGCCGGCAATGGAGGATTTTGTTAGGGTTTCAATAGCTGTTTCATTCTCATGCAACATGTAGTAACATATACCTAAAAGGAATAAGGCTGATCCGCCATCCCGGTACTCGATGGAGAGTTTTTTTAGAAAGTATGATGCTTTGGCATATTCTTTATTATTATAATACTGTACCGCTTGGTTATATGTTTTGATATATGCGTTATCTTTTGTTTTCATTGGAGCATGGTATATCACTTTCGGCAATTCCCGGGGAGAAATGTCCGGGATACCAAAGGAGTTTGATGTGGAAGCGGAGGTTTGAATTGAAATAAAACAGGCAGTAACAATTAAATAAAGCAAGAAAGTGAATAACGCTGCTTTAAAGAAACGCTGGAACATGAGGTTTCCTTTCAAAATTAATAATATCCTTCACAAAAAATTTTATAAAGATTTTGTCCTATAATATTATGATGAGAATCTGTAATTAGTCCAACTCAATTTTTATTAGGGTCAATTAAAAATTGGCTATTTAATGAAAAGATCCTTTGAAGCATTATATTTTTCTTAAATATATAAAAAACCACCGGTCTAATTATTACGACCCGTGGTTTTAGTATTAAAAATATGGTTTTTCACTTGTTTAGGGGAAGCGCTGATTAATTGAATAAGTGACGATTTTGTGCTTCGCAAAATGCCTAATACCGCATATTTGCTCGCACAAAATCGGATTAATCAGCGCTTCCTTAGGAATCAACCTGGGCAAAGGATACTACATAGTTATGACCATATAGTTTGGCGCATTTAGGACAGGTAGTATAGTAGAAGTAATATTTCAACGGAGATTTACCTTTTGATGTTATATATTGTTCCATTTCTTTAATCCATTTTGGTACTGCGTTATATGGTCCGTCAAACACTTTGCTGAAAAAAGTACCGGTAAATTTAACATTTTCTATCCCGGGTACTTCTTTAGTAACTGCCATGTAAAACTCGGATTTCCAAGGTGAAGGGTCATAAGCCAGCATTAAAAAATCTTTAATATCAGGAGCGGCTTTTGCTTCCTGTGCTTTACCCCACATCCGTCCTATGGCCCGATTCATTATGGAAGGGAGCGGAATATGGAAAACTTGGGGAATAGCATCCTTGATAAAAAGTTTATCTTCCCATTGATGAATTTTTTCATCCCATAAAGCAATATTGAACTCCGGACAACAAGCTTGGGTATTTGTATTTTCTTTACTCATAGTAACCTCCAACCAATTATTACGAACATGCGTTCTATATTAGTGTACCATATTATGCTATTTTTTGTAAAGAATTTTTGTAAAAAATTGCATACTTGATATTGATAGTTATTTGATTTTAATTGATATGAGTTTAAGCAAGATATTCTAGTGGCGCGAAAGTTGAGTTAATACAATTGAATAAAAACATTAATCTAAAAATATTAATTTTCAAATAAATCCTTCAATTTAATGAAAACTATAATTTTTTAGAAATAATAGTCGATATTATTACTAGATATTAATTCGTTTTTAAAGAAAGAAGTTTAAAGATGAGAGTAGATTTCGGATCTTTAAATAGAAAGCAACTTGAGACGGCTGGATTAGTCGTCTTTTCCTTTAATTACTAAATTTGTTTGGGGGGGAATTGAAATGTTATTGGACTTTTCTACTGTAGATGGGGCAATTTTATTGGGAGTAATAATTTTAGTTGCTTTAGGGTTTTTTAGTATGAGGAATCGAAAAAAAATTAGATTTTAGTAATTTTGTTATAATTTTATTAATCTCCAACCACATTTATGTAGTTCGTCAGGAACATCGCTGCCTCGCAATGAACCTTAGTTTCAGTTTTCCTTTTGGGTGGTTTTCATCTTTTTTCATACTATGAAGATTTAAAAACAATAAATGTCTACGAGTGATCTCGATTCAACACCTTTTGGCAGGAAAAGACGGACTAATGTCGAATTTTTAGTCTGCTATTTACCCTTTCTCATTCGGCTTTTGATCAAGAAGGACCATATTGAATGAGTTTACGGAACCGATAATCCGGCGTAATCATCAGCGTTGGCGTCAGAAAAGAATCTATTAATCAATTATTTAGTGAAATTAAAAAGATTTAGTCCTTGTAAATCTGTGTAAATCCGTGTCTAAATATAAATAGGCCTAATAAAGGCTTAGATGTTAACACGATTTAATTTCTTTTGAAAGAAGGCTTTTAGATGATTTGGGAACCCCAATTTGAATGTATGCAGCGAGAAGAGATTAAGCGGTTACAGTTGGAAAGGTTACAAAAGATTACTGAGAAAGTCTATAATCAGGTGCCGTTTTATCGTAAAAAATTTGACGAACTGGGTGTTAAGCCGGGGGATGTCAAGCGGCTCGAAGATATATCACGACTGCCTTTTACGATAAAAAATGATTTACGCGATAATTATCCTTATGGGATGTTTGCGGTTCCGCTTAAAGAGATAGTCCGGATTCATTCATCTTCCGGTACCACCGGGATACCGACTGTAGTCGGTTATACCAAGAAGGATTTGGAGACCTGGTCCAATTTGGTGGCCCGATTTGTTACTGCGGCCGGAGTAACCAGTGATGATATTGTTCAAATCTCCTTTGGTTATGGTTTATTCACCGGTGGGTTCGGACTTCATTACGGAATGGAACGGGTTGGGGCAACAGTTATACCGGTTTCCAGCGGAAATACTGAACGGCAGATCAAAATCATGCAAGATTTCGGAACTACTGCATTAGTGGCTACTCCTTCATATGGTTTATATATGGCGGAAATAGCCAGGGAGATGGGATTGGGGCCGGGAACCCTGAAATTAAGAGTAGGTTTATTCGGAGCGGAACCATGGTCGGAGAGTATGCGTAAGGAACTTGTCAAAGCTTGGGGAATAACTGCTACCGATAATTACGGTTTAAGCGAGGTAATCGGTCCCGGAGTGTCCGGTGAATGTACTTGCGGTTGCGGCTTGCACATCTTTGAGGACCATTTTATCCCGGAGATTATCGATCCTAAGACCGGTGAATCAAAAATGCCTGGTGAGGAAGGCGAGTTGGTTTTGACTGCGTTAACCAAAGAAGCGCTACCGATTATCCGTTACCGGACCAAGGATATTACGTCATTAAATTATGAAAAATGTGATTGTGGCCGGACTTTGGTCCGGATGCGTAAAACATTGGGCCGTAGTGACGATATGTTGATTATTCGGGGAGTTAATGTCTTTCCTTCACAGATTGAAAGTGTCTTGATGGAAGTAGAGGAAGTGGAACCACATTATTTGTTGATTGTAGATAGAGTAGGTTATCTTGATCAACTAGAGGTGCAGGTAGAGGTTCCGGAACGGATTTTTACCGGTAATTTCGCCGACTTGGAAAATTTGACCGATAAGATTAAACGGAAAATTGATTCCTTATTAAATATCAGTGTAAAGGTAAAACTGGTGGAGCCAAAGAGCATTGAAAGAAGCATGGGTAAAGCTAAGCGGGTGATCGACAACCGGCAGTATTAGTTAATCTGGACTTTTATATTTTCATCTATAAAAAAGATCGCAAAAATATCCTCATTTTGAGGATATTTTTCTATTGTAAAGCGTTGCAATTTATTGTAATATATTAGCAATAATTACATAATATATAGCGAATAGCTATACAAAAAAATTTATATTAAAAAATAAAAATATCAGTAGAAAAAAACTACCAAAATGACGATAATATAAATGAAAACAAGAATAATCTGTAGTGGGACCCGCCCACTCTATTATATATTTGCAATGTCAGGAGGTGAAAAAGATGAGAACAACACCAATCGGGTTACAAATTCGACCTATAGCTGAGGAAGATTACCGGGATGTGTATCGTTTATACAGGCAGTTGGTAAGTAACAGTTACTATTGCAGTGAAATTGATTATGCCCGGATTTTTAAGGGTTTTTTTAATACCCGGGATCGGGAAGCCTATGTCGCTATGGTACATAATAATATAATTGGTTTTATTACTTTATATTATCTTGATGTATTCCATCATGGCGGACAAGTGGCCAGCATTCAGGAGTTGGTTGTAACCGAAGAATTTCGCGGCCGCGGAGTCGGCAAAGCTTTAGTCGAATTTGTAAGAAACAAAACTTTGGAGAATCATTGTCATGGTTTGGAAGTGGCTACAGATTTGTGGCAGGGCGGGGCCAAATCGTTCTATCAAAGATGTGGTTTACACGGAAGAACATTGATGGTTGCCACCTGATTCATGGAAACTTGGAAACTTGAATAAGGTGAAAATAACCGCTAAAAAAGCCGTTCTCGGATTACCCCGGAGAACGGCTTTTTAGTTTTTCCATAATCATATTATAGTTGGGTGTCATTTTGTATTTAACAAAAAGCTAATTGCTCAAAGATGGGTATGAGTCCCTGAATGGGAGAAGTTTCCCGGTATTGTTAGAGTTAAACTCGATATAAAAAAGATATTAAGTTTGACAAATATTAGAATATGATTTATAATGTATACATCATGCATCACACTTAAATAATTATTTATCATAAAAGATGAAAAAGAACAAAGAGAATGAGAAATACTGATTTTAAGGGAGGTGTAATTTTAAACAATAAATTATATTTAAAATATTATTATGACAAGGAGAGAGTCAAACAATGAAAAAACTGGATTTGGCCGGTATTATCCCAGCCCCGATCGTTCCTATGACAAAAGACTATGAAATTGACGAAACTGCCTTAAGAACATACATTAGATGGTTGTTGGTTCAGAAACCAAAAGGGTTTGCTGTTAATGTTGATACCGGAGAAGGGGCTCATCTTTTTATTGAGGAAAAGAAAAGAATAGTGAGTATATATAAGGAAGAAGTGAAAGGAGAAGTCCCTATTGTAGCCGGTTTATATGCAAATTTTACTAAAGAAGCCGTTCAACAGGCTCAAGAACTAAAGAAAGCCGGGGCGGATGCGGTATTAGTTGCGCCTATACCGGCCTATCAGGGAAGCAATCTTGATCTTCAGATACCTTATCTATATCATAAAGCGATTGCTGAACAAGCTGATATTCCGATTGTGCTTTTCAGGTTGCAAAAAGCGTTGGCCGGTAAAGAATATGAGCGGGAAATTATTGAAAAACTAGTTAGTATTAATAAAGTTGTTGCCATAAAAGAAGCGACTTTTGACGCCTTGAAGTTTAAAGATGCAGTAAGCTTATTAAGAGATACAAATATTACTATTTTAACTGGTAATGATAACTTTCTCTTAGAGTCGTTTATTTTGGGAGCAACCGGGGCCTTACTTGGAATAGGAGCGATCGGTATCAAAGAATTGAAAGATATGTTGGAAGGTGTTAATGAAAAGAATTTTGCTAAAGCTTTTGCCGCCAGTGAGGTTTTCCAACCGTTGACCGATGTGATCTTCGGTTCTCCGGTTAGGGATTATCGGGCTCGTACCAAAGAAGCATTAGTGATGATGGGAGTAATTAAAAATGCAACAGTTAGACCGCCATTATTACCGATTTCCGCTGCTGAAAAAGAAGTGGTAAAACAAGCTTTGCGTAAAGCTAAATATATTTAATCAATTGTCCAAAATATTATAAGTGAATCCGGTAAAATGAAATCCTGATTCTGAAATTTGAAAGATGACATTATAAGGAGGGGTATAAATGAAAAAAATATTAATGATGTTATTAGTATTAACGGTAGGATTGGCCTTTTCAGGAATATTTATTGGATCGGCGGCTGATTTTCCGAATAAAGAGCTTCAAGGGGCTGTAATGTGGTCGGCAGGCGGAGCCTGTGACAATATTTCCAGAGTGGCCGGACAATATGCTGAAAAGTACTTAGGCAAAAAAATCGTAATGACTAATAGACCGGGCGCCGTGGGAGGAATCTCGGTTAATTATGTATATAGTAAACCGGCCGATGGTTATAATATCTTATTTGGCGCCGACAATCCGCAAACTGCAAAAGTAATGGGAACCTATATGTTGGATTACGGCAATTTTATTCCGCTTAATGTGTATGCTTCAGTGGTGGGAGTAGTATTGGTAAATCCGAATTCCAAATATAAAACTTTTAACGATTTAATTCAAGATGTATTAAAAAATCCCGGTAAACTTTCATTGAGCACCACGGGGCCCGGAGGATTTCCTTTCCAAATGACCGCCATGATGAAGAGCGTATATGGTGACGCTTTTGAAGTAAAACAAATAGCATTTGCGGGTGAAGCCGAAGATGTTAATGCCGTGCTTGGGGAACATGTAGATTTTACTATACCTACCTTAGCTTCCTGTGCGGAAATGCTTAAATCCGGCAAATTAAAAGGTTTAGCTGTAATTACCGACCATTCGGTGAATACCAAGCAGTTGGATGTATTAAAAGGTATTCCGTTAGTGGTGGATATAAATGCTGAATTTAAAAAGTATTTGCCATTTGGTTCCTTTTTTGGGGCTTATGTAAAAGAAGGGACACCTAAAAATATTGTAAAAATATTAACGACTGCATTTAGGAAAGCGGCTGCCGATCCGGGATTGCAGGAAAAATTTATCCAAATGGGTGTTATTCCAATGAATTTAAGCGGGAAAGACGCTGTAAATTATGTTGTAAATTATCAGCGGGTTGGTTCATGGCTATTATATGAAGCAGGTCAAACCAAACAATCTCCGGAGAAATTCAATATTAAAAAACCATAAGATAAAACGCTCTCAGTAATTTCTCGGCAACAGTAAACGAAGGCCGATATTTCGATGAAACTTGCCGTCCTTCGCTGGATTTTAGGATAATTTGACAATATGATAATACCTATATCCTCAAAACCAGGAGGGCGGCAAGTTTTTTTATTAAAAAGATTTCCATGATTACACGGTTTTACCTGATTAAGGTTGATTTTATTTAAAATTATGAAGGAGAGAGGAACCCCATGAAAAGAAAATTCGAGGAAGGAGAATTTACATTTATTCTTTTATTGTTGGTAATTAGTATGGTTCTTTTCATACTATCATTACGCATGTATGTAGATACTCCCGTTTTATCCGGACCGGCTACTTTCCCTTTATTAACAACCATATTAATGATAATTATTCTAAGCTCAATATTATGGGGGTCCAAGAAATATAATAAATTTGCTAAAGATAGAAATATACTAGAAAAGCTTAAAGCTACCTTGAACTACTTGTTTCCTCAAAAAATCATCCAACTTATTGCCTTAATAATTATTTATGTTTTAGTATTACCATATTTGGGATTTATAATAACAACCTTTTTATTTTTGTTTTTAGCAATGTTGCTGTTTTCCAAGAAAAATATTTTGCAAATATTTACCATTTCGACAGGTTCAATAGTATGTATATTAATAGTATTTAAATATATTTTTCAAATTGTATTGCCATAATATAAGTTTATTTCCTGCTATTTACTTTTTCCTATTCGGCTTTTGATCGGCGTTTATTCAGCTACAAATAATAAAATCAGGCTGAATAAATCGCCAAGCATCATTGAATGTGCTATCAGTATGGAAAAGCTTATTCGTATGATTTAGTTCATCTTATATAGCATGATAGATCGAGGAGGGATAATGTAATAATGAATATTTTGGCAGGGATATTTTCCATGATAATGCACCCCATGCAATTATTATATTTGGCTCTGTTTGTTTTCTTAGGAATATATGTGGGGGCTATTCCCGGTTTGTCCGTTACAATGGCTGTCTCTCTTCTTATTTCGTTCACTTTTACCTGGGATCCTTCACTGGCATTAGCATCAATGATTGGTGTTTACATAGGCGGTGTTTACGGCGGTTCAAGGTCGGCAATATTATTAAATGTTCCGGGATGTCCGGCTTCAATCGCTACTTCTCTGGATGGTTATCCTTTGGCCAAAAAAGGGTTGGCAGCTAAAGCATTATCAATAACAGTTATTATGTCGTGTCTAGGCGGACTAATAGGCACACTTTTCCTGGCCTCCGGAGCGCCGTTAATTTCCAATATCGCGCTTAAATTTGGACCTGATGAATATTTGTTATTGGGAGTAATGGGCATAATGTTGATCGGAAGTATCGGCGCGGAATCAATGGGCAGAGGGATATTAGCCGGATTAATCGGTCTTTTTGTAGGTATAATCGGATTGGATTTTACAAACGGCCAACAAAGATTTACTTTCGGGAATGTTTATTTAATGGGCGGTATCAATTATGTGGTTGTGATGATCGGTTTATTCGGTATATCCGAGGCGTTATATCAACTCCGATATTTATCCCAAGATGTAGTAAAACAGAAATTAGATAAACTAAAGCCCGAATGGGGTCAAATAAAAAAATACTTATTCTTGACTTTCAGGTCTTCTGTTTTAGGCACCTTTATAGGAGCTTTACCGGGTACCGGCGGCGATATTGCTTCTTTAATATCATATGATCAAGCGAAAAGAACGGTTAAAAATCCGGAAGTTCCATTTGGAGAAGGAGCGATAGAAGGTCTTGTTTCAACCGAAAGCGCTAATAACGCGGCAATAGGCGGAGCATATATTCCCATGCTTACGCTTGGAATACCCGGAGATGCCGTTACGGCGGTGCTTTTAGGAGCTTTAATGATTCACGGCTATGAACCTGGGCCGTTATTTTTGGATAAATCACCAGATATTTTTAATCTTATAGTGGGCGGTAATATAATCGGCTGTATATTTTTATGGATATTCGGATTTATGGGCATAAAAATGTTTGCTAAAATTGTGGAAATTCCCAAATATATTTTAATGCCATTAATAATTGTGCTGTCCGTAATAGGTTCATTTGCGATAAACAGTAATATTGCGGATATTTATTATACGATAGCCTTCGGTATTTTCGGATATTTTTTAAAGTTGTTTTGCATACCTATTGCTCCGGTAATATTGGGGGTAATCTTAAGCCCGATTATTGAACAGAACTTTAGGAGAGCTTTAGCGCTGGCTGGGGATAACATACCGGTTTTTGTCGGAAATATGTTGTCCGGTTTTATATCGCTGTTGTTACTTATAGTAATTATAACGGCGGTAATCAGTCAAACAAATACTTATAAAAAAATAAAAAATAATCTGGTTTCCAAGCTGAACTCAAGAAAAAATTAGAACCGGAGAGAAAACGATGAACGCATTGACAACTAATTATATGGGTTTATTATTAAAGAACCCGATTATAGCTTCTTCAGCGGGGACGACTCAAAAACTGGAGCAGATGAAAAAAGCGGAAGCGGCGGGAGCCGGAGCGGTAATCATGAAATCTTTTTTTGAAAGAAAAGATTTCAGAAGCGATCATACTCCCCATTTTATGATATTAAAACGAAAGATAGGCGCTTTCAGAGCGGATACGCTTTATTCGTGTGAGCAAGCCAGTTCTCTTGATGAAACGGAATATGCCGAAGAAATATTCAAAGCTAAAAAGGAACTTTCCATACCGGTGATCGCTAATATTGATTGTTACAATTATCAAGAGTCTATCAGAATTTCCAAAATGTTTGCCGAAGCCGGCGCCGATGCCTTGGAGATAAAAGCATGTCCTACCGGCGAACTCTCCTTGGCCGGTAATAGTTATCAGGATGTAATAGGCAAGGTACTTACGGGTTTAAAAGCAGAAATTAAAATTCCGATTACCGTTAAGTTGGTCGGACAATTGGATGATCCCGTCAAGACGGCGCTTTATTTGGAAAAAGCGGGAGCAAATGGAATAACTCTTTTTAATCGTTTAGCAGCACTTGATATAGATATTGAAACCGAAGCCCCTATTTTGCATGGCGGTTATGCGGGGCATGGCGGTCTTTGGGCAATCTATTATTCGTTAAGATGGATTTCAGCGTTGTACCCCGCCACTAAATTACCGATTTGCGGCAGCGGAGGGGTTTACACAGGAGAGGATGTCGCTAAATACATCTTATCGGGAGCCTGTTCCGTAGCAATTTGCACTTCAATATTACTCAATGGATATGAGATTATTGATAGAATTAAAGCAGAGCTAACCAAATGGATGGAAAAAAAGAACTATAACACTATTGAGGAATTTATCGGAAAAGCCGTTTACCGGGTAAAGGGCAATGAAGATATCAATAGAGAAAAAAGGGTAACGGCATGGATAAATGACGATAGATGCAGTTTGTGTGGCGGTTGTTTTAGATCTTGTTTCCATGGCGCGATTGATTTTTCCGCTGATTATTGCCGGGTTAAGCCGGAAATATGTAAGGGTTGCGGTTTGTGTTTACATGTATGTCCTCTAAAAGCCATTGAATTAAAGGAAATTTAATTTATTTGCGGACAAGTTAAGGCAATGTAATGAAATTTTGAAAGGGAAGATCTGCAATGATCGCTAAAAAAGTTGCCGTTATTACGGGCGGCGCCCGGGGAATAGGTAATGATATTGCTTGGCAATTGGCGAAAGAAGGATATGCCATTGCAATATTTGATATTTTGGATATGGAAAAAGTAACGGAGAATATTGAGAAAATCAAGAAAAATGAAGGGCCGGTTTTGTATTTCCAAGGTAATTTGGCTAATTTCGATGATCATTCCCGTTTTTGTGAGGCATTATTAAAACAATACGGAAGGATAGATGTATTGATAAATAATTCCGGTGTCGCTCCGAAAACCCGGATGGATATATTGCAAACGACTGCGGAAAGTTTTGATTACGTACTTGGTATAAATCTAAAAGGAACTTTCTTTTTTACTCAAAAAATCGCCAATCTTATGATCGAAAACAAGGAAAAAACTCCGGAAGTAATCCAAAAAATTATTAATATATCATCTATGTCAGCTTATACGTCGTCAACCTCCAGGGGCGAGTATTGCATATCCAAAGCGGGCGTGAGTATGATCACAAAGTTATTTGCCGACAGGCTTTCGGAATATAACATATATGTCTATGAAATAAGGCCCGGTATAATCCTTACCGACATGACAAAAACGGTAAAGGATAAATACGATGAAATGATTAGTAAAGGTCTGACACCGATTAAGAGATGGGGTTATCCCCAAGATGTAGCGCAAGCCGTATCGGTATTTTGTTCGGAAAAACTAAACTTTTCCACCGGTGAAATTATAAATGTCGATGGCGGATTTCATTTGAGGAGATTGTAAATTGAGAATTTTTTAATATGTTAAGGGAGTTTCATAATTACCATGAACTATAAAAAATCCCTCAAGTTAATAAAATGATAAAAAGGTGACTCCGATGAAACAAATCAGACTTCCCTATTACAAAGATTCTTTAGTGTTAAATATGGCTGCGAAAAACCTGAAGTCGGTACTGACATCCAAAATGGAAGATTTTAAACCCCGGTTCAGCCCGGAACAATTGGTACTTAATGCTTTAAAAACTCCAATAGGATCGGAAAGCCTCAGTGAACTTGCCAAGAATAAAAATAAGGTGGTTATTGTCACTAGTGATCACACAAGATCGGTGCCGAGTAAGATTACTTTGCCGTTACTTTTAACGGAAGTTAGACAGGGTAATCCGGAAGCGGATATTACCATACTAGTGGCTACCGGTCTCCATCGGGCGACGACTTATGATGAAATGTCGGCTATGTTTGGCCGGAGTATTGTTGGAAAAGAAAAAATAGTTGTCCATGATGCCTTTGATGAAAGCAGGTTGGTTTTTGTAGATATCTTACCGTCGGGAGGCGAACTCAGTGTAAACAAGCTGGCTGTTGAAGCGGATCTCCTGGTATGCGAAGGTTTCATTGAACCCCATTTTTTTGCGGGATTTTCCGGCGGAAGAAAGAGTATACTTCCGGGAATAGCTTCCGCGGAAGCGGTTAACTGGAATCATTCTGCCAGGGCTATCGGACATCCGTTCTCCGTGACGGGAATACTTGACGGTAACCTGATCCATGAAGATATGATATACGCCGCCCGGAAAGTTGGAGTGGATTTTATCCTAAACGTGGCGTTGGATGCCGATAAGAAGATAATTGGGGCCTTTGCGGGCTCTCTTGACGAAGCGCACCGTAAAGGTTGCGAGTTTGTTTCAAGTCTTGCCAAAGTTGAAAAAGTTACCGGGGATATCGTAATTACCAGTAATGGAGGGTATCCGCTCGACCAGAATCTTTATCAAAGTCCTAAAGCCATATCCACTGCCGCCCGATGCGCGGGCGACGACGGTGTGATTATTATCGTCGCCTCCTGCTGCGACGGGGTGGGCGGTGAAAATTTTGAGAAACTAATGTTCAAGGGTTCACCACAAGAAATATTGAATTTCGTCTCCTCCATACCGGATAAAGAGACAATTCCCGAACAATGGTGTGTTCAGATTTTATCGCAAATTTTATTAAAGCATTCGCTAATATTGGTAACTACCTTTTTAGATCATGAAATCATAAAAAAAATGAATATTCTTCCGGCTTCAACATTGGATGAAGCGCTGAATAAAGCCTATGAAATCAAGGGAGGAAATGCGTCCGTCGTGGTCATACCTGATGGGGTGGCTGTAATGGTAGGTTGACTTTAAGAAAGGAGAATTTATAAGATGCTTAAAGAAAAAATTTTAGCTCTTCAAGTAAATGAAATCGATAATATTGCGACCGTATTTTCTAGTGTTCCCGCCAATGTGGTAGTGGAAGTCAGGAACAAGAAGGGCAATAAAGAGATGATTAAAGTGCGGGAAGATATTCCGTTCGGGCATAAAATCGCCGTCAAAGAAATTAAAAAAGGAGCCCCAATAATTAAGTACGGTGAAGAAATAGGAATTGCATCTCGGGATATAAAGATTGGGGATTATGTTCATATCCATAATCTTGAAAGCATTCGTGGTAGAGGAGATTGGCAAAAGGAGGCTGGCGGAAAATGGAATTCAAAGGTTATGTAAGAGAAAACGGCGAGGTTGGTTCCCGTAATTTTGTAGCTGTGATCCCGAGCGTCGTTTGTGCAAATGAAGTGGTGGAAAGTATAGTAAGTAACACAATTTCCACCCGGGGCGTATATCACCATAAAGGCTGCTGTCAGTTACCGCCTGACCTGGAACTTACCACGGACGCCTTAATTAAACTAGGACAAAATGCCAATGTAGGAGCCGCGCTTATTGTAAGTCTCGGTTGTGAAGGTGTTGATACGGAAAGATTGGTACAAGAGATAGCTTCAACCGGAAAAGCGGTGGAAATGATTAATATCCAGGAACTTGGCGGTACCAGCAAATCCATACAAGCAGGCATAGATCTAGCTCAAAAATTCGCATTGAAGATATCCGGCTATCAACGGGAAGCGTTTGATTTATCATTTTTTACAATGGGCATTAAATGCGGCGCTTCGGATACTACGTCCGGATTGTCGTCTAATCCGGTCATCGGTTATGTGGCGGATAAAATTATCGATGCAGGAGGTAAGGTGATTTTTGGCGAGACTACCGAGTTTATCGGCGCGGAACATATTTTGGCCAAAAGAGCGGTAACACCGGAAATCGGGCAAAAAATCTACGATATCGTCAATGAGATGGAAACCAGGGCGAAATCCATGGGAGTTGACATGAGAAAAGGACAGCCGACTCCGGGCAATATCCAGGGCGGCTTGAGTTCGATCGAGGAAAAATCGCTGGGAGCAATTGTGAAATCAGGTACGAAACCAATCGTTGGCGTGCTCAAATATGTGGAGAAACCGGAAAAAAGCGGACTTTGGATTAAGGATACTCCGGGCAGAGAAATCGAAGTGCTTACCGCTATGGCTATCGGCGGGGCCCAGGCTATGCTGTTTTCCACCGGAAGAGGAGCTCCCCAAGGGTTCCCATTCGTTCCCGTAATCAAGATATGCGGTAATCCGGTAACTTATAATAGAATGGAAAACGATATGGATATCAATGCGGGATCGATTATTACCGGTGAGAAGTCGCTGGAAGAGGTTGGTGAAGAAACCTTTGCGAAGCTACTGCGAACTATATCCGGGGAGGTCACTAAAGGAGAGGAAATAAGATATACGAAGTCTATGGACATATATACTTTAGGTCCCGTTATCTAACCGGTTCTATTATAAAGCATTTTCTAGTAATGTTAACATTCGACAATTTTTTAAAATAAATAAATACAATTAAATGGAAATATGATACATTATTAATACAATGAGCAAATTTTACATACGGATATGTGTGAAACCGGGCGAGGAGGAAGATCATGCCTGAAATTGTTTGGATGCCGCAGACTATTAAAGAACAGGTATACGGAATAATAAAAAAGGACATATTGAACGGGGTCATAAAACCGGGGAGTTGGCTTCAGGAAAAAGAATTGGCCGTCAAGCTGAAAGTGAGCAGATCACCGGTTAGAGAGGTTTTGAAAGAACTTGTCGGTGAAGGACTTCTGGAGAATATTCCGAATAAAGGCGTTTTTGTGAGAGAACTAACTGAGGAAGATATTATTGATGTTTTTGAATTGCGGATCATCATTGAAAAATATGCAATCGAAAAAGCGGTTGAACGTATAAATCAAACGGATGTTGAAGAACTTCGCGGAATTTTAACGCATCTTAAAGAAGCATACCGGAACGAAGACGTTAATTTATATTGCAATATAGACGCCGAACTTCACAACGCTATTATTTGCATGAGTAAAAATAAATTAGTATATGAAGTGAATGAAAAAGTCTTTTACCTCCTGCAACCATTCAGGTCGATGGCTTTGAACAGCAAAAAACGGTTTGAGGAATCCTTCGATGAACATCGGGATATGGTTGAGGCTATTATTGCAAAAGATGCAAAAACCGCTTGGGAATCGGATTTGAATCATCTGAATCGCGCCAAAGATGAAATATTAAGGTATCTGGCGGACAATAGGTTGAAATTGGATAAAAGCCTCTAACCCTTTTATCAGTAACTCTTTTGGGCTTATATCATTATTTTAATCATATTAGTCTGTATAAATCCGGTAATATTCTTAAATATCATAACCAAATACAGGCTCCGGATTCTCTAAATATTGCTTATGGATGATGAAGACGCCATCTCCAACTGGATTAACAATTTTTAATATGCCTTTTTGAATATTAGAAATAAAAATGAAAAAAGACCACGCAAAACAGAGTGGTCTTTTGATCTTTCAATATTAACCTAAACATCCCCCTAATATTGTTGATATACGGTTACCGTACCCGAAAAATTAAACAGAGTAAGCAATTTCGTATCCCGGCTCAAATACGGAGTACCATATCCATCATGGATTGTTTGCCGACTCCAGGTCTTTCCACCATCATTTGTTACGCATGAGAATACTTTTTGCTGCTCCGGTGAGTATCCGACCACCATGGCCCGGTTGGAGTCTAGGAAACGCATAGCCGGCATCTTTAAGTCAGTAGGTAGGTTAGTTTTTATTATGGTCCAAGATTCACCGTTATCTTTTGTATAGTGTAATTCGTTTCCACTGACTAATAAAAAGCCTTCGTTCGGGGTCAGCAGGGCAATAGCCGAAACATCGAGAAATGGTTGTGTTATAACTTGTTGCCAAGTATTCCCTCCGTCGGTGGTTCTAACCAAACCAACCCCATCATAACCGAATATCCACCCGGTTTGGGCATCGAGGAAACTCATTTTATCACCCCGACCTCCAAAGTCAGTTACGGCGCTCCATGTTTTTCCGCAATCTCTGGATGTCCTTACTTGGCCTCCATTTCCAGTATTCCAAATCAGGTCTTTATCAATGATATCCATGGCAAATCGGCAGGCTGAATTGTTTTCCGCTTTTGGCCAGGTCTTACCGGCATCCAGAGTATAATGGCATTCTCCATCGGCGCCGCAACTAATTCCGGTTGTTTCATCGATAAAACCTACCGTATTAATTCGGTGGGAAGTGCCGAATTGTAATATTTGTTTCCATTTGGTTTGTTCCTTTTCCGCCGTGAATGCCATAGTGTAGATATTAATAATCAAAAAAACCATCAAACCTACAAAATATATTTTCTTCATTAGAAAATCACTCCAATCTCAAGTTTTTTTGATCATAACATGTCTTGATAAATTAAACAGCAGAAGATTAACAGGGTTTTTCGGCTTATTGTCAACTTTCATAGGAGGTTTTAAGTAAATTTAATCGAATAAAAAATTTAGATTAATCTGGAGGAGAACTTGGTGAGCGAATTTTTTACCGACGCGAAGATTATTTATAAAGGTTACCGAATGCCGCTTTGGTTTCAATCGCAAGAGAAATTCAATGAAAAAACCGGCGACCGTTTGCGGCTGATTGTATTAAAAGAAGGAACCGGAATGGTCGATTTTGGAGGGAGGAGCAATATCATAGTTGCTCCTGCTTTGATATGCTTGAACGAATTGGACGAACCGCTGTTAAAAAAGAGTGAAAATATTGAAGCGGTGGCGCTTTATTTTCATCCGGAACTAATTAACAGTATGTTTAGTTTTGAAATGATTCGTAAGCCGCCACCGGATATTCCATCCTCAGTAAATCAAGATTTAATTTGGCTACAACCTTTTATAAACCAGGACGAACATTATAATCGTTTTCTTCCTATCGGACCGGTTACCTTAAACCGGATAATGCAGTTGATTGAACAGATCAACAAACAATTAAGCGACCAACCTGATACTTCCTGGCCGTGCCGCACTCGGACCATATTCTTGGAATTATTATTTCTTATTTATTGGGTCTTTGAAAAAAAAGACGCTCCCGACAATATTTCCATACCGGGGTTTGCTAACTACAATTCCAATAATATTGAAGAAATTATCTTTTACCTACATACCAATTACCGCCGGAAGATTACAATTTCTGAATTGACCAAAGAATTTCATATCAACCGTACCAGTTTAACCAAAAAATTCACTGAAGAGACCAATACTTCGATTATGCCTTATTTATTAGGGATTAGGGTTCAAGTGGCTTCATTAATTCTGCGTGATACTAACCTTCCCATTACCGAAGTCATGGAAAGGGTGGGTTTTAACGATATCACTCATTTTGGGAGGGTCTTCCGTAAGTATACGGGAATTAGCCCCTCTGAATACCGGCAAAAATATTACTGGATGGGTTGAGATACGGTGGCAGGTTTTGGGTTTATAATGTTTTATAATTATATTGGATTAGGTTATGGAATATCAATTTTAAGGCCAGGGAGAAACCGTGCTTGATCCCGGCGTCAAAGTGGACCCCCTCCGAATAGCCGTTCAGATCGCTAAGCTCTATTAGAAGCTGATGGAGTTCAACGGCTCCCGCCGGGGTCTCCATCGTCTTCGGCAGAGTTTTCAGGGTTTCAAAGATTTCGTCTTTACGGTTTTCATTAAGGTGGTAGGCCAGGTCGGCTTTTTTGATATCGATTAAGTCAAGTTGGTTTTCGAGGAGATCTTCCAGGGCTTTGATGAATGGGTCGGACATTTCGAGAACCTCCATTATTCGTTATGAGTTACGGGTTGGTGCGTTACGCGTGAAATATTTTCAAGTTTCGAACTTCACACTTCATTTTGGATCTAAGGGCGATCCTATCCTTTAAAAGGGATCTGTTGAGCGTTGTGTGGTTTTAATAAGCTATATATTACTGTTTATGATTCCGGTGGTGAGTGACCGGATATGATATTGTGAGTGTGTTTATAGGCCTAAAAGCGATCCTTTGACCTTTAAAAGGATAACCACCATGCTTCGGGGCTTATTTTCGAGATGTATAAGGTTAATTTGATATATTAAGGTTATTTTTAACCTTTCTGTTATATGTAAGTTTATTTTCTTGAATACTAGTTTCATAAGCCCTTTATATAATTTATTATAAGTAAGCGTTTCGCCTATGTCAATAACAATTCTAAGCAATTCGCATAATAATATTTAAGAAATATTCCAATATGCTATATTATGTTTAGGTGGTGTTAATATTTGAGTGTTTTTTTTGCGAATCGTTTAAAATCCGAACGTGAATCTAAAGGGTGGACCCAGGAGAAATTCGCGGAGATTTTAGGAGTATCAAATGGGACAATATCAGGTTATGAAAGGAATTATCGGGAACCTGACTTTGATACTCTTATTAAAATTGCCCGGCAACTAAATGTTTCAATTGATTATTTATTAGGGTATTCTAATATTCGTAATCCTCGTAGTGAAACAGATAACTCTACATCAAATGATATTAACATATCTACAAGCTATAATAAATTAATTATCCGAATCACTGAATTGTTAAGTTCCTCTAAAAGAAAAATAACGAAAAAAGAAGAGGAATTCATTCTTATAATTATTGCGGAATATATTAAATCTATTACATCTTCTTAGTTTAAATCTAAAATATTGGATATATATGTTGAAAAAAGTTTTAGGTAAAACATTCACATCCTTAAAGCCGGCTGTGAATGGCGAAATTCTTGAACTTTTTTCAACATATGAATCAAGGAATATATGTTGCCTGAAAGTTTAAATCC
>JAEYRX010000008.1 GCA_023435225.1 Bacillota bacterium
TAGAGCCGTTCGTCATTACCCAGGCGCTTATCGTCAGTTCATTTTTGAGTCCAAAGTCGCTGGAACCGAGATTGATATAATCCTTGGTTTGATTGTTCAATAAAATCCCGGAACCCAGATGTCCGGCGACCCACCGGGCCGATCCCATCAAGTCTCCGTTATGATTATTCATTGAAGAATCAGTTACGGTATTTCCACTGCCTTCATCAAACTTCCAGTAGGCGGCCAACCCTTTGGTTAAGGAAATCTTGGCAAAGTTAGCCATGATCGCAGCGCTATCGCCACCGCTAACGGTTACCCGAGTGGCGGCGGAGTTAGGATCATCAAAAGTCACATTCGCCGTACCGGTCCAGTTCACAAAGTAATAACCTTCTGCCGGGGTGGCGCTAATCTCCCGGCTGACGCCTTTGTATGCCGTTATCTGACCGGAAGGAGCAGTACTCCCCGAACTGCTGTCACAGACAACGTGCAACCGGCACTCATCGATCCCGAAAGTGGTCCCTACGAAATCCTTACCGGTTAAAGTCATTGTCCCGAAAGGTCCTTGCCAATCTACCAAAGATAATTCATATGGATACAGCTCGTAATCGGGAATACTTTCACCGGCATAGTATTTATATGGGGTAATCATACCGCCCCGGCCCGTTGGTTGTAAAGCTTGAAGGTCCAGGCTGGTAAACCGGTAACGCGGGTCCGGATTGGCGTTAGTTCCCGATAGAACCACGGCCTTGGCGAAGTTATTAAAAATCACGTTAAAGTCTTCGCCGGTAGCCTCCTCAATCGCTGCGATACCCGATTTATTCATGGAATACATTGCTTTAACAGCCCCGTCGCCGTATTGATCAATCAGGTAACGGATGAATAAAGCGCCATAGCCGTAATTGTCTTCAGTCCAGTAGGTCAGGGAAAGATAAAGATAGGGCCAATAAGTAAGGTAATCCCGGATCCAGTTGAGATGGTTATCCAGATAACCGTTATAATACTCGGCAGCCTGTGACAAAGCTTCGTTCATCCATGTATAGATATGATCGGAATCATTATCTATAAGGTTGTCAAAGTAGGTCATATGTTGTAATTCATGGGCCAGAGTACATTTGATATTATCGGGTTTAATATCAACCGCGCCTGTAATATTTCCGTTTTCATCATATATGTAACATTTACTATCGGCTGTCACATAAAAAATGTCGCCTTCGTTGGAAGCGGAAAATATAGTATTTGAAAACTGATCGACCGCATTATAATACCCCAAATCGCCATTGAGTAATGCCTGGGAGAATACTATAATTACCTTGCCATTACCGTCAACATCCCAGACCTGTCCAAATTTCTCAAGGTTTGTTTGATAAATCCGATCAAAAGCCTCGCCGTATTCCGCCAAATACTGACTCAGATCATCCCGGTTATCAACGTAAAAGTATGCATAATCCGATATGTAACGGCAGGTTGTATTGATGTAAACGTCCGCTGCCGCAATATAAACATTGTTCCATTGGGTTTCATTAACTACCGGTTCAGCCGGCGCTACCGGGTAATACCCCCGGGTAACCTCTCTTTTTAAGGGGGAGATTTTTTGGCGTAGTATTTCATTTTCTTTTTGCCGTAGTAGATTATTAAAATTCGTTGTTGAATGATTAACCAATCTACTATTTCTTTCTTCTAAAATTGGATTGGCGGATCTAGATGCACCGCTCGATGTTAAAACACCCTTACGGGCATTTACAATTGATTCGGATTTTTCGATCGGTTGGTACGTCACCATTGTATAAACTTTCTTGCCGTTAAATGTGTCAAGCGCCGTAGGTTTGTTACTTAACGACCGGACGGAGTTCAGATCCAGGGTTCTTATCTCCGAGTATAAGTTATTAGCGCTTCTGGCCGTAACTTTGACTATTGTATCCGAAGCAGCCGTAATTGTTCCATTATAAAGATAACCGTTGTTAGTCGGATCGGTTCCATCATTGGTATAAAAGATACTCACATCAGGAGCGGCTTTTAAAACAACCGCCAGCTTCCCCGGCCCACCGGAATTAACATCGGCCACCGGCGCTTCGGGAACGATTGTCAGGGTCACTGTTTTTTGACTTAAGATATTGTAGGACCAATCCACGGCAGCGACGGTAATCGCCAGATCTCCGTAAAATCTCCCGTACTTATCAATAGTGACCAGTTCCCCGGTAACAGGATCGATTTGTTGTTGGTAGCCAAGGAATATCTGCCGTGTATCAATCGTGTATTCCCATTCGGCTTTTCCAAAGAAGGTCTCCCAGGGACCTTGTCCCACTTTTACCGCTATTTTGTTAACTAAATCAATATTGGAGGCAGTCCCGGTGATTTTAAAGAGTCCGGCAATTTTTGTGCCGTCCGTTACATTGCCGATAGTTATTTCTACCTGATCGGCAGCCAAGATGGTCGCGGTAGATAAACAAATAACCAACATCATTAAAAACAGCGTTTTCCAAAATTTACTCAACTAATATCTCCTCCTTTGTTATTTAAAATTGGATGCTTGTTTCAGGTAAATCTATTAAAACAGCTAATGCAAATCCTATCTATATATGATAAAGTAAATTTCTTTATATAAGATTTGCATTCCAAAAGCCGAATGCAAATGTCATTAATTTGAATTTACTTCATCATATTACAGCTGTAATAAGTTGAATTAAATTCATTAGTTTAAGTTACGTCCGGCTTTAGGGACTTATTATTTATTAAAGAAATTTAATTCAACTTATATAAAACAATTGGTGATTCTTTACACCCCCTAGTTCGTAATATTTTGTTTTCCAAAAAAATCCATTTATTCTCCCAAAATAATATATCTTCTTTTGAAACGCAATTCAATATGAGGATTGTCATGTGGGGCAATGACATTTGTCATTTCACTTTAAAAATGCAGTTCCCCCAATGCTTCCGATAAAACCGGATTTGTAGGGGGAACCAAACTAATATTTGTTTAAATATGACTATAAAAGTAACGATTATTTGACAGCTTTGATGAGACTTTCATTAAGTAAACTATTTACTCACTAGGTATATTATATAATAGAGCCACTTCATCTGCTGACAAGGCCCGATTATAAATCCGGAACTCATCAACAACTCCGTTAAAATAATAGGTTGGCGGATTACCGGCTCGTCCGGGAGCGGCTCCGATATATGTTTCATGGCTGCTGGAGTCAAATGTTAAACTTCCAACGGCATTTTTACTGTCAACCACTTCCCCATTCAGATAAATCACCAGAGCCCCGCTTTTATAGGTCATCACGACATGATACCATTTACCGATTTCGATTGGAAATTTTGTAACATCAGAACATACATAAACGGGTGAAGTGGATCCGGTTGTTCGGATACAGCTTTGAATATAAAAACCTTTGCAATTATACCAAAGGGCGATTGAATAAGGATAGCTGTACTGTCCCCGCTTGATTAAGACTTGAGGGCTCCCGGTATCTCCGTTGATCTTCACCCAAGCACTGATCGTCAATTCGTTGGTCAGTCCGAAGTCAGTGGAAGATAAATTGATAAAATCCACATTGTTGTAATTCAATAATACCCCGGAACCCGATTGTCCGGGCACCCATTGGATCGGATGATCAAGTTTTCCGTCATGATTGTTGCCCGAACTGTCAAATATAGTGGTTTCATTGTCTTTATCAAAATTCCAATAAGCAACCAATCCATTATCATTCGGACCAGGTAATGTTGTAAAGAAACTATCTTCCGAAACATTAGTGTTCCCGGCCAAATCAATAGTACTTATTAGATAATGATATCCAGTCCCCGGTTTTAATCCGGTTAAAACGACCGTATGTTCCGTTGCCGGGTTAATACTCCCGTTAACAGTTGAACCGCAATCTGTAGTAAGCCCGTATTCAAAATTTGAGGTTGCGGGTTCATCTGTTATCCAACTGATGGCAGCCCCAGCGGCGGTTAGATTGGTGACTTGAATATTGCCGATAACGGGTTTTGTAACATCGATCCTCTGGCCATTCGAGCTTTTCCAGTTTAGGGATTGCAGTCCGACGCCATTTTCAGCTTTTACTGAAATATAATAAGCGCGGTTTTCAACTAAGCTTAATCCGGTGACGGTTACCTGAAGATTGTTACCGTTATCGGTCCAGTCCAACAGATCGGTCCTTCCCGGACTGGTACCAATGGCATACCAATACTTGATTATCCCGCTCTCCGGATCGCTAGAGGCGCTCCAATTGGCTGATAATGAAGTGGTTGAATTGGTAAAAGAGATATCGGGACCAAGGCCATCATTGACCTGAATTACATCCAACGGAGGCGTTTTGTCGTCTCCGCCTTTATAGCTGTAACTTTTAATGGCGGTATTCATGATATTGGCGGCCTTGTCTTTAATATTAGCGATGGTTATTGAATAAGTCCCCGACTGATGCTCCGAAGTGGTAAGAGTCACCATAGTTCCGGAGAGTTCCGCTTTGAAAACAAGAATGGGACTTGCGATATTATAGTTACTGATATTAGTGGCGGTTACTTCGTCAAGAGGTTCGTTAAAAATGATATTTACTGTAGTAGCTGATGATATACCCACCGATACAACCTCCGGCCCGGCCAGATCCGGTTCTTGGGTATTCCCATCCCAGCCCGCCATCTTCGCCAGCATCCACCACATGGCCTTTCCTAATCGGATACAACCTTCCCTGGAAATATGGCATCCTCCTTGAAGTAGAATGCCATAATCATCATCAAATCCGTCATTGTTCGCATCATGCTCTCCCCCAGCTTTCCCATAACCGGAACTAATCCCATTCGTTGGTGTCATGGCATAAGCAGGCGCAATCCTCGGAAACTGATAGCTATTCCACTTCTCCATGCATTCCTTTCCGTTCTCATCCCAGCACAAAATATCCGCATAATCAAATAAAAAGCCGCCGTTATTTAGAACATGATTTCTAATTGCCATGTGTTTTAAATATTTTTGATAGCCGGCTTCAGTTCCATTAATACTATCCGAATGGCCATCATCAACCGGACCGGTGGTAAAAAAAGTGAAAGTGCCCGATTCGCAAGCATTATATTCTTTTACAGCATTTATATATGTATCTAAATTAACACTATTACCGGTTAAAACATTATCCTCTTTGTCGATACCCCAAGGTAGACTGCCGTTCGGACCAGCTTGTGACCTTCCATACCAATGAACTCCATATTCAGGGTCGGGTTCTCCTAATAATACACCAGTTTCAATCTTTGACATATCGTAACACCACCCAAAGCCGAAAGCTGAGACTGGATTACCATTATTCTTTTGATAAGTTAAAAAAGCTTTCATCATCGTAATTGCGTTAGGATTAGTCCAGAAATCTTCCTCGCCTCCGTCTGAAGCCCAAGAAAGTGTAACAGTATTACTTATGTAAGGCCTAGATACAACAAGGGAACCATTGGTCGATTTTTCTAGCTTGCTACCTGGCTTGAGTGACCAAATCGTTTTGACACTGTATTTACTATTCATAGCTTCCAATAGTTCCAGCCCATACAAATAGGCTGTGCCATGAGATTCTCCCGGTATTACAACCAGCATTGTTTTTACAATATCTAGGTACTTATCGGGAATCTTATCGAAATTATAAACAGCGTCGTGATCGGCGATAATCGCCTCTGTAAGAGGGATTGGGAATTCTCCTAAACAAGTTACGCCAATAAGCAGCACCAATAAAAAGATAATCAAGACTTTTTTTATTAATTTTAACATTTACATCAACCTCCTTTAGAAAGTAGTAAAAAATTCATAATGGCCTAAGAGCCATCCTCTAATTTTTACAACTTCCTATTTTTTTAATTTAACCATCCAAAAACTCCATTTTCTCCCTAACTTAGAATATCTTCTTTTAAAACGCAATTCAATATGAGGATTGTCATGTTGGGCAATGACATTTATCATTTTTTAGTCCCCGAAACCAATATTTTAAAGGATTTGAGAATAACCAAATAACATACCCCATGAGTATTCTAAAATTCTGTTTCATATCCGAATTTAACAAAAAACCCGGCCGATATCAGCCGGGAAATACGGTTCAATTAGGATTGCGATAGGAATTTGGATTAACATTTCGGGGGAATCAGGGGAAGAACCCTAATAATAAAAACGACATGATCCGGGCATCCACGGGATTGTCCCCCAGTCATTACATTGTCGGAGTATTATTTAAACTTAGAAAATGTAAGCTCATTAAAATTAATTAATTGTTTTCCATAACTAAATACTCCGATAGTTTTATCATTATACCAGTTAAACTGATCCCCGGAACTTGCATAACTGTTAGCCGGTTCCCGCGCCACGACTTGGTCGTTGACAAAAAAGACGATATTGCGTTTGAGAACTTGGATACGGATTGAATTAACACCAGACCCATTCTTAGCTATAGACTCAACACTTCGCCATGGTACCAGATTAATTAATTGTTTTTCATCTTTCTTTATTAAGTTTGAACCGGCCAAATACCAGATTCCGGCTTGCCCGTTACTGGAAATACCAAAAACGTAACCATAATGATATTTGTCGCCTAAGAGCAACAATCCATATGCATACGCTTCTCCTGATACCCAGGTACTTTTTAATTCCACCTCAAAAGAATCACCATACTTTTCCGGTAAGGAAATCCATTGCGCAGCCATGTTTTCTCCTGATTTACTTTCCAAATAGAATTGATCATCTTGATAATAGGCATGTTGTGTTTCATCGTTTTGTTCTTGCCATAATCCACCGGATTTATTAAAATCATCCTTAAAAATTGTTTTAACCGGTTGTAAAGGCCGGGATGGTACGGGGTTAACCGCTACAAAGTTATCTTTAAAAAGCTGATAGGTTTTGGGGTAAGCTTCTACTAAACTGGTTTGAACTTCGTTTTTCAAACTCTCATTATTGAAGAAATCCATGATATAATTCATCCTATAGCTGCTATTCGGTTGGGTATAGGTGAGTTGCAGATTAATTTCACCAAAATAATACATTTTACCGGGTTCTATAGTCACCGAACGATTAATTGGTATCGTAAACACATATGAATATGCGGAATTGCCAATAGTTGTTTTAAAACAAATCAAATCATAAGTACCTGGTTTGGCGGAGAAGCAAAAAAGGTCACGGCCATAAATAATTCCGTTTTCATAGTATCCTTTTACCCGCAAAGACTCTTCAAAAAACTCTTCTCCGGTAGTATAACGCAACGTTATTATCGCAGCGGGAAGATTACTGTTCTTATTATCTTTTAGATTGGCGGCATTTGAAGTATCCAACAAATTTTCGGTGTCTTTGATATGAAAACAGATAACTGACGAATAATCAGCTGATTTTACCGGTTTTTTTTCATTAATCAGGATAAGCCGGCTATTGTTGCCGGCATAAACCAAATTGACCGCCATCAAAGACAAAAAGCCAATTAAAAATAGACCATTAATTTTTTTCTTCATTTTCATCAACTCCACTTTATTCATTCTTTTTATGTTTTTATTTATACTGACCACGGCTTAATTCATCAAAATGTTTATTGATAATCAGGCCGAGAATTCCTGAAGCCAAGAAATAATTACAGAGCAAAACGTCCTACTTTGTCGCCAGAATTAATAATATTCTTAATTCTTCAATAATGAGTTGATTCCTCTAATATTGACAGATAATAATAGCTCAACTTTCGCACTACAAAAATGTCTTGCAGTAAAGTCATATCAATTAAAATTAACTTTTGAAAACATCGAAAGCTTTAACGATTTTTTCAAAAGTTGATTCCTTAAATTATTGATTTTACTGCATTAAAATAAAAGTGCGAAAGTTGTATTAATAGTAATAATTTTCACAATTTGAAGAATGAATAACATGATAATAACCTTATATAAAAATAACACCGAAAGGTGTTATTTAGGGAAGCGCTGATTAATCCGATTTTGTGCGAGCAAATATGCGGTATTAGGCATTTTGCGAAGCATAAAATCGTCACTTATTCAATTAATCAGCGCTTCCTTTGAGAAAAAGTATGCAAAAAGTATTTAACGTTTTCTTTACTATCATACCGGTTTTATCATATCGTCGTTGGTAACAACCTCATTTTCATAAATATCTTCATTTGACTGTTTTTGAGTGGCCAATTGATAGGTTTTATAACCGCCGCTCAGATTTTTGACCTGCTTGAAACCATGCTGCTTTAAGATTTTGGTAGCGACATATCCCCGTAAACCAATCTGGCAGAAAAGATAAATATCCTTATCCTTAGGTATATCAGCCAGGCGTTCCCGCAAGTCATCAACGGGAATATTCACCGCACCGGCAATAGTCCCCTGGCTAAACTCTTTCGGGGTCCGGACATCCAGTAAAAAGATTTTTTGCAGGTCCAGTCCCGCCACTTCATCCCAATGAAAGACCGGATTGTCACCTTTTAAAATATTGGCGGCCGCATATCCGGCTATATTTACCGGATCCTTTGCTGATGAATACATCGGGGCATAGGCTAATTCCAGTCTCTCCAGATCGTAAACGGTCATCCCAGCCCGCATCGCGGTGGCGATAACATCGATTCGTTTATCCGCCCCCTCGTGACCGACTATTTGCGCTCCCAAAATTTTGCCGCCGTCCTTAGCGAAAAGCAGTTTAATCGCCATGGGAATAGCCCCGGGATAGTACCCGGCATGGGACGGGGAATGGGTAAAGGATTTCTCGTAGGAAATTCCTTTGCGTTTCAGACTTTTCTCATTATTACCGGTTATGGCTACGGTAATATCAAAAACTTTAACGATGGAAGTGGCCTGAGTTCCGGTATACTGTTCATTGGCTCCCAAAATATTATTGGCGGCGATCCGGCCTTGTTTATTGGCCGGCCCGGCCAGCGGGATTAAAGTATCGACTCCGGTTACAAAATCTTTCACTTCAATGGCATCACCTACGGCATAAATATCGGGGTTTGAGGTTCGTAAATAACTGTCGGTTTTAATCCCGCCGTGCGGTCCCAATTCCAAACCGGCGTCTGCCGCCAGTTGCGCTTCAGGTTTAATCCCGATGCTTAAAATTGCCATATCAACTCTTATTTTACGGCCGTCAGTCAGTTCCACCAGGAGACTGTCGCCGTTATCTTCAAAGGATTTAACTCCTTCCTGCAGATAAAACTCCACTCCCTTGGTTTTTAAGTGTTGATGAACAATAGCAGCCATTTCATAGTCCAGTGGGCCAATAACATGGTCGGCCAGCTCCACTACTGTTACTTTAATCCCTTTTATATGTAAGTTTTCAGCCATTTCCAAACCGATAAATCCGGCTCCTACCACTACCGCTCTTTGAGGTTTCTTTTGGTCTACATAGTCTTTGATCCGGAATGTATCCGGAACATTGCGCAAAGTAAATATCTTCTTAGAGTCAATCCCGGGTAAGTTAGGCCGGATTGGTTCCGCTCCCGGGGCTAAGATTAGCTTATCATAACTTTCGGTATAGGTTTTCGCTTTAACTTTATCATTGACTTCAACTTGTTTCAAGTCAGGGTTGATTTTAACCACTTCCGAATTAACTCTGACATCGATCCGGAACCGTTTCCACATTCCTTGCGGGGTCTGGACCAATAAATCATCCTTCTCCGGGATGATTTCGCTGATGTAATAAGGCAACCCGCAATTTGCGTAGGAAATATAGTCGCCTTTTTCAAAGATGATGATCTCGGCCTCTTCGTTAATCCGTCTAAGCCTGGCTGCTGCCGTAGCTCCTCCGGCTACCCCACCGATAATAACCACTTTCATAACACCATCTCCTTTTTTTATATTGTTAATACTTTGTCTATAAACACTTTTTAAAATTCAAAAAAAGCAAAACGCCCCAACAATAAGTTTTAAGGCGTTACTTTTTACCGAGATATTCATTAAGCGGCATTCCAAATCCTCTTTTCAGGTTTGAATGATCTTTGATATTTTAAGATTATGCGCATATGCTCAATTTTAATATACTGCTTACCTAAAAGGTTTGTCAACCATTTTAAGTAAACCGTAAATAAACAAAACAAATCTAGTCGGCTGTCGACGAATTAAATTCCGAAGCCGGCCTTCGTATTGTATATGTTATTACCGATCATAAGGTTGCTATTTTGGATGTGATTTACGTTCTCACTGTCGGCAAACGAGCGGAAGACGGAGAATATAAAGAAGCCGAACTTCGTCTGAATGATTTGTTCAGCCCGGTGAAGAAAAAAGAAAGGGACTTGAACAGGTCCTATATGACCATAAAAATACCTAAAAGGATTCCCAAAAACAAAAATTCGACGGTTGAAAGTACCGTCGAATCTACATTTACATATGGTCGGGGCGACAGGATTTGAACCTACGACCCCCTGCGCCCAAGGCAGGTGCGCTACCAAACTGCGCTACGCCCCGAAAAATTGCTTCTATATGTTGCAAAAGGCTTCTTAAACATCATATTCATTGCAACATATTTTCCTTGATTCAAGTTGAAAAAAAATTCCCTAATCTACAATTCGCATCCGGCTTTAAGAATGCGAATATTGGTAGGGTTTTTTCAACTTTATTATTATACGTCAAAAAACTCCCACCGTCAAGCACCGTTATTTACCTTTTTAATTGTCAATTGTTCATTGTCAATTATCAATTAAATCAGCTTATTTACCACCATATTTATCCCTCTATCCGAAATCTCAATAATCCCATAACTTGTCCCCCGATATGAACGTTCTCTGGATAACGTCCCGGGATTGAAAAGTTTGATCTCCTGCCAAGCACTGTTTAGCGGCATATGAGTATGACCGAAGACCACTAACTCAGCTCCTTTATTTCGGGCCGCCATCCCCAAACGGTTCAAATCGGTCTTAACGCCATAAAGATGTCCGTGAGTTAATAGTATCTTGTGTCCATCCAAGTTTAAAAGTTGTTCCGGAGGGTAATTTGAATAAAAGTCGCAATTACCAATCACCCCTATTATATGTACATCGGTTTCAGCCTGAAGCCTACTGATATCCCGGAACCCGTCACCGGTAAAAAACAGCATATCAATAGAACCCATTTCGCTTACAGCCTGTTTTAACCCGTAATAATTGCCGTGAATATCTCCTACTACCCCGATGCGCATGCTTTTTTAGCCAATCCTCAATAGTTTTTCAATCTTTGGTATTATCTCTTTTACTGCCCGGCCCCGATGGCTTAATTCATTTTTTTCTTCCGGAGTTAATTCGGCCATTGTCTTCCTAAGTTCCGGCAGGTAAAAAATAGGATCATAACCAAAACCAAAATCTCCTCTTGGTTCGTCAATAATTACCCCTTCAACCTTACCTTCAGCTAACTCCAATTGTTTATTACCCGGGTCATAAAGCGCCACTACCGAACGAAATCTGGCCTGGCGCAGACTACCGGAGACTAACTCCAATTTCTTTAATAAGTACTCATACCGTTGTTGATCATCCCAGCCCGGTTCTCCATAGCGGGCCGAACACACCCCGGGCTCGCCCCCCAAAAAATCAATCTCCAAACCGGAATCATCAGCTAGAGTCAGTTCTTTAGTATATTCGGCTATGGCTTTAACCTTCAAAACAGCGTTTTCTTCAAAGATTGTCCCTGTTTCTTCTACTTCAGGCGCTTCGGGATAACTATCAAGGCCAACAACCTCTAGTGATAATCCGGATAGCAATTCCCGCAGTTCTTTAATTTTTCCTTTATTCCTCGACGCCAGGACGAGTTTTCGCACTTTCGATTCCCCCAATCCGTTGAGCAATAGGTCCTAACATCTCTTTTTGGATTTGAACCAACTGATCGATTCCCTGTTTAGCCAAATCAGTCAAATCCAACATCTGATCCCAGGAGAATGGTTCCCCCTCGGCGGTTCCCTGAATCTCAACAATCTTTCCAGCTCCGGTCGTTACCAGGTTCATATCGACCGAAACTTTGGAGTCTTCTGCGTAACAAAGATCCAATAACAAATTGCCATCATATATTCCGACGCTAGTAGCCGCCAGATAGTCATATAAAGGAAGCTTTTTCTCCCCCGGTATCACTTTGTTCAAGGCAAAAGCTAATGCAATATAAGAACCGGTTATTGAGGCAGTCCGGGTCCCTCCATCCGCCTGAATAACGTCACAATCGATCCAGATGGTTTTTTCCCCCAAAGCAGCCAGATTAACGACTGCCCGCAAAGAACGTCCTACTAACCTTTGAATTTCTTGAGTCCGCCCGGTTAATTTTCCTTTAGAGACTTCCCGGACATTTCGCTGTGGTGTGGCCCTGGGAATCATCGAATACTCAGCGCTAATCCAGCCTACTCCTTGCCCTCGCAGCCAGATTGGGACCTTATCTTCAATGGTAGCCGTACAAATCACCTTGGTGTTTCCTACTTCAATTAAAACCGATCCTTCGGCATGGATAATATAATCGGGATGTATTTTTACCTCACGAAGCTGATTAAACTTACGTCCATCTATTCTTTCCATCCGGATCCCCCTTGTAAGTTCAATTGACAATTGAGGACACCCTCTTGTCCGGTAGCCTCTATGGTAACTCCCAAATAATTGTCAATTGTCAATTAATAAAGTACTTTTCCCGCCCTATTTGATAAAGATCATTTCCGTTGGCGTCAATAGCCACAATCACTGGGAAATCTTCTACTACCATCCGGTAAATAGCTTCCGGTCCAAGATCCGGATAGGCAACTATCTCGGCTTTTTTAATCGATTTGGCAATCAAGGCGCCGGCGCCGCCTAAAGCGGCAAAATAGACCGCCTGATGTTGCTTCATTGCCTCAATAACCTCAGGGGCTCGCTGACCTTTGCCAATCATAGCCTTAAGTCCCAAACCAAGTAAACTCGGGGTATAAGAATCCATCCGGCCGCTAGTGGTTGGACCTGCAGAACCAATGACTCTCCCTGGTGGAGTAGGACAAGGTCCAACATAATAAATAGTTTCTCCCTTAAGCTCAACTGGTAAAGTTAGCCCTTCCTTTATTGCAGCAATCAATCTTTTATGGGCCGCATCCCTACCCGAAAGCAATGGTCCATTTAATAACAGGGTATCTCCGGCGGCTAATCCGGAAATATCCCGTTCGGTTAGAGGTAAATCAATTCGCTTATTAGCCATTTTATCAAATCTCCCCGCTCTGATGCCTGGTTACATGGCATGATACATTGACCGCCACCGGTAGGCCGGCTATATGAGTGGGATAGGGATTTATATGGACTGCCAAAGCAGTGCAGCGCCCTCCCAATCCCTGAGGACCTATCCCTAGATTATTAACCGCCTCTAACAACTCTTTTTCCAAATTATCATAAAAAGAATCCGGATTAAATGTCCCAACTTCCCGCAGCAAAGCTTCCTTGGCCAAAAACGCCGCCAGCTCCATTGTGCCCCCCAATCCCACTCCAATCACAATTGGCGGACAAGGATTAGCGCCTGCCATACTAACAGTTTCAACAATAAACTTTTTAACTCCCTCAATCCCGGCTGCCGGGGTTAACATAGCCAACCGGCTCATATTTTCACTTCCAAAGCCCTTAGGAGCTACTGTTAACCGGATTTTAGCCCCGGGGACTATTTTAGTATGAATTATAGCCGGTGTATTGTCGCCGGTATTAACTCGATTAAGCGGATCCTGAACGATTGATTTTCGGAGATATCCTTGCTGATACCCTTGCCGGACTCCTTCATTAATAGCGTTTACAAAGTCGCCATCTTTCATGACAACTTCTTGCCCATACTCCACAAATATCACTGCCATTCCCGTATCCTGACAGATAGGTAAGCCTTCATCTTTTGCAATCCCGGCATTCTCAATTAAGCCATGCAAACATTCCCGGCCAACCGGAGATTCTTCGGATTCCAAAGATTTCTGCAAAGCGTTTCTTATGTCATCACCCAGATTGGTATTAGCCTCCCGGCAAAGCTTGGCTACTAAAGAACTGATTTGCCCCGCTGTAATCTCCCGCACAAAAGAACCCCCTCAACTATAAATAGAGAATTGCAAATTGAAAATTTAAAAATAATAAACCTAAAAACTTTGGCAAATTTTTTATTATTCTCTGAAAAAATAAAACTACTAACAAAAGCTTGAATCCCTAATAAACCCAATCTAATTAATTTTCAATTCTCAATTTTAAATTTTCAATTACCCTTATTTAAGGCATCCCGGTTTTCCACCATGCTCCCGGTGGTACTTTATACATTCACAACAAACCCCATGCCGTGAACATGAGGTATCATAACAAGTACAACTCTTTTTATTTTTTTCTATATAAGTTGAATTAAATTTCTTATATACATTATGTCCCTAAAGCCGGCCATAATGGAATAATTAATGAGTTTAATTCAACTTATTACAGCGGTAATATGATGAAGTAAATACTGATTTAATAGCATTTGCATTCGGCTTTAAGAATGCAAATCTTGGTTAAGAAATTTACTTCATCATATATAAATTAGGACAAGCCATTTTCTATCACCTCGAAGAAATTCAGTTCATAATTTATAGTTGAGATTTGATAATAAAAGTATTTAATATTATTTATTTTATATCAAATTACTTTTAAAACTATCAATTCCAACAATGTAACCTATTTAAAGAATTATAAACTATACACTATCAATTATCTACTAATGAAAAGACTGTACACTGTCAACTATCAACTGTTAACTGTTTTATTCTTTTCCCAACAGCCTCAAGATTGCGGCTTTTTCGGCATGCAATCTGTTTTCGGCCTGGTCAAAAATGATGGAATTTGGATGTTCGACAGCATCCCGGGTGATTTCGTAACCGGTATGGATCGGCATATCATGCATGATTAAAGCATTGCTATTCTTAAGTAATTCCTCATTTAATTGATAAGGGATCATTTTATCGACCCGTCTTTTTTTCTCCTCAGCATACTTAGGATCCAGGAAAAACTCCATATCAACCCAGGTATCGGTATAAACCACATCAGCCTTGGCAACCGCCGTTTTTAAATCCAACGTATGTTCATAAAGCCCGGTTTTAGCTGCTTCATCCATCAATTCCTGATCCAAACTGGCCTGGTTAATCTCCGGAGTGACTAAAGTGATTTTCATTCCTAACTTTGTTCCACCCTCTAATAAGGAATTGGCGACATTGTTATGGATTCCGGCATAAACCAGATTAACCCCTTCCAAATGCCCTTTATGTTCCAAGATAGTCTGGAAATCAGCCAATGCTTGCGTAGGATGATATTTGTTATCACAACCATTAATTACCGGAACTCTTGAGTACTCAACCATTTCCAACAATTGTTCATGGGTTAACACTCTGGCCATAATGATATCTACATTACGGGCCAGAAACCTTATTTCATCCTTCAACTCAGCTAATACCAGATTAGTGCTCCGCCAATCCAAATTGATAGCATGCCCACCAAGCTGGGTCATGGCAACTTCAAATGACACCCGGGTCCTAGTCGAAGTTTTTTGAAAAATCATCGCCATGGTAAGATGATCAAGGGAATTCCAATATTGTTTTTGATTATTCTTAACTTTGAGCGCCAAATCAAGAACTTCCCGGAGTTCTTTCCCGGACCATCCCTTAAAATTAAGCAAGTGTCTGACGGACATTGAAACCACTCCCAATAATTAAATATAAGTCAAAAAATATAAAAATATGTTGCAACATATACAAACATAGATAGAAAAAATCCCGATTCATTCCATTATAAACCATCATGATGCTACCGTCTACCACTTTATTAGGTCAAGGAATAACATAATTCAATAACTATATATCTAATTATGATTATTTTTTCGTGCTTTTCGTGTATTTCGTGGTTCATATTTTTTTATATCTACCATCTTAAGTCCATTATAATGGCTAATGTAGATTGCAGAATAAGGAATTTAATTGTTCATCGTTAATTGTCAATTGTTCATTGTCAATTAACCCCACGGTTTTTTCTTCAACCCTTCCACTGTCTGTTCATCCAGCCGTTGAATTAGGCTTTTTACTAATTGGATGGTTGCCTCAAGGTCTTTAAGGCTGACAATACCATGATGACTATGAGCATATCGCACCGGTACCCCAATTACTACCGTGGGAACTCCTCCGGAAGCCTGCAATTGGATCTCACTACCGTCGGTACCACCACCTTCACGTACTGCGACTTGATATGGTATCCCCAGATGTTGAGCTTCCTCGATCGCCAAATTAGCCAACGCCTGATTAGCGATCATCGACGGATCGAAATACCGTATCTGCGGTCCATTACCCAGTCTTCCCTGAATAATGCTGCCGGCTTCCGGAAAATCATCGGCGGGAGCTCCTTCCAACACCAGGCACACATCCGGTTGGACTAACGAAGTAATGGTTCTGGCGCCTTTGGCGCCAACCTCTTCCTGCGCGGTACCGGCGCCAATAACCAAGTTAGGATGATTGTGGTTTAATCCCCTTAAAACCTGAATAATAACCGCGCATCCGGCCCGATCATCCAATGCTTTCCCAACTATTGTACCAAGTTGGCTTAAAATCTCCGCTTTTACCGCCGGAACTACCGGATTACCCGGTTCAATTCCTAACGCGGCCACTTCCGCACTATTCCCAGCCCCAACATCAATATAAAGATCGGTTATTTTTAATTGACGGTTTCGTTCCTCCTCTACCATATAATCTTACCATTACCCACAAGTTGGGTAAAAGTAAGAAAGCCAAGGGATATAAAATTCACAAAAAATTCGATCAATTCGATCTTATCTAACTAAACAGAAATCAAGAATTGACAAGGGTTTACAATAAAC